>JAVEEI010000017.1 GCA_030840525.1 Frankiaceae bacterium
TTCGGCGTTGACGACGACGAGGTCCGCGCCGGCGTCGACGGCGACCTGGCACAGCCCGGCGGCCGGCTGCACCGTGAGCGACGAGCCGACCGCGAGGAACAGGTCGCACGACGACGCGGCCGCGACCGCGCGCCGGACGACGTCGGGGTCGAGCTGCTGGCCGAAGGAGATCGTCGCGGACTTCAGGATCCCGCCGCAGGCCGAGCAGGGCGGGTCCGGCACGTCGTCGCCGACGCGGGCGAGCTCGTCGGCCATCGGCGTGCGCGCGCCGCAGTCGAGACACTCGGCCCACCAGATCGTGCCGTGCAGCTCGATGACGAGACCGGGGTCGGAGCCAGCCCGCTGGTGCAGGCCGTCGACGTTCTGGGTGAGCAGCGCGACGAGCTTGCCGCTGTCTTGCAGCGCGACGAGGGCGCGGTGCGCGTCGTTGGGCTCGGCGGTCCAGGCGGGGTGCGCCGTGCGCGACTGCCACGCCCGCCGCCGTACCTCCGGGTCCGCGACGTAGTCGGCGAGCGACGACATCCGGGCGGCTTCGGGATTGCGGGTCCACAAGCCGTTGGGGCCGCGGTAGTCGGGGATGCCCGAGTCGGTCGAGATGCCGGCGCCGGTGAGCACGGTGACGCGCCGCGCGTCGTCGAGCAGCCGCTCGCACCGGGACACCGCGTCCGGGTCAATCACGGACTCACGGTACGACGCGCGCGGGGGTGCGGTCGTTTCACGGCCTGTACGACGCCCGCTCGGACCGTGAAACGACCGGCGGCCGACCGCCCCGTGGCGCACCCACCGAAAACCGGGCTGACTCGGCCGCCGGGATGCGGTAGGACCAGCGGCATGGGAGACACGCCGTACCCGCTGCGCACGGTCACCGACGACGAGCTCGACCACTTCTTCCGGATGATCAGCCGCGCGTTCGGCGAGGACGTCCGGCCGGAGGAGATCGCGCTCGACCGGCTCACCGCGGAGGCCGGCCGCACCCTCGCCGCCTTCGACGGCGACGAGATGGTCGGCACCGCGGGTGCGTTCACGTTCGACCTCGCCGTCCCCGGCGGGCGGCTGCCGGCCGCGGGCGTGACGTACGTCGGGGTCAGCCCGACGCACCGCCGGCGCGGGGTGCTCACGTCGATGATGCAGCGGCAGCTCGCCGACATCCACGAGCGCGGCGAGCCGGTCGCCGTGCTGTGGGCGTCGGAGGCGGCGATCTACGGCCGGTACGGCTACGGGCTGGCGTCCCGGCGGATGGACGTCGAGATCGACCGCACGCAGACCGCCGTACGGCGGGACCTGCCGGTCGACGAGTCGGTCGAGGTACGGCTCGTCGCGCCGGCCGATATGCAAGACGCGGTCGAGGCGATCGAGCGCGCCGTCGTCGACGAGCGGCCAGGTCAGTTCGTCCGCGACGCGCGATGGGTCGAGACGGCGCTGGCCGACCTCGAGTCGAGACGGCATGGCCGGTCCGCGATGCAAGGTGTGCTCGCGACCCGAGGCGGCCGGCCGGCCGGGTACGCGACGTACTCGACCAAGGCGAGCGCGGTCCGCGGGCACGCGATCGCCGACGGCGACATCGCCGTGATCGCGCAGCGGGCGCTCGACCCCGCCGCGGATCTCGCGGTGACCCGGCTGCTGCTCTCGCTCGACCTGATGCGCCGGGTGCGCTGGTGGAACCAGCCGCTCGACAGCGCGATCCCGCACGTGCTCACCGACCCGCGGCAGGCCCGCAGCATCATCACCGACGGGCTGCACGCGCGTGTCGTCGACGTGCCGGCGGCGCTGTCCGGCCGCCGGTACGCCCGGCCGGTCGACGTCGCGGTCGCGGTCACGGACGACCGGTGCCCGTGGAACGCCGGCACCTGGCGGCTCGTGGCCGACGGCGACGGGGTCGCCGACTGCGAACGCACAGACGCGGCGGCCGATGTCGCGCTCGACGTCGAGGCGCTCGGCGCCGCGTACCTCGGCGGCACGCCGCTCACCGCGCTCGCCGCCGCGGGACGGGTGAGTACGACGAACCCGTTGCGGCTCAACGACTTGTCGGTCGCGTTCGGCTGGTCCCGGCTGCCGTGGTGCCCGGTCATCTTCTGACGCCGACGGTCAGCGCGCGACGACCACGGCCCGCCACGACGTCTCGCCGTCCGAGTAGACGTCGACGCTCTGCGCGATGCCCTTCTGTCCCGGATAGAGATTGCTGGTGTCCTCCGTCGTACCGGTCTTGAGGAAGCCCGGTCCGTTGACCACGTGCTCCCGGTCGTCGCAGGGGATCACCACCGTCTGCGCCCGCACGTCGCTGTCGACGTGGATCGCGATCGACCGCGACCGCCCGAAACAGCGCGCGTAGATCAGGGTCGCGTGCAGCGGCCAGCCGGGGACGAGCGCGGCCTGGGAGAAGTTCTCCTGGCCCCACATCTCGCCGGGCCCGACCGGCTCGGTGGGAGCGTCGGGGAACGGCGGGATCGGCATGAGGTCGGGAGTGAACGAGCCCGACCCCCTCGCCGGGTCGTCGTCAGTTCCCGGCACGCCGACGTCGAGGTCGCCGGCGAGCCGGTGGCCGTCGCCGGCGCGGATCGCGTCGACATGCACGCGAGTGCGCAGCGGGCCGAGCTGCACCGCCGCGAAGCCTTCAGTCATGAGCAGCGTCCGGGTCACATGGCCGGTCGGGTCGACGTAGCTCACCGCGGCGGACCGGGCGCGCGGGCCGGTGAGGAGCACGACGGCGTTGCGGCCGCTCAGGTCGCCCTCTGCGTGCGCGTACATCCCGATGACGGAGGCCGGGGTGAGGTAGACGCCGGGGGCGTCCCAGCTCGAGCCCCACAGCGACGAGTCCTTGCTCAGGTGCGCGGTCGTATAGGTGCCGAGCGACTTCGCGTCCGTCGTACCGACCACGAACGTCGGGACCGTGTCCGCGCCGCCGACCTCGAACGCAAGCGCGAGCTGGCCGTCGGGGATGCGCTCGGCGAGGTACCAGATCACCTGCGCGCCCGGTCCGACCGCGGCGTCCGGGTTGTCCAGCCGCCACGACCTGTAGGCGGTGGCGAGGTAGGCGTCCGGGATGGAGCGGTCGCGATGCTCCGGCCACGACAGTGCCCACTTCGGCAGGTCTCGGTGCGCGAACCGATCCGCCGTGCCGTGGCCGACGCGCAGCCCCACAGCGCCGAGCGCGACACCTACGACGGCAACCACGACGGCCGCGCCGAGGGCGACCATCCGATGCTGCTGGCGCCGCGCGTACTTGCGCCGTACGCCGTCGACCCGGTCGGGCGGGGCGATCGGCTGGCCCGTGACTGCCACATCGCTCAACGCGTTGCGCAGCGCCTGCTCTTCGCTGGTCATCGACATGTCACTCACCACCCGTCGCTACGGACGCGCCGTAACCGGTCAGCGCGGCGTCGCCGCGCAGCTTCGTCAACGCCTTGCTGGTCTGGCTCTTGACCGTGCCGACCGAGATGCCGAGCGCGTGCGCGACCTGCGGCTCGGTCATGTCTTCGTGGTAGCGCAGTACGACAATCGCTCGCTGGCGGCGCGGCAGCCGCGTCAGCGCGTCCTGTACGGCGGACCGGCGGTCGGCGCCGGCGTACTCGTCCCGGACGGCCCGCTCGGGCATCTCGTCGGTCGGCACTTCGCCGCGCCACCGCCGCCGCCACCACGACGACCACGTGTTCACGAGCACCCGCCGGACGTAGGCCTCCGGGTTGTCGCGGGCGATGCGGTCCCAGCGCGGGTAGGCACGGGCGAGCGCGGTCTGCACGAGGTCTTCGGCAAGCGCCCAGTCGCCGGTCAGCAGGAAGGCCGTGCGCTGCAGCGCCTGCCCCCGGCCGACGACGAAGTCGGCGAACGTCACGCGCTCCTCGCCCGCCACGCTGCTTCCCCCCACCGCCGCCAGCACCGTCACACCAGCATGGACCGGCCAGACCGGACGAATGGTTGCCCGGCGGCTCAGCCCAGACCGGACAGCACCGGCGGCAGGTCGCCGGTGTGCACCACGACGAGCTGCTGGGTCGCGCGGGTCAGCGCGACGTACAGGTCGCGCAGCCCGTGCACGCCGCCGGCGACGACCGCGGCCGGCTCGACGAGCACGACGTTGTCGAACTCGAGCCCCTTCGCCGCCGTCACCGTGAGCACCGACACCGGCGCCTCCAGCGGCTCCCCCGCCGCGACCGACGGCAGCCGCTCGACCACCGCCGACAAGACCTCGTCGAGCATCGACGGCGGGACGAGCACGCCGACCGTGCCGCCCTCGGCCGTCGCGTATGCCGCGGCAGCCTCGTCCGCGACCACCGCAGCAACATCGGCACCGGCGACCACCCGCCGCGCGACCGGCGGGGCGCCCGTCTCGCGCACCGACTCCGGTGCCTTTGCGCCCGGGTCGACCGCGTGCAGGACGTCGGCGGCGACCGCCATGATCTCGGCCGGCGTCCGGTAGTTGACCGACAGCTCGACCGACCGCCAACGCCCGGGCGCGACCGGTTCGAGTACGTCCTCCCACGACCGCGCGCCCCACTCGGCGCTGGTCTGCGCGATGTCGCCGACGACCGTCATCGACCGCGTCGGGCACCGCCGTACCAGCATCCGCCACGCCATCGGCGACATCTCCTGCGCCTCGTCGACGATCACGTGCCCGTAGTGCCACGCCGCGTCGCGACCCGCGCGCTCGGCGACCGACTGCGACCCAGTGCCGCCCGCATAGCGCGCGGCCACCGTCGCCGCGTCCACCCTGATGTCGGTCATCGTCGCCGCGACGACCTCGCGCGCGTACGCCACGTCGTCGCGAATGCGGCGGCGGTGCTGCGCGATCTCGACCATCTCCTGCGGGTCGCCGAGCAGCGCCCACGCCTCGTCGAGCACCGGTACGTCGCCGACCGTCCAGCCGCTCCCCGGCTCGCGGCGCAGCGGCCCGCGGTCGGCGGCGTACATGCGCTCGACCAGCTCGGTCGGGCTGACCAGCGGCCACAAGTCGTTCACGAGCTCGCGGAAGTCGTCGCTGCGCATGAGGTTCTGCACGACCCAGCGCTGGCCGGACAGCTCGGGGTCGGCGGTGACGAGGTCGCGCACCAGCATCCGCAGCAGTTGCTTCGCGAACGTGTACCGGCCGCGGTTGTGCCGGCGGCCGCTGCGGCGCGCGCGCGAGCGGGCACCGGCAATCTGCTGCGGCGTCAGGACCAGCTCGTGCTCGTCGAACACCACGACCCGCGGCTCGGACGGAACCCGCTGGTACGACGCGACCGCGGCGGCGACGCGGTCGGCCATCGCGATGTCCGCCTTCGCGGCCGCCGCGGCCGGCGAGTCCTCCGCGGTGACGACCACGCCCGGAACCAGGGTCGCCAGTGTCGCGAGCACGACGCCGGTCTCGCCGAGCGACGGCAGCACCTGCTCGATGTAGCGCAGGAACACCGAGTTGGGCCCGACGACGAGCACGCCGGTGCGGGCGAGCTGCTCGCGGTGCGTGTAGAGCAGGTACGCCGCGCGGTGCAGCGCGACCGCGGTCTTGCCGGTGCCGGGCCCGCCCTGCACGACGAGTACGCCGGACGGGTCGGCGCGGATGACGAGGTCCTGCTCGGCCTGGATCGTCTCCACGATGTCGCGCATCCGGCCGGTCCGGCGCGCGGTCAGCGCGGCCAGCAACGCACCCTCGCCGCCGAGCGTCGTACGGTCCTCGTCGGTCAGCGCCTCGAGGTCGAATACGTCGTCCTCGACGTCGAGCAGCCGCCGGCCGCGGGTCCGCAGGTGGCGCCGCCGTACGACGCCGAGCGAGTCGGTCGCGGTCGCGCGGTAGAACGGCTCGGCGACCGGCGCCCGCCAGTCGACCAGCAGCGTGTCGTGGCTGTCGTCGGTCAGGCCGATGCGGCCGCCGTGGTGGCGCTCGCCGCCGGCCATGTCGAGCCGGCCGAAGCACAGCCCGGACTCGACCGCGTTGAGCTGCGCGAGCCGGTCTTCGTACATCGTGGCGAACGCATCCCGCTCGCTGCGGTTTTGCGGGGTGCCGCCGCGCTCGCGCCGGCGTACCTCGGCCAGCCGCTCCCGGGTCTGGTCGCGCAGCAGGTCGAGCCGGTCGTAGAGCCGGGTGAGGTGCGCCTGCTCGCGCTCGACCTCGTCGACCTTGCCGGACAATCGCGGACCCTCCCGGAAAATGTGCGGTCATCCAGCCTACGCCGGGTCGCGGCGGCTCCACACCCACCCTTATTGCAAGACGTACGTACGGTTTGATAGGGTGGGGGACGTGCCGAAGGTCTCCGCCGAACGCCTCGAGGCCACCCGCCGCCGGGTCCTCGACGGCGCCCGCCGCGCCTTCGCCACCCACGGCTACGAGGGCGCCACGGTCAAGATCCTCGAAGAGGAGACCGGCCTATCGCGGGGCGCGATCTTCCACCACTTCCCGGACAAGGACGCGCTGTTCCTCGCCCTCGCCCGCGAGGACGCCGAGGAGGTCGCGGGCCTCGTCGACGAGGCCGGCCTCGTCGAGGCGATGAGAAGGCTGCGCTACAAGGACGCCGGCTGGCTCGGCGTGCAGCTCGAAGTCGCCCGTCGGCTGCGCACCGACGGTGAGTTCAACCAGGCCTGGGAGCAGCATCTCAAGGGCATCGCCCGCGCCACCCAGGCCCGGCTCGCGCGCCAGCGCGACGCCGGCGTCGTACGCCGCGACGTACCCGTCACGACCCTCGCCGCCTTTCTCTCCCTGGTGTACGACGGCCTCGTCGCGCACCTCGCGACGGGGATGCCGATCGCCCATCTCGACGGGGTGCTCGACCTGGTCGAGCAAGCCGTACGCGAGACTCCGGACACGACCACGAGGAGCACGCCCGATGACTAACGCCAACAGTTTCGACGCCCGCGCCACGCTTTCCGTCGGCGGCAAGGACGTGACGATCTACCGGCTCGACAAGGTGCCGGGCAGCGAGCGGCTCCCCTACTCGCTCAAGGTGTTGCTGGAGAACCTGCTGCGCAACGAGGACGGCCACCTCGTCACGGCCGACCAGATCCGCGCGCTCGCGTCGTGGGACCCGAAGGCGGAGCCCGACACCGAGATCCAGTTCACCCCCGCGCGGGTCATCATGCAGGACTTCACCGGCGTGCCGTGTGTCGTCGACCTCGCCGCGATGCGCGAGGCGATGCACGCACTCGGCGGCGACGCGACGAAGATCAACCCGCTGGTCCCGACCGAGCTCGTCATCGACCACTCGGTCATCGTCGACGTGTTCGGCGCGCCGGAGGCGTTCGAGCGCAACGCCGAGCTGGAGTTCGAGCGCAACAAGGAGCGCTACCAGTTCCTACGCTGGGGCCAGGACGCGTTCGAGGGCTTCACCGTCGTGCCGCCGGACACCGGCATCGTGCACCAGGTCAACCTCGAGTACCTCGCCCGCGTGGTCTTCGAGAAGGACGGCGTGGCGTACCCCGACACGCTCGTCGGCACCGACTCGCACACGACGATGATCAACGGCCTCGCCGTGCTCGGCTGGGGCGTCGGCGGCATCGAGGCCGAGGCCGCGATGCTCGGCCAGCCGGTGTCGATGCTCATCCCGCGCGTCGTCGGCTTCAAGCTCTCGGGCGAGCTGCCCGAAGGCGCGACCGCGACCGACCTCGTCCTCACCATCACCGAGCTGCTGCGCAAGCACGGCGTGGTCGGCAAGTTCGTCGAGTTCTACGGGCCGGGCGTCGCCGCCGTCCCACTGGCCAACCGCGCGACGATCGGCAACATGTCGCCGGAGTACGGCAGCACCTGCGCGATCTTCCCGATCGACGACGAGACGCTGACCTACCTGCGCCTCACCGGCCGCAGCGACGAGCTCGTCGCGCTGGTCGAGGCGTACGCGAAGGAGCAGGGCCTCTGGCACGACCCCGACCACGAGCCGGTCTTCAGCGAGACGCTGGAGCTCGACCTGTCGACGGTCGAGCCGTCGCTCGCCGGCCCCAAGCGCCCGCAGGACCGGGTCGCCCTGTCGGCCGCGAAGGACAGCTTCCGCAAGGCGCTCACGTCGTACGTCGCGACGGACAACGGCAACGGCAACGGCAACAGCGCCAACGAGGCGTCGAAGGAGTCGTTCCCGGCGAGCGACCCGCCCGCGGTCAGCCACGACGGCGCGCACGACGAGCCCGCGGGCGCGCCCGGCGACCAGGCTGGCGACCGTACGACGGCGCGTGCGCGCGTGCGCCTCGACGACGGGACCGAGTTCGAGCTCGACCATGGCGCCGTCGTCGTCGCCGCGATCACGTCGTGCACCAACACGTCCAACCCGTTCGTCATGGTCGGCGCCGGCCTGCTCGCGAAGAACGCGGTCGAGCGCGGCCTGACCCGCAAGCCGTGGGTGAAGACGTCGCTCGCGCCCGGCTCCAAGGTCGTCATGGACTACTACGACAAGGCCGGCCTCACGCCGTACCTCGAGAAGCTCGGCTTCGGTCTCGTCGGCTACGGCTGCACGACCTGCATCGGCAACAGCGGCCCGCTCATCCCCGAGGTGTCGCAGGCGGTCAACGACCACGACCTCGCGGTCGTCTCGGTGCTGTCCGGCAACCGCAACTTCGAAGGCCGGATCAACCCCGACGTGAAGATGAACTACCTCGCGTCGCCGCCGCTGTGCGTCGCGTACGCGCTGGCCGGCACGATGGACATCGACCTGCAGCGCGACCCGATCGGCCAGGACCCGGACGGCAAGGACGTCTACCTCGCCGACATCTGGCCGTCGCCGCAAGACGTCTCCGAGATCGTCGCGTCGTCCGTGCAGGCGAGCGGGTTCGCTTCGTCGTACGGCGACGTGTTCGCCGGCGACGACAGGTGGCGCTCGCTCGACGTGCCGACCGGCGACGCGTTCGAGTGGAAGGACGACTCGACCTACGTACGGCGCCCGCCGTACTTCGACGGGATGACGCGCGAGCCCGCGCCGCTGACCGACATCACCGGCGCGCGCGTGCTGGCGGTGCTCGGCGACAGCGTCACGACCGACCACATCTCCCCCGCCGGCTCGATCAAGACCGACTCGCCCGCCGGCTCGTACCTCACCGAGCACGGCGTCGAGCGCAAGGACTTCAACTCGTACGGGTCGCGGCGCGGCAACCACGAGGTGATGATCCGCGGCACGTTCGCCAACATCCGGCTGCGCAACCAGCTCGCACCCGGCACCGAGGGCGGCGTCACCCGGCACCTCCCCGACGGCGAGCAGATGTCCATCTACGACGCGGCACAGCGCTACGCCGACGAGGGCGTGCCGCTCGTCGTGCTCGCCGGCAAGGAGTACGGGTCCGGGTCGTCGCGCGACTGGGCCGCGAAGGGCACGATGCTGCTCGGCGTCCGCGCCGTCATCGCCGAGTCGTACGAGCGCATCCACCGCTCCAACCTGATCGGGATGGGCGTCCTGCCGCTGCAGTTCTCCGACGGCGAGAGCCGCGAGTCGCTCGGCCTCACCGGCGAGGAGGTGTTCGAGATCGCCGGGCTGGCCGGTGGTGGCGACATCCCGCGGCAGCTCACGGTCCGCGCCACGTCGCCGGAAGGTGGCGACAAGGAGTTCACGGTCACGGTCCGGATCGACACGCCGGGCGAGGCCGAGTACTACCGGCACGGCGGGATCCTCCAGTACGTGCTGCGGAGCCTCATCTAGTGGACCTCGGGCTCGGCGGTCGCGTCTACGTCGTCACCGGCGGCACCAAAGGGCTCGGCTTCGCGACCGCGCGTTGCCTCGTCGACGACGGCGCGCGGGTCGTGGTGTCGTCGCGGTCGCAGTCGTCGGTGGAGGCCGCTGTCGCGTCGCTCGGATCGGACGCGGCCCACGGCGTCGCGGCCGACAACGCCGAGCCCGGGACCGCTGCGGTTTTGGTCGAGGCCGCGCTGCAGACGTGGGGGCGGCTCGACGGCGCGCTGGTCAGCGTCGGCGGCCCACCCGGTACGGCGGCGCTCGGCGCGACCGACGAGCAGTGGCGGGACGCGTTCGAGTCGGTGTTCCTGGGCGCGGTCCGAATGGCGCGTGCGCTGGTGCCGCACCTCGGCGACGGCGCCGCGATCGGGCTGGTGCTGTCGACGTCGTCGAAGTCGCCGATCCCGGGCATCGAGATCAGCAACGGGCTACGGCCCGGGCTCGCGATGTGGGCCAAGCAGCTCGCCGACGAGCTGGGGCCGCGCGGCATCCGCGCGTTCTCGCTGCTGCCGGGGCGGCTGCTGACCGACCGGATGACGTCGCTGGTGCCCGACCCCGCCGACCGCGAGCAACTGGCTCAGACGATCCCGCTGCGGCGGATGGGCGAACCGGAGGAGTTCGGCCGGGTGGCGGCGTTCCTGCTGTCACCGGCGGCGTCGTACCTCACCGGTCTCGTCGTACCGGTCGACGGCGGAGCGCTGCGCACGCTCTAGCGACCTGCCTAGCGACCTACCCGAAGTGTGTGCGCCCCGGCGCGCCATGGCGCACCAGGCAGCGCACGCTTGCCGATGGTCAGTGGCCGAACAAAGCCTTCGCGGCGACCGAGGACATGCGGCCCTCGGCGAGGCCGTCGACCGCGGGGACCGACACCGTCGACTCCGGCTCGGTCTCCTCGGTCGCCCGCTCCGGGCAGGGCTGCTCCCAGGCGGACTCGAGCAGCGCCGTCTCGACGGAGCCGAGCCGGGCGAGGACCTCGTCGAGCCGGCCGGACAGGTCGTCGAGCCGCGCACCGACCGCACCGACGGCGTCGATCACCGAAGGCTCCGGGCGCGGCACCGGCAGCGGCTCGGCCGCGACCGCGCGCAACGCCTCGACGACGGCGAGGCGTCTGGCTTCCAGCGAGCGGGGCACGGCGAATCTCTCCGAGGTGGGGCGGGCGGTGCGCCCATTGTCCCACGGTCGCCGGTCAGTGCTGGTAGTAGACCGTGTCCTGGTAGGTGCCGGCCGGCGAGTAGTACACCGCGACCTTCGACGAGTACGCCGTGAGCGCGTCGAACCCGATGTCGCGAGTGCCGACCGCGAGCGCGGCACCGCGCCACGCGCCGCTCGCGTTCGAGTACAGCGTCGGGCTGGTACCGGTCTGGAAGACCGAGGTCACCGCGAACAGATGGCCGCTCACCGAGTCGACCGCGAGCTGGCCGTAGAGGTTCCCCTTCGCCGCCGTCGCCGAGTGGGCAGCGCTGCCGGTGTCGGAGATCAGGCCGAGCGCGTGCGTCTGCGTCGAGTCGAAGTAGTCGTTGAAGAGGAAGTACGCCGCGGAGCTGCGCGCCAGCACCCGGCCGGTGACCACGACCGAGCCGGTGACGTGCACGAGCACCCGGTCCGCGGAGAAGCCCCCCTGCACGACGTGGCGCAGATGCAGCGCCGCCGCGTCGCTGGCCCCGAGCGTCCGGTAGACCACCTCCGCGTCGGTCGACGTGCGCAGGACGACGTAGGGGTCCCAGTCGCCGAACGACGCCGGAGTCGGGGTCGCGACCTGCGCGCGACCGTTGTGGCCGGCGAGGGTGGAGTTGACGAAGACCTCGCTCTTGCCGTTGACGAGCTGGGTCCACGCCGCGGTCCAGTGCCCGCCGGCGACGACCAGGTCGTCGGGGTGCGTGTTCTGGCCGACGTTCTCGTAGCCGGTGAGCAGCTTGAACAACGTGTACTTGCCGGTGCTCGACCGAGCCCAGATTTCCAGCCGGCCGACGTACTCCGGGTTGCGGCGCAAGAAGTACGTCGTCGTACCGTCGCGGGCGATCGCGTCGATGTTGTCCGCCGAGCCCTTGTACCCGCCGAACGGCGTCCGCTCGACGTGGTAGCCGGCGGTCGGGCTGCCGGTCACGAAGCTGAAATGCCCGCACTTGTCGGTGGCGGCGGCGTAGATGGTCGTGTTGGCGTTGACGTAGTGCTTCACCCACATCGAGGTGTCGCTGCACGTGAAGGGCGTGTGCCCGAGGCTGCGCGACGACCATGTCGTGGCAGCGGCCTGCTGCACCGGAAGCACCCACGCGAGCAACGAGACAACCGCGCCGAGCAGCGCCACGAACCGCCGAGCCATCGGACTCCCCCCGCGACGCGTTGGATACCGAGGCAAAGGTTACAGCCTCTGCACCGGCACGTCCTGGCTTTGGAACTGCGTCTGGTAGAGCTCGGCGTACAGCCCCCCGGCCGACAGCAGCTCGTCGTGCGTGCCGCGCTCGACGATGCGGCCGTCGTCGACGACGAGGATCTGGTCGGCCTCGCGGATCGTCGACAGCCGGTGCGCGATGACCAATGACGTGCGGCCGGCGAGCGCGGTCTTGAGCGCCCGCTGGACGGCGACCTCCGACTCGCTGTCGAGGTGCGCGGTCGCCTCGTCGAGTACGACGACCGACGGCGCTTTCAGCAGCAGCCGGGCGATCGCGAGCCGCTGCTTCTCGCCGCCGGACATCCGGTAGCCGCGGTCGCCGACGACCGTGTCCAGCCCGTCCGGCAGGTCGCGCAGCAGCTCGCCGGTCTGGGCCGCGTCGACCGCGGCCCACAGCTCGTCGTCGGTGGCGTCCGGCCGCGCGTACGACAGGTTCGCGCGGATCGTGTCGTGGAACATGTGCGCGTCCTGCGTGACGACGCCGACCGTGTCGCGCAGCGACCGCAGCGTCACCTCGCGGACGTCGCGACCACCGACGAGGACCGCGCCCTGCTGCACGTCGTACATCCGGGTGACGAGTTGCGAGATCGTCGTCTTGCCGGCACCGGACGGGCCGACCAGCGCGACGAGCTGGCCCGGCTCGATCCGGAACGACACGTCGTGCAGGACCTCCTTCTCCGGCACCTGGTCGAGTACGGCGACCGACTCGAGCGAGGCGAGCGACACCTCGGCGGCGGTCGGGTAGCGGAACCCGACGTGGTCGAACTCGACCGTCGTCGGCTCCCCCGGCGCGGTGGCCAGGTCGACCGCGTCCGGTCGGTCGGCAATCGCCGGCGGCAGGTCGAGCACCTCGAAGACCCGGTCGAACGACACCAGCGCGGTCATCACGTCGACCTGGATGTTGGACAGCGCCGTGATCGGCCCGTACAGCCGGTTGAGGTACGCGGCCAGCGCGACGACGGTGCCGAGCATCTTCGGGTCGGTCGCGGCCTGGTAGCCGCCGAGGCCGTAGACGAGCGCGGTGCCGAACGTCGCGACGAGAGTCAGCGACACGAACAGGATGCGCCCGTACATCGCCTGCTGTACGCCGATGTCGGCGACCCGCCGAGCCTTGCCGCGGAACAGCTTCTCCTCGTCTTCCGGTCGGCCGAACAGCTTGACCAGCAGCGCGCCCGAGACGTTGAAGCGCTCGGTCATCTGCGTCGACATCTCGGCGTTCAGCGCGTACGACTCGCGGGTGATCCGCTGCAGCCGCGTCGCCATCAGGCGCGCCGGGATGATGAACAGCGGCACCATCGCGAGCGACAGCAACGTGATCTGCCACGACAGCAGGAACATGAACACCAGCACCATCGACACCGAGATGACGTTGCTCACGACGTTCGACAGCGTGCCGGTGAAGGCTTGCTGCGCACCGAGCACGTCGCTGTTGATCCGGCTGATCAGCGCACCGGTCTGCGTGCGGGTGAAGAACGCGATCGGCATCCGCTGGATGTGGGTGAACACCGCGGAGCGCATGTCGTAGATGAGACCTTCGCCGATGCGCGCGGAGTACCAGCGGTTGGCAAGGTTGACAACCGCGCCGACGATGGCGAGCCCGGCGATCAGGAACGCGAGGCCGATGACCAGCCCACGCTGGTGCTTGACGATGCCGTCGTCGATGATCGCCTTGTAGATCAGCGGGTTGACGTTGCCGACGCCGGCGTCGATGACGATCAGGCCGAGAAACCAGACCAGGTAGCGCTGGTACGGCGCGGCGAACCGCGCGATCCGCTTGATCGTCCCGGGCGGGAGCCGCCGCTCGGTGACCGACGGGTCACGGCTCAGCGACCGCATCACATGCCAGCCCGCGGCCGGCCCTCCCATGGACAAGCGTCCTCACCTCTTCCCCCAGTCCAACACAGGACCGGGGGAAGTGCTTCCGCGACCGCGGCTACGTGAACGCGGAGACGCCGGTCAGCGCCCGGCCGATGAGCAGCTTCTGCACCTGCGACGTGCCTTCGTAGAGCGTCGTCACCCGCGCGTCACGGAGCAGCTTGCCGACCACGAACTCGTCGACGTAGCCGTAGCCGCCGTGCACCTGGACCGCGTTGTTGGCCGCGCGCACGCACACCTCGGACGCGTAGTACTTCGCCATCGACGCGGCGGTGGTGAACTTCTCGCCCCGCGCCTTCAGGTCGGCGACCCGCCAGGTCATCATCCGCGCCGCCTCCGTCTCGACCGCCGAGTCCGCGATCAGCTCCTGGACGAGCTGGAACCCGGCGATCGGCCGGCCGAACTGCTCGCGCTCCTTCGCGTACCCGACCATCGCGTCGACCGCGGCCTGCGCCAGCCCGGTGCACGACGCGGCCAGCGACATGCGGCCGTCGTCGAGCGCGGACAGCGCGACCTTGATGCCGTCGCCTTCGTTGCCGAGCAGCGCGGACGCCGGTACGACGACGTCGTCCAGCGCGATCTCCGCCGTGTCGCAGGACCGCAGCCCGAGCTTGCCGTGGATCGGCTTCGGCGTGAAGCCGGGCGTGTCGCACGGCACCAGGAACGCGGACACGCCGCGCGCGCCGTCACCGCCGGTCCGCGCCATCACCAGCGCGACGCCGGCGATGTCGCCGTTGGTGATGAAGATCTTCGACCCGTTGATGCGATAGGAGTCGCCCTCGCGCACCGCGGTCGCGCGCAGGTCCGCCGGGTTGGACCCGTGGTTCGGCTCGGTGAGGCAGAAGCAGCCGAGCGTCTCGCCGGCCGCCATCCGCGGCAGCCACTGCTGCTTCTGCTCGTCGGTGCCCCACCGGGCGATCGAGCCGGCGACGAGGCCGAGGTGCACCGACAGGATGGAGCGCACGTTGGCGTCGCCGCGGCCGAGCTCCTCGACGACGAGGCAGTAGGTCAGCGGGTCGGCACCGCCGCCGCCGTACTCCTCGGGGATCGTCAGCCCGATCCACCCGTCGCGGATCAGCCCGTCGAGGCCCTCCTGCGGGAACCGCTCCTCGCGGTCGTTGCGTATCGCGGCCGGTGCGACGACGGCGTCGACCCACTCGCGCACGACGCGCCGGGCCGCCTCCTGCTCAGGGCTGAGAGTCAGATCCATGCGCTGATCCTGCCGTCAGCGCTCTGATGCGCAGCAGTTGGGCCTCCCGTTCGGCCCGCAGCTGCTCGTCGTACGTCCGGTCGCGCGCGCCGAGCAGCAGCGATTTCGTCGCGACGACCGCGTCGCGGAGGGTGCCGGTCAGCGCGGCGACGAGGTCGTCGACGGCCGCACCGAGCTGGTCGGGCGCGACGACGAGGTTGGCGAGGCCGATCCGCTCGGCCTCGTCGGCGCCGACCCGGCGGCCGGTCGCGCAGATCTCCAGCGCGCGGGAGTAGCCGACGAGGTCGACGAGCACCTGCGTGCCGCCGAGGTCCGGCACCAGGCCGAGCGAGGGCTCGGCCATCGTGAACTGCGCGTCGGTCGCGGCGACCCGCAGGTCGCAGGCGAGCGCGAGCTGGAACCCGGCGCCGATCGCGTGCCCCTGCACCGCCGCGACGCTGACGAACTCCGGCCGCCGCAGCCAGCTGAAACCCGCCTGGTACGACGCGATCCGCTCCAGGAACGCCGGGTCGCCCTGGCTCTGCCACGACCCGATGCCGGCGAACATGCTCCGGTCGAGCCCGGCCGAGAACGACCGGCCTTCGCCGCTGACGACGACGACACGTACGTCGGCCGGCAGCGACTCGCCGGCCGCCGCGAGCGCGAGCCAGGTCTCCGGCGTCTGGGCGTTGCGCTTGTCCGGGCGGCACAGCCGGACCCGGGCGACCGCGCCGTCGACCCGGACCTCGACGCCGCCGTTGCCCTCGTCGTCGTTCAGGAGAGCTTCCGCCGGGTCGCGCCGCCGCGCCCGCGCAGGCTGACGCCGGACTCCGACAGCATCCGGTGCACGAACCCGTACGACCGTCCGGTCGACGACGCCAGCGCCCGGATGCTCTCGCCCCCGTCGTACTTGCGTTTCAGGTCGGCCGCGAGCCGGTCCCGCTCGCCGCCGGTTACCCGACTGCCCTTCTTGAGCTCTGCCACCGCTTACACCTCCGGTTCGAGTGCTCCAATGACCGCAAGATCACTACTATCACCTTTGTCCGGGTTAACCGAACCGCGACGGCCGTTACCGCCAGGTGAGCTAGCCGACGATCTCGCTCACGGTCATGAAGGTCCCCGCGGCGGGGAGGTTCTTGAGGTCCCGGGCCGACTCGCGGCCGGCGTCCGACGACAGCGCCGCGTTGAGCGCGTCGTGGTCGGCGAAGTACATCTCGGCGATCAGGTGGTACGGCGACGGCGAGCCGCCCGGGCCGCCGACGACGCGCGACACCTCGACCCGGTCGAGGCCGGGGTAGCGCTGCACGATCGGGATGTGCACGTCGTGGTAGTGCCGGTCGAACGCCTCGGCGTCCTCGGGCGTTCCGTACACAACCGTCAGCTTGACCGCCATGCGTCGCACCTTACGGCGAGGTTAGCTACGCCAATGCGACCAGGTCGGCGAGCTCGGCGCTCCAGTGGTCCTCGATTCCGTCCGGAAGCAGCAGAACCCGTTGCGGCGCAAGGGCTTCGACCGCACCTTCGTCGTGCGTGACGAGCACGATCGCGCCGGCGTAGCTGCGTAGCGCGGACAGCACCTGCTCGCGGCTGGCCGGGTCGAGGTTGTTGGTCGGCTCGTCCAGCAGCAGCACGTTGGCGCTCGACACCACCAGCCGGGCGAGCGCGAGCCGCGTCTTCTCGCCGCCGGACAGCGTGCCGGCCGGCTGGGTCACGACGTCGCCGGAGAACAGGAACGAGCCGAGCACCTTGCGCTGCTCGACCTCGGCCAGGTGCGGCGCGACGGCGGCGAGGTTGGCGAGGACGCTCGCGTCCGGGTCGAGCGTCTCGTGCTCCTGCGCGTAGTAGCCGAGGCGCAGGCCGTGGCCGGGCAGCACCTCGCCAGTGTCCGGCCGCTCGACCCCGGCGAGGATGCGCAGCAGCGTGGTCTTGCCGGCACCGTTGAGGCCGAGTACGACGACGCGGCTGCCGCGGTCGACCGCGAGGTCGACGTCGGTGAACACCTCGAGCGAGCCGTAGCACTTCGACAGGCCTTCTGCCGTCAACGGGACCTTGCCGCACGGCGCCGGCTCCGGGAACCGGATCCGGGCAACCTTGTCGGCCTGCCGGTCGCCCTCGACCCCGGCGAGCAGCCGCTCGGCCCGGCGGGCCATGTTCTGCGCCGCGACCGCCTTCGTCGCCTTCGCCCGCATCTTGTCGGCCTGCATCATCAGCGCGGCCGCCTTCTTCTCCGCGTTCGCGCGCTCGCGGTGCCGGCGCCGCTCGTCGACCTCGCGCTGCTGCAGGTAGACCTTCCAGCCGACGTTGTAGAGGTCGAGGACGGCCCGGTTGGCGTCGAGGTGGAACACCTTGTTCACGACGTGGTCAAGCAGGTCGACGTCGTGGCTGATCACGACGAGGCCGCCGGCGTACCCGCGCAGGTAGTCGCGCAGCCACGTGATCGAGTCGGCGTCGAGGTGGTTCGTCGGCTCGTCGAGCAGCAGCGTGCTCGCGCCCGAGAACAGGATGCGGGCCAGCTCGACCCGCCGCCGCTGGCCGCCGGACAGGGTGCCGAGCGGCTGGTCGAGCACGCGCTCGGGCAGGCCGAGGTTAGAGCAGATGCGCTCCGCCTCGGCCTCGGCGGCGTACCCGCCGAGCGCGGTGAACTGCTCCTCCAGCCGGCCGTAGCGGCGGATGAGCGCGTCGTCGTGCGGGCGCTCGGCGAGCTCGACCTGACCCTTCTCCATGCCACGGAGGAGCTCGTCGATCCCGCGGGCCGACAGGACCCGGTCGCGGGCGATCGTGTCGAGGTCGCCGGTCCGCGGGTCCTGCGGGAGGTAGCCGACGGAGGCCGTGCGCTCGACCGTGCCGGCCGCGGGCAGGCCCTCGCCGGCGAGGACCCGGCACAGCGTGGTCTTGCCTGCGCCGTTGCGGCCGACCAGCCCGACCCGGTCGCCGCCGGCCACCCGGAACGTCGCGGCGTCGAGGAGGAGGCGCGCGCCGGCGCGCAGCTCCAGAGCGGTGGCAGTGAGCATGGGAGCCACCAGCCTAGGAGAGACCGGCGCGGGCGCCGTGACCGAACGGTGACCGACCTGTGACCCGGGTGCCACCACACCAGGCCGTTACGGCGGGAGCATCGCTGGTGTGCGGGTGTCCGCAGGGCCGGCCGGCTGGCTGGATCGGTGGGGTGTCTTCCTGCTGCCCTCGCACACGCCGGCGGCGCCGTACGGGCACGACTTCGCCGCCAACGACCTGACCCTCGACGAGGAGTCGGTGTGCCCGCGCTGCCTGCAGTGGATCCAGCCCGGCGACATCGTGCGGCGGACCGCGTTCGGCCCGGCGCAGCACGAGGCCTGCCCGCTCACCTAGCCCGCCAGCCGTTGAGTGTGACGAACCTCGTCTTATGAGCCGCTGATAAGACGAGCTTCGTCGCACTCGACGAGAAAATGGGTCTGACGTTGAAGCCGAGGGCGCGGAGTTGCTCGCG
>JAVEEI010000040.1 GCA_030840525.1 Frankiaceae bacterium
TGTGCCGCTGGGGGAGTACGGCGCGCTGTTCGACACGTTGTCGGTGTGCCTGTCCAAGGGTCTCGGCGCGCCGGTCGGGTCGGTGGTCGTGATGAGCGACGAGTCGATGGTGGCGCCCGCGCGGGCGATCCGCCGGCGCCTCGGCGGCGGCATGCGACAGGCCGGAATCCTTGCAGCTGCTGGGATTTACGCGTTGTCGCACAACGTCGAGCGGCTGGCCGAAGACCACGCTCGGGCGCGCCGGCTCGCGACCGAGCTCGCCGCCGTACGTCCCGGTCTCGTCGACCCGGCCGCGGTCGAGACCAACATCGTGCCGCTCGATCTTTCGGTGACCGACTTCGACGCGGCGACGCTCGCGGCTCGCGCGCGTGCCGACGGCGTACTCGTGTCGGCGGTCGGCCCGCGCCGGGTGCGCCTGGTCACGCACCTCGACGTCGACGACGCGGCGACCGGCCGCGCCCTGGACGTGCTCAGTCGCGCGCTGGCGGCGTAGAGACGAACCGGCCGAGCAGCGGCGGCAGGTCGCGTACGGCGGCGGCGAGCTGGTCGAGGTCGTCGTCGACGAGAGCCTGCGGCCCGTCGCACAACGCCTGCTCCGGGTGCGGGTGCACGTCGACGATGACGCCGTCGGCACCGGCCGCGATAGCCGCGCGCGACAACGGTACGACGAGGTCGCGCCGGCCGCCGGAGTGCGACGGGTCGACGACGACGGGCAGGTGCGAGAGCTGGTGCACGACCGGCACGGCGCTGATGTCGAGGGTGTTGCGGGTCGCGGTCTCGAAGGTGCGGATGCCGCGCTCGCACAAGACGATGTCGAGGTTGCCGCGTTGCGCGACGTACTCCGCGGCCATGAGCCACTCCTCGATGGTGGCGTTCATACCGCGCTTGAGCATGACCGGCTTGCCGGCGCCGCCGACCGCTTGCAACAGGCCGAAGTTCTGCATGTTGCGAGTCCCGATCTGGAGCATGTCGGCGTACGCGGCAACGGTGTCGACGTCGTGCGCGTCGACAACCTCGGTCACGACGGGGAGGCCGACCTCGTCGCGTACTTCTGCCAGGATTCGCAAGCCTTTCTCGCCGAGTCCCTGGAACGCGTACGGCGACGTCCGCGGCTTGTAGGCACCGCCTCTGAGGAGGGCCGCGCCGGCGTTCTTCGCCATCTGTGCGGCGGCGAGGGTCTGCTCCGGAGTCTCGACCGCGCACGGACCGGCGATGAGCGTGAACGTCGACGGGCCGATGTCGACGCCGCCGACGTTGACCGTCGAGGTCGCGGGATGGTTGTCGCGGCTGACCAGCTTGTACGGCGTCGAGATGCGAACGACGTCGGCGACGCCGGCGAAGGTCTGCAGGTTGAGCGTCTGGAACTGCTCGACGTCGCCGACGAGCCCGACGATCGTGCGGTGCACGCCGCGGCTGACGAACGCGGAGCCGCCCGCGGCGCGCACGGTCTCGACGACGGCGTCGAGCTGCTCGCCGGTCGCGTCGGGCGCCATCACGATGACCACGGGGTCATCGTTTCATTAGGTCTCGAGCCGCTCGACCGCCGCGTCCCGGCCCTGGCGCGGTCCGAGCTCGACGAGCAGCATCGCTGTCAAGACGAGCAGCGAGCCGACGACCGTGCGCGGGCCGATCCGGTCGGTGCCGAGCGTGACGCCGAAGATGCCCGCGAACACCGGCTCCATCGTCATGACGACAGCGGCGCGCGCGGGGGCGAGGTGCGCCTGCGCCCAGGTCTGGCCGAAGAAACCAAACGCGGTCGCGAGCAGCGACGTGAGCAGTACGGCGAGCCACACGCCCGCGTCGGGTGGCGGGGCCAGCGAGTCGGGCGCGGCCGCGGGGATGCAGACGACGGCGACGGTCGCGAGCTGGACGACGGCTAGGCCGTAAGCGTCCTGCGGCGTCGACCACTGCCCGAGCCCGACGATGTGCAGCGCGAAGGAGACCGCGCAGAGCAACGTGATCGCCTCGCCGGTGCCGACCGCCAGGCCGTGCAAGGACAGCAGGGCGAGACCGATCGTCGCGAGCGCGACGCCACCCCACGACGCGCGGTCCACCCGTTGGCGCAACAGCAGCCCGGAGCACAGCGGGGTGAACACGACGAACAGGCCGGTGATGAAGCCCGACACGGTGGCCGGCGTGCGTTCCAGGCCGAAGGTCTGGGCGACGTACCCGGCGGCGAGGGCGAGGCCGAGGACGACGCCGTGCCGTCGCGCGGCCGGCGAGAGGGCGGCGACGGCGCGCGGCCGGAGCGCGGCCATGACGAGTGCGGCAATCGCGAACCGCCAGGCCAGGAAGTCCATGACCGGCATGCGCTCGACCGCGTCCTTGACGACGACGAACGTCGACCCCCAGCAGACACAAACGAAGAGGAGGGTGAGAACGGCGATCGGTTCTCGAGAACTCCCCTTCATGCTAACTCCGACCTACCGTTAAGGGTCGTCGCGCCACCATTGATCGGAGCGAAACTTCTCCGGGATGTTCTCGTCGAAAATATTCAGTCCGAGCGCTTCCAGGCGGTCCCCAAGTTCATCGCGCAATGATTCGGGCAATTTCGCTCCACACCACGGGCACCAATAGAAGACCTCGACAACCAGCGTTGTGCTCGTCTCAATTGCGAACTCGCGAAAGCGCGGTAGGTAGCTTACGGGAACCCTTTCGTCGTCGATCATGGTGCGCATCAAGCTGCAGGCATGAGGGAGGTTCACATCACAACCCTCTCAGCTTGTGCGATCTAACGGGAGGCTTATACATCTCGCCTGTCTCTGGGTCGGCGCTCCCCAGATGGTTGCCATTGCGATCGAAGACTTCAATGTCGCTGTGCGTGTAGTCCCACTGGTAGTACCGCCTGTTTCTTCCTCCCTCTCCATTGGTCCTCGTCGGTCCTCGGTAGGGCTTCAGCCTTCTCCAAACTGGTGAGTTGGCCTTCTCGACCTCCTCGTGCGCGCGATGCGCCTCGGCCCGCGCGTGTTCTTCGTGCGCCTCGTGCGCATCAGGGCCGCTCCCCTCTCCCGATGCATCAGCGCTTCCATCGCCCCCGTAACCACCGTCGCCGCCGCCTCCTTCACTACCTCCACCTGTTTCACCGCCGCCGCTGCCGCCTCCTTCGGCGCAGCAGTTGCCGCCACCGCCCGGCCCTTCGCCTCCGGCCTCTTGGCGGCCGTCGAGGTCCCTGCTGTTTATCGGGTCCTGGGAGGTGTAGTCGTATGCATTCGCGCTGCCGCCCGGGACTGGGTCGGTTTGTTGGAAGCGGCCGAGGACGGGGTTGTACAGGCGTTGGCCCATGAGGGTGATGCCGCCGAGGTCCTCGTTGGAACGCTGACTGCCGCCGAGCCAACCGTAGCGGCTCGCGGCGCCGGTGTTGGTGCCGAATTCGCCGTAGTTGGGTGATGGCGTTGGAGCGGTCACGCCGGTGGCCGCGGTTGCGGCGATGTCACCGTGGAGGTTGGCGTATTGGTAGATGCCGGCGCCGGTTTGGTCCACGGTGGCGGCGAGGCTGCCGATGAGGTCGGTGACGTTGGCAGTCCATTGGCTGGCGTCGTTGGTTTCGGCGATCCAGTCTGGGGAGTCGCTTGAAGGGTTGGTGTAGTGGTTGGTCTTGTTGATGCTGCCGGTGGCCGTCCAGTTGCCTAGGCGACCGTTGGCGTCGAGGTTCCAGGTGTAGGTGGTCGTGCCTTGGGTTTCGCTGTGGACGAGGTCGTTTGTGTAGTAGTCGGCGGTGAGGTTCGCGCCGCCGGTCACGTCTGCCGACGGGACGGTCGTAATCCGCCCGAACGAGTCGTAGACGGTACCGGTGTCGCTACCGGCGGACAGCAACCGGTCTGCGGCGTCGTAGCTGTGGCTAGTCGTGGTGCCGCCGCTCGATGTCTGGCAGGTGCCGTCGGACGCGGCGGGGTACGAAGCTGAGCCGTATCGGTTGCTGTCCGCGCCGTAAGTGCCGGTGTATGAGTAGGTCCTGGTTATGCACACACTGCCTGTCGGCGTGTCCTGGGCTTGGGTGAGGCGACCGTTGGCGTCGTAGCTGTAGGTCTGTGCGGCGGCGACGCCGTTGTGTTCGAGCCATTGGCCGTGGATCGACGGGGTGATCGTGTCGGACAGCCAGCCGGCACCGCTTTGCGTGTCGGCGCGTGAGATTAATTGGCCGGTTTCATTACGGGTGAGTGTGGTGGAGACGCTGTTCGGGTCGGTCTGGCTGATGAGGTTGCCGTCGCTGTCGTAGCCGGCGGTGAACGTGCCGGCGTAGCTCGTGGTCCCGTTGACCGTCACCGCTTGCGCGGTGACAAGGCCGCGATGCTCGTTGCCGCCGTTGCGGGTGTAGTTGAGCGTGGTATGCGCGTCCTGAGTCTGGTTCACCCAGCCGTGTGTCGGGTCGTAGACCGTCGTTGACGTGTTGGTTTGTCCGCCGGTTGCGGAAGTGTTCTCGGTGTAGCTGGTGATACGGCCGAAGTCGTCGTAGGTGCTCGAGTCGGCGAGCGTGCCGTTGCTCGTCGACGTGGGCAGCCCGGTGTCGGCGCTGTAGGTGACGGTCTCCGTCGGGGTCGTGGTGCCCACCCCACCGGTGACGGCCGTCTGCTCACTGGTCACCGCGTACGGGTTCGCGGACACACCGGAGGTGATCGTGCTGTTGAACCCGTAGGCCGTGGTGGTAACTCGTGTGTGCGTGGTGTCGGTAGTCGACGTTTCGTCGGCCTCTAGCGGCCGGCCGAGGTAGTCGTAGCTCATGACTTGGCTGGTGAGCAGGCTTGGCAATCCTGGGGTAGGAACCGGCGCGCCAGGCAGAGTCTTGCAGACAAGCCCGTCCCAGAGCGGCTTACTGTTGCAGGCGCTGTCGCCGCTGGTTGTGTCGGCGGTGTAGTAGATCGTCTTTGTCGCACCCGCCGTACTGTTGGCTGTGTCTGTGGCTGCTGATGGCATTCGACTGGCGACGACTCGTCCGGTCGCGGCGTCCAAGACGGTTGTGCTGGTGATGGCGAGACCGCCGGGGTCGACGATCGTTTGTAGCGGGGTGCGGTAGGTCCAGCCGGTGTAGTCGGTGCCGTTGTAGTAGTGGGTGTCGGTCTCGCGGCTGTCGGTCAGCGCCGTCGGCGTCGCGTCCGCCGATTGGCTTGCGGACGTCACCGTCTTGGTTACGAGGTGGTAGGACACAGGAAGGCCGTTGACCAGCGGATGGCCCGTCTCGGTGCCGTCGTCGTAACTGGTCGCGGTGTAGGCGCGGGCATCGACGATGGTTCCGTTGGCGAGCTCGATCTGATGGTAGGGGCCGAAGGACCCGGTGAGATCGGGTTGACTGTCGCGCACGTTTGGCGTGTAGATGTTGATGGTCGATAGGTTCAGCGCCGCCTGTGCGGTGCTCGAGGGAAGGCCGAGCAAGGCACCCGCGCCCGAGGTGGGGGTCAGTGCTTCTTCTTGGTTGTTCGCGTCGAGGCTGCGGACGACGTGTCCGAGCGCGTCGTATTCGGTGGT
>JAVEEI010000041.1 GCA_030840525.1 Frankiaceae bacterium
GGACCCTACCCACCGCGGGTCGGCTCCGACCGATGAGAAAGGGCTCGCACGGTCGTCAACCCACGCGTACCGTCGCCCGCGTGGCGGCCTCGACCGCCCTCGGGGGGATGCTCGTGCTGACCAGTCTCGCGCGCTTCGTGCTGCGCCACCGCCTGCTCGTCTGCCTGTTCTGGCTCGCCGCGCTGATCGGCGGCGTCGCCGCGTCCGGCAAGGCGATCTCGCGCCTGACGCTCGACTTCTCGCTGCCCGGGCAGCCGGGCTTCGAGACCGAGAAGCAGCTGCTGGCGACCTACGGCAACTCCTCGAACCAGGGCACGACGATCATCTCGGTCACGAGCCCCACCGGCAGCGTCACGGCCGCGCAGCCGGCCGTCGACGGGGTCTTCTCCGCGGTGCAGCAGCAGTTCCCCCAGTACCGGGTGGTGTGGTCGGGCAACGTCCCGGCCGAGGCGCGGAGCCGGTTCACGACCTCGGACGGCAGGACGACGTACGGCCTGGTGCTCGACCGGTTCGCCGACAGCTTCACCTTCAAGTTCGCCTACCAGACGACCAAGCCGTTGCTCGACCAGCAGGCGAAGGCGTCCGGCCTGCAGATCGCGACGACGGGCTACAACGAGCTGTCCGCCGGCAACAGCTCCGACAGCAACCAGGGGCCGAGCCTGCTGGCGGAGACGCTGTTCGGCGCCGGCATGGCGTTCCTCGTGCTGCTGTTCGTCTTCGCCTCGTTCATGGCGTTCGTCCCGCTGGTGGTGGCCGCGGTGTCGATCATGGCGACGTTCATCTGCCTGCTCGCGCTGACGTACGTCACCGACGTCAGCTTCATCGTGCAGTTCCTCGTCTCGCTCGTCGGGCTCGGCGTGGCGATCGACTACTCGCTGCTGCTGGTGACCCGCTGGCGCGAGGAGCTCGCTCACGGCAGGCCGAACGGCGAGGCCGTCGTGGAGGCGGTGCGCACCGCCGGCCACGCCGTCGTGGCGTCCGCCGGCACGGTGGCGATCTCGCTCGTCGCGCTCGTCGTCGTCCCGGTGCCGTTCCTGCGCAGCATGGGCCTGGGCGGCCTGCTCATCCCCATCGTCAGCTGCGTCGTCGTGCTGACCCTGCTGCCGGCCGTGCTCGGGAGCATCGGCCCGCGCGTCGACTGGCCGCGGATCCGGCACGAGGACCGCGCCTCGAAGGGCTGGTCGGCGTGGGCCGCGATGGTCTACCGCCGCCGGTGGCTCGCGGCCGGCGTCGGGGTGCTGCTCATCGCCGCGCTGGTGCTCCCTGTGCTGGGCATCCGCATCGGCCTGGCCCGCACGGACGCCCTCGCCAGCAAGGGCCCGGCGGTCACCTCGCTCGCGCAGCTGCGCAGCGGCGGTGTGCCCGCCGGCGTCGTGACGCCGCTCGAGGTCCTCGTGAAGGGCGAAGGCAGCGGTGCCGCCGCCGCGGAGGTCGCGCGCCGCGCCCAGCGGGTCGACGGCATCGCCTTCGCCGCCGCGCCGGCCGACCCGACGTGGAACAAGGGCGGCACCTCGGTCGTCGCCGTCGTCCCGGTCGAGGAGACGGTCGACCTGCAGCGCGCAGTCGTGGTCGAGCGCCTGCAGAAGGCCGTCGGCGACGTGCCCGGCGTGGTGGGCATCGTGGGCAACGGCGCCACGGTCCGCGACTACAGCAAGGCGGTGTTCGGGCACTTCCCGGAGGTCATCGCGCTGATCGCGCTCATCACGTTCGTGCTCCTCGTGCGCGCGTTCCGCTCGCTGCTCCTGCCGCTCAAGGCGGTGCTGCTCAACGTCCTGTCGGTGGCGGCGACGTTCGGGTTCGTCGTGCTGTTCTGGCAGCGCGGCTACGGCTCCGAGCACATCTTCAGCATCCGGTCCACCGGTGCGGTCACCTTCTGGCTGCCCGTGATCATCTTCGCGTTCCTGTTCGGGCTCTCGATGGACTACGAGGTCTTCATCCTCACGCGGATGCGCGAGGAGTACGACAGGTCCGGGTCCACCCGCACCGCCGTCGTGCAGGGCCTCGGTCGCACCGGGCGACTCGTCACCTGCGCCGCGCTGATCCTGTTCCTCGCCTTCATCGCGCTCGCCGGCAGCCCCGGCACGGACATCAAGGTGCTGGCGACGGCGCTCGGCGTCGGGATCCTCATCGACGCGACGATCATCCGGGCGCTGATGGTGCCGGCCCTGGTGTCGCTGCTCGGCCGGTGGAACTGGTGGCTGCCCGCCTGGCTCGCGCGCCCGCTGCGGGTCGAGCCGTCCGACGCCGTCGTCGAGCTCCCGCACCAGCGCGAGGAGCAGCGCGACGCCGCACCCGTCCCGTAGCCGCGGCTAGAAGAACTCCTGCGGCGTGTAGACGCCCCAGACCTCGCGCAGCGCGCCGCAGACCTCGCCGACCGTGGCGAGCTCGCGCAGCGCGTCCTTGAGCGGGTACAGCACGTTGCCGTCGCCGGCCGCAGCGTCCTTCAGCGCGGCGAGGTGCTTCTGGACGGCGGCCTCGTCGCGCCGGGCGCGAAGCGCCCTGAGCCGCTCGCGCTGGTCGGCCTCGATGGACGGGTCGACGCGCAGCGGCTCGTACCGCTCCTCGGTCTCCGACCGGAACCGGTTGAGCCCGACGACGATGCGGTCGCCGCCGTCGATGCCGAGCGCGACCGTGTAGGCGGACTGCTCGATCTCCGTCTTCTGGAAGCCCTTCTCGATCGCCGCGACCGCGCCGCCGAGCTCCTCGACCCGGGCCATCAGCTCGGTGGCCCCCTTCTCCACCGCGTCGGTCATCGCCTCGACGACGTACGAGCCGGCGAACGGGTCGACGGTCGCCGTGACGTCGGTCTCGTACGCCAGCACCTGCTGCGTGCGCAGCGCGAGCGTCGCCGCCTTGACCGTGGGCAGCGCGATGGCCTCGTCGTAGGAGTTCGTGTGGAGCGACTGCGTTCCGCCGAGCACGGCGGCCAGCCCCTGCACCGCGACGCGCACCAGGTTCACCTCGGGCTGCTGAGCCGTCAGCTGCACGCCGGCGGTCTGCGTGTGGAACCGCAGCATCAGCGACCTCGGGTCCTTCGCCCCGAACTCGTCGCGCATGATCCGCGCCCACATCCGCCGGGCGGCCCGGAACTTCGCGACCTCCTCGAGCAGCGTCGTGCGGGACACGAAGAAGAAGGCGAGGCGCGGTCCGAAGTCGTCGACGTGCAGCCCGGCCCGCACGGCCGCCCGCACGTACTCCACGCCGTCGGCGAGCGTGAACGCGACCTCCTGCACGGGCGTCGCCCCCGCCTCGGCCATGTGGTAGCCGGAGATCGAGATGGTGTTCCACCGCGGGAGCTCGGTCTTGCAGTACGCGAAGATGTCGG
>JAVEEI010000050.1 GCA_030840525.1 Frankiaceae bacterium
CATCGGCGGCACTCGCGCGGGTGCGCTGAAGACGACGTTCACCGAGGAGACCGAGACCGACCTGTTCGGCGAGCAGGCGGTGCTCTGCGGCGGCGCCACCGCGCTGGTGCAGGCCGGCTTCGAGACGTTGATCGAGGCGGGCTACCAGCCCGAGGTCGCGTACTTCGAGTGCCTGCACGAGCTCAAGCTCATCGTCGACCTCATGTACGAGGGCGGCATGGCGAAGATGCGTTGGTCGATCTCCGACACGGCCGAGTACGGCGACTACACCCGCGGCCCGCGGGTGGTGACGGAGCAGACGAAGCAGGAGATGAAGCGCATCCTCGCCGAGATCCAGGACGGGTCGTTTGCCCGCGAGTGGATCGCGGAGGACGACGCCGGCCGGCCGCAGTTCGCGAAGTACCGCGCCGAAGGCGAGGCGCACCAGATCGAGGAGGTCGGCGGCAAGCTGCGCGGGCTGATGTCCTGGATCCGCCGGGACTGACCGCCGAGGCGGCGGAGGAATCGTGCCTCCGCCGCCGAATGTGGCGCGCATGCGCCGCTGCCTCGCCACGCTCGTCTCGCTCGCGCTGGCCGTCTCGGCGGTCGCCGCGGGCGCGGCCGACGCCCAGACGAAGAAGAAGCCGCCGCCGCCCAAGCCGTTGTGCGCCCCGCGGGTGCTCGTGCTGTCGGCAATGCCGGTCGAGCTGAGCGCGGTGCTGGCCCGGCTCGGCCCGCACTTCACCGTCACCCCGAAGACGATCGCCGGCCGCGACTACTACGTCGGCGGCGGCCACGGCGAGGGCGTCGTGCTGGCCCTGACCGGTATCGGTCCGGTCAACGCCCGCCGTGCGGTCGACGCGGCGTTCGACGCGTTTACCTGCGGCCGCAAGACGGCGATCCGCGAGGTCGTGTTCTCCGGCGTCGCCGGCGGCGACTACATCGGCGACGTCGTCGTGCCGGCGCGGTGGTCGCTCGCCGGCACTCAGAGCTTCCCGGTCTCGTCGCGGGCGCTCGCCGTCGCCCGCAAGGTCGCGACCAAAGTGCAGTCGCAACTGCTGACCAAGGCTCCGGCCGGCGACCCTGCGTGCGGCTGCGTCACGAGCCCGGACGCGGTGACGACCGTCGCGGTGACCCATGCACCGGCGGTCGAAGTCGGCGGCGTCGGCGAGACGACCGACCCGTTCACCGGCCGCGCGCTGCCGTGCGTGCCGGGCGGTGGTGACGTCTTCGGCTGTACGCCGTGCGCGGCGCAGACGAACGCGCAGCGCGACGGCGCGGCGTTCGTTCCTGGCGTCGTGCCGTTCGTCGACCCGGCGTTCTTCGCCGGTTACAACTCGTCAGCCGCGGGCCCGGGGTACGTGGCCGAGGACGAGGAGACCGCGGCGGTCGCCGCGGAGACCGCCAAGCGGCACGTCGACTTCGTGGCGTTCCGCGCGGTGTCCGACGGCGGCGGCGACCCGCTCGGGCTGCCCGGTTTCCCGGTGCAGTTCTTCTACTACCGCCAGCTCGCCGCCGACAACGCGGCGATCGCGACGGTCGCCTTCCTCAACGCCGGCGGCTAGCCACTCGCGCCGTACGACTTGTCAGCAGCACCCGGGGCTATAGCCCCGCCACGTGCTGACAACTCGCTCCCGCGTGCGGCGACGCCTAGGAGAGGCGCTGGCCGGCGAGGAGCTTCGCCGCACCGAGCCGCCACCGCGCGTCCGTACAGGTCGTGTAGTGCGTCCAGTGCGCGCCTTGCAGGACGGCCATGCAGTCGGCCGCGCGCTCCGGGCCGGTGAGGTCGCTGCCGCCGAACCACGCGTTCATCGCCGCGGTCGCCGCCGCGACATCACCGGCGTAGTCCAGCACCGACAGCTCGTGGCTCCACTCGTGCACCGCGACGTCGTACAGCTTGCTCGTCGGCACGTCGGGGGAGACGTAGAGCACGTCGTGGTACCAGTCCGCCGTGCCCCAGAAGGCGTACGCGCGGCTGACGACCCACTCGGCCGCGCCGGGCCGGTACGTCGGGATCCGGGCGATGGCGGCGTCGAGCGCCTGCCGGAACGTCGAGGTCGGTGCGGCAGCAGGGCGGCGCGCCGCCGCCGGGTGCGGCCGCGAGACCGGCGCCGGCGGGTGGGCCTTCGGCGCGACCGGGTGGCGCGGCCTGGCCGGCGCCTTCGCGGCCGTGGCCGGGCCGGTCATCGTGTGCACCTCGCCGGCCGGGGCCGTACGCGGCGCGAACGGCGGCGGCCGGTAGGTGCTCGCCGCGGCCGGCACCGGGCGGGCGCCCGCTGCGGGCGGGCCGTGCAGAGCCGCGGCGACGAGCGCGGCGCCGAGCACCGTCAGGTGGCCGAGGTACCAGGGCCGGGTCCGCACCCGACGACTCTCGGCGTACAGAACGGGCATCTCAAGGAAACCCGGACAGTCCGGTCCGGTCGGCCGGGCACGACTGGCCGAACGGATGACCCCGAAGGGGTGATCGGGCCGGGCGACGGGGAATGCCGCAGGGGTGAGCCTCCTGACCGCGTCGCGCCACCTCGGCCGGTATCGCGACATCGCCCGGCTGTTGCTGAAGTACGGCCGCTCCGACCTCGTCCGCCAGGCCGGGCTCGACGCGTCGCTCGCCGACGACCTCGACACCGACAGTCCGGAGTTCGCCGACGCGCGGGAGAAGGGCAACGAGCTCGCCGCCGACCTCGAGCGGCTCGGCCCGACGTTCATCAAGCTCGGCCAGCTCCTGAGCACCCGCGCCGACCTGCTGCCGCAGCCCTACCTCGACGGGCTGGCCCGGCTCCAGGACTCGCTCGACCCGTTCCCCTTCGAGGTCGCCCGCGACATCATCGAGGACGAGCTGGGCGTGCGGCTGTCGAAGGTGTTCGACGAGTTCGACGAGACGCCGATGGCGGCGGCCTCGCTCGGCCAGGTGCACGGCGCGGTGCTCCGCGGCGGCCGTCCGGTGGTCGTGAAGGTGCAGCGGCCGGGCATCCGCAAGCAGGTCTTCGACGACCTCGAAGTGCTCGAGTCGCTCGCCGAACGCCTTGAGGCGCACACCGCGCAAGGCCGGCTGTTCGCCGCCACCGACCTGCTCGCGCAGTTCCGCCGCTCGCTGCTCGACGAGCTCGACTACCGCAAGGAGGCGGCCAACCTCGTCCGCCTCCGCGGCATCGTCGCCGAGCGCCGGCGGCTCGTCGTACCGGCGCCGTACGACGACTTCACCACCGGCCGGGTGCTCACGATGGAACGCATCAGCGGGCGCAACGCGGGCGAGCTGTCGCCGCTGGCGCGGCTCGACATCGACGGGCCCGCACTGGCCCGCGAGCTGTTCGACGCGTACCTCGACCAGATCCTCGTCGAGGGGTTCTTCCACGCCGACCCGCACCCCGGCAACGTGCTGCTCACGAACGACGGCCGGCTCGGGCTGGTCGACCTCGGCATGGTCGCGCGGGTCACCCCGGAGATGCGCGAGCGGCTGATCCGGCTGCTGCTCGCCGTAGGGGAGCGGCGCGGCGAGGAGGTCGCGCGGATCGCCGCGGCGATGTGCCAGCCGACGCAGGACTGCGACCAGCACCGCTTCACCGCCGACATCGCCGAGCTGGTCGAGCGCGATGCCGTCGCGACGTTGGGACAGCTCGACGCCGGCAAGCTGATGCTCGACCTGACCCGGGTGTGCGGCGCGGCTGGCTTGCGGCCACCGCCCGAGCTGTCGATGGTCGGCAAGGCGCTGCTCAACCTCGACCACGTCGCGCGCATCCTCGACCCCGACGTCGCGCCGCTGGAGATCGTGCAGAGCCGCGCGGTCGAGCTGGCCCGCGGCGGCATGACGCCGTCGCTGTCCGGCATGCTCAACGCGGCGATGGAGGCGCGCGACTTCGCCGAGCAGCTACCCGGCCGGGTCAACCGCGCGATGGACGCGCTCTCCAGCGGCCGGTTCGAGCTGCGGGTCGACGCGTTCGACGAGACCGAGTTCCTGCGCGGCCTGCACCGGATGGCCAACCGGGTCGCGACTGGGCTCGTCCTCGCCGCGCTCATCGTCGGCGCCGCGCTGCTGTCGAACGTGAAGACGAGCGCGCGGGTCGCGGGCTACCCGGCCGTCGCGTTCGTGCTCTTCATGATTGCGGTCGTGGGTGGCCTGCACATGATCCTCAGCATCATGGTCGGCGACCGCCGGTTGCGGCGGCGTCGCTGAATGGGGACGCTAGCCTCGGCTGCATGAGCCGACCGGTCGTCCTCGTCGCGGAGGAGCTCGCGCCGAGCGCGCTCGACGTGCTGGCCGCGGACTTCGACGTACGTTCCGTCGACGGCGCCGACCGGGCGGCGCTGCTGCCCGCACTCGTGGACGCCGACGCCGTCATCGTCCGCAGCGCGACGCAGATCGACGCCGAGGCGCTCGCCGTCGCCGGCCGGTTGAAGGTCGTCGCCCGCGCCGGCGTCGGGCTCGACAACGTCGACGTCGCGGCCGCGACCGCCAAGGGTGTGCTCGTCGTCAACGCGCCGACGTCCAACATCGTCAGCGCCGCCGAGCACGCCGTCGCGCTCCTCCTCGCGGTCGCTCGCCGGGTGCCGCAGGCCGCGGCCAGCCTGCGCGCGGGGGAGTGGAAGCGCAGCAAGTTCACCGGCGTCGAGATCACCGACAAGACCGTCGGCGTCGTCGGCCTCGGCCGGATCGGAGTGCTGGTCGCGCAGCGCATGAGCGCGTTCGGCACCCGGCTGCTCGCCTACGACCCGTACGTCCCCGCCGCGCGCGCGGCGCAGATCGGCGTCCGGCTCGTCCCGCTCGACGAGCTGCTGCGGGAGAGCGACTTCATCTCGATCCACCTGCCGAAGACTCCGGAGACCGTCGGGCTGATCGGCGAGCGCGAGCTCGCGCTGTGCAAGCCCGACGTCGTCATCGTCAACGCCGCGCGCGGCGGCCTGCTCGACGAGCACGCGCTCGCGCAGGCGTTGAAGGAAGGCCGCGTCGGCGGCGCCGGCCTCGACGTCTACGCGACCGAGCCGTGCACCGACTCGCCGCTGTTCGGGTTCGACAACGTCGTCGCGACGCCGCACCTCGGCGCGTCGACCGCCGAGGCGCAGGACAAGGCCGGCCTCGCCGTCGCGCGCAGCGTGAAGCTCGCGCTGATGGGCGAGTTCGTGCCGGACGCCGTCAACGTGCAGGCCGGCGGTGTCGTCGCCGAGGAGGTCCGCCCCGGCCTCCCGCTCGCGGAGAAGCTCGGCCGGGTGTTCACCGCACTCGCCGCCGGCGTCGCCTCCCGCCTCACCGTCGAGGTGCGCGGCGAGATCGCGGCGTACGACGTCTCGGTGCTGCAGCTCTCGGCGTTGAAAGGCGTCTTCGCCGACGTGGTCGAGGACCCGGTCACCTTCGTCAACGCACCGCTGCACGCCGCCGAGCGCGGCGTCGAGCTCGCGCTCGAGACCAGCGAAGACAGCCCCGAGCACCGCAACCTGGTGACCGTGCGCGGCACGCTCGCGACCGGCGACGAGGTCGCGGTCAGCGGCACGCTCTCCGGGCCGCGGCACGTCGAGAAGCTCATCGACGTCGACGGCTTCGACATCGACGTGGCGCTCGCCGAGCACCTCGCGTTCTTCCGGTACGCCGACCGACCCGGCGTGGTCGGCGTCGTCGGCCAGATCCTCGGCGACGCCGGCGTCAACATCGCCGGCATGCAGGTGAGCCGGCGCGACATCGGCGGCGAGACGATGATGGTGCTGACCGCCGACTCCGCGATCCCGCCGCCGGCGCTGTCGGAGATCGCGCACCGCATCGGCGCGACGTCGGCCCGCGCGGTCGACCTCGGAGACGGGTGAGTTCTCCGTCGTACGTCGCCGCCGCCGACGGCACCCGGCTCGCGGTGCACCGTCGCGGCTCCGGGCCGGCCGTGCTCTGCGTCCCCGGCGGCCCCGGCCGGGCGTCGGCGTACCTCGACGGCCTCGGCGGGCTCGACGCGACGTTTTCGTTGCTGTTGCTGGACAATCGCGGCACCGGCCAGTCGGAGCTGCCGGCCGAACGCGACTCGCTGGCGTTCCCGCGGCTCGCCGACGACGTCGACGCCGTACGGCTCGCGCTCGGCCTCGACCAGCCGGTCGTGCTCGCGCACTCGGCCGGCTGCCTCGTCGCGATGGCATGGGCCGCGGCGCACCCGGCGGTCGCGGCCGCGCTGGTCCTCGTCACGCCGCCGGGCCGGCGGACCGGCGACGACATGTACGACCTGCCGGCGATCCGGGCCGCGCGCGCGGGCGAGCCTTGGTACGCCGAGGCCGCGGAAGCGTTGGCGTTGCTGGAGTCCGGCGACCTGCCGGGCGGGGTACGGCGCGAGCTGGAACGGGCCGCCCGGCCGTTCGCCTATGGCCGGTGGGACGACGCCGCACAGGCGCACGCCGCGAGCACCGAGAGCCAGATGTCGCTGCGCGCGTGGGCCGGCTTCGACCCAGGGCCGTCGTACGACTACGCGCCGATGCTGGCCGCGCTCGCCGCCGTGACCTGCCCGGTGCTGGTCGTCGTAGGGGAGCGCGACGGGCTGACCGGCGCGGTCGTGGGCGAGCGGGTCGCGGCGCGGTTCGCGAACGCGCGTTGCGTCACCATCGCCGGTGCCGGGCACTACCCGTGGGTCGACGAGCCCGAGGCGTTCGCGGGCGCCGTACGGGAGTTCCTCGATTCGGCGTGAGTATCGCCCGCCGCGATGGCACAGCTTTTCTTGTGCGTGCCCGGCTTGTGGTGATCAGGTTGGCGCGAGGGTCGGAGTTGGAACGTAGTTGCCCAGGCAGATGTCGATGTACGTGTTTGGATCGAACGTCTCGCCTTTGCTCGGGAAGTACCACTCGATTGCCCTGTACATGTACGTCTTCCCGCACCATCCCAGGCGGAAGGCAACGACGGTGGCGGGTGCATCCTGAGAGTCGGTACCCACGCCGACAGCGGGATCATTGCTCGGCGGAACCCAGACGCCACTTCCCCTGCCGGTGGCCGTGTCGTCCCCCCAGGAGCGCCACCTCACGCCGGTAACCTGCCCGGTCGGGTCCCCACCGTTGAAGATCGTCGTTGGACGAACAGTTCCATATCCGAGCTGGTAGGGGCCCCAGCTCTTGCCGAGCGTTGGTACGGGCGTCGACCGTGTCGCGGTGCCATCGTCAGAAGCGGACTTCGTACCGCGAGCTCCGCATCCCGCAAGGATGACGGCAACGAGAAGCAGCGCGTTCGGCGCCAGCCGGCGGCGGGTCCCCGACCAAGTCACCCGGCACCTCCGCATGCGCTCAGCACCCTTCTAGCGGTAGCGCCGATCGTAGGAGCTCTGGGGTCATCCGGTTTCTCCCACACGTCCGCTACGTACAGAGCGTTGCGTCGCTCAGCCGGCGGCGTTCGCGACGGCGGTCGGCGTGTTTGCCGGTTCCGGCTGATTAGAGACCGGGCGGAATGGCACAGTACGTGCATGCGTGCGGGGGTTGTCTCGGTCATCGGTTGTCTCGTCGCGGCACTCACCGCGTGCAGTAGCGGTACGACGCCGCACGCGCAGAGCGGCTCGCCGTCGCCGACGGGCAGCAGCCCGTCGGCCAAGCCCACCGAGGCGCCGCTGCCCGCCGGGTACATCCGGCTCGACGACACCGCCGGCTTGCTCTCGCTCGGCGTGCCGCGTACCTGGTACCACGCCAAGCTCGATAGCAACGACCCGGCGCTCGCCCGGCTGACGCACGGCACCGGCGTGACCGCGACCCGGTGGAAGGCGTTCGCGACGTCCGGCAAGAACGGCGGCGTGTTCGCGGCGTCCGACCCGCTCTCGACCGACGCGGTCCTCGTCATCGAGCGCAACGTCGGGGTCGACGTCACGGACCTCACCCAGTTCGACCACGAGCTACGGTCCGGCCTGGCCAAAGCCGGCGTCGTACGCAGCTCGAGCAAGATCCAGGTCAACGGCAAGCACGGGCTGCGCTACCTGTTCGACTACCACGACTCGAGCGGCGCGGTCGTGCACGAGGTGCTCGACTTCTTCGACGTCAACGGCACCATCATCGACCTGACGTTCACCGGCGCGCCCGCGGCGATCGCCGCCGTGACCGCGACCGTCAGCTTCCCCGCCGGCTGACCGCGCGCCTACCCTTTCGGTGTGACCCGCCGGTTCGTCGGTGCGCTCCTTCTCGACGCGGTGCTGCTGCTTGGCGGTGCGACGCCGGCATCGGCCGCGCCCGCCCCGACGCCACCCGCTGCCACGCCACCCGCGCCGGCCGAGTGCCTGAGCCCGAACATGGTCTGCGTCTACGAGTACGGCACCTGGGTGGTCGACGTACGGCCGCCGCGCCCGGTCGACGACGGTGTCGGCGCGCCAAATCCCCTCCCGATGCTGCTCGCGGCGTTCGCCGCGTTCGCGCTCTTCCTCGGCGCGGTCAATCTCGCCGGGCGCCTTCGGCGTAGGGCGCGGGCCGCCCGCACGGGGTAGCCGCGACCTCCCTCGCGCGGCGGGGCTTGCAGTCATACTCTTGCGTACGTGACCCGACGATCGTTGGCCGTGGCCGCCGGCACCGGCGCGCTCCTGCTCGTGTCCGCGCCGGCGTACGCGGACGACTTCCCGGCATCGGACCCGGGCGGCGGCTCAATCCCGGGCGTCTTCATCCTCTTCTTCATCCTGGCGATCGTCAGTGGCATCGTCACGTTCTCCTGGCGGATCAGCACGGCGCGGCGGATCGCGCGGGACGCGGGCCTCGACCCGGACGACGCCGCGAGCGCGGCGATGCTGAGCGGCCGGGACGGGCTGGCCGCGACCTACCTCGCCGCCAGCCTGCGCCCGCAGCCGCAAGAGCCGGTCGAGGCGCCGATCGGCCACCTCGACCCGCCGAGCTCGCGCCGCACCACCGAGTCGCGGCTCGAGGAGCTCAAGCACCTGCACGAGCAGGGCCTGATCACCGACGGCGACTACGACCGCCGCCGGGCCGAGATCCTCAGCGGCGTCTAAGTACCCGCTCCCGTCGCGTCTCGGCAATCGAGACGAATCCGGCGAACGGCGAGACAACCGCCGCCGCCGGTGCTTAGGCTGGCCGGCGATGCGCGTCGTACTGCTCCTTAGCCGCCCGTAGCGGGCCGAGACCGACCGGCCCCCGCTGCGGGGCTCGCCTGTGCCGGTCGCTCGTCGCATCTCAGAGCAGGAGCATCCCCGCCATGACCGGCATGCCGAAGGCATCGCGCTACGAAGCATTCGCCCCGATCGACCTGCCCGACCGCACCTGGCCGTCGCGCGTCGTCACCGCGCCGCCGCAGTGGTGCAGCGTCGACCTGCGCGACGGCAACCAGGCGCTCATCGACCCGATGGACGCGGAGCGCAAGCGGCGGATGTTCGACCTGCTCGTGCGCATCGGCTACACCGAGATCGAGGTCGGCTTCCCGGCCGCGAGCCAGACCGACTTCGACTTCATCCGCTCGCTGGTCGAGACGGATGCGGTCCCGCCGAACGTCACCATCCAGGTCCTCACGCAGGCTCGCGAAGAGCTCATCGAGCGCACCGTCGAGTCGCTCGTCGGCTTCCGCGGCACCGCGCTGCTGCACCTCTACAACTCGACGTCGACGCTGCAGCGCCGGGTCGTCTTCGGCCTCGACAAGGACGGCATCAAGGACGTCGCGGTCAGCGGCGCGCGGTGGTGCCAGAAGTACGCCGAGTCGATGCTCGGCCCCGAGACGCGGGTGCGCTACCAGTACAGCCCCGAGTCGTTCACCGGGACCGAGCTCGACTACGCCGTCGAGGTCTGCGACGCGGTCATGGACGTGTGGCAGCCGACCGCCGACGACAAGGTCGTGCTCAACCTGCCGGCGACGGTCGAGATGGCGACACCCAACGTCTACGCCGACCAGATCGAGTGGTTCCACCGCAACATCAGCCGCCGCGACGCCGTGATCCTGAGCCTGCACCCGCACAACGACAGAGGTACCGCGGTCGCCGCGGCCGAGCTCGGTGTGCAGGCCGGCGCCGACCGGGTCGAGGGCTGCCTGTTCGGCAACGGCGAGCGGACCGGCAACGTCTGCCTGGTGACCCTGGGCCTCAACCTGGTCAGCCAGGGCGTCGACGCCGGCATCGACTTCTCCGACATCGAC
>JAVEEI010000052.1 GCA_030840525.1 Frankiaceae bacterium
ATCTGCGCGAGGGCGTTCTTCATCCCGTCCGTGATCGCGTGCGTCGTCGACGCCTTCGGCGCTGCGGGAGGCGTGGCGCCCCCGCCGGCGGGTCCGCGACGGCGGCGGCCCTGCTCCTGCTTCGGCTCGGGGCCGGCGGTGGTGTCGGTGACCGACTCGGCGAGCCCGACGCCGAGGCGCTTGCGGGTCATCTGCACGAGACCGAGCGAGGTGACCTCGGCGACCTGGTGGCGGGTCCGGTCCCGGCCGAGGCACTCCATCAGCCGGCGCAGGACGAGGTCGCGGTTGCTCTCGAGCACCATGTCGATGAAGTCGATGACGATGATGCCGCCGAGGTCGCGCAGCCGGAGCTGGCGCACGATCTCCTCGGCCGCCTCGAGGTTGTTCTTGGTGACGGTCTCCTCGAGGTTGCCGCCCTTGCCGGTGAACTTGCCGGTGTTGACGTCGACGACGATCATCGCCTCGGTCCGGTCGATCACGAGGTAGCCGCCGGACGGCAGCCAGACCTTGCGGTCGAGCGCCTTCGCGAGCTGCTCGTCGATGCGGTACGCCGCGAACACGTCCTCGCCGTCGGTCCACCGGCTCGCCCGCTCGGCGAGGTCGGGCGCGACCCAGCGCAGGTAGTTGTCGACGGTGTCCCACTCGTCGGCACCCTGGACGACGAGCTTGGCGAAGTCCTCGTTGAAGATGTCGCGGATCACGCGGATGACGACATCGGGCTCGGCGTAGATCAGCGTCGGCGCGCTCGCGGTCTGCGTCTTCTTGTCGATGTCCTCCCACTGCGCGTGCAGCCGGCGCAGGTCGCGCTCCAGCTCCTCCTCGCTCGCGCCCTCCGCCGCGGTCCGGATGATGACGCCGGCGTCCTCGGGCATGAGCCGCTTGAGGATGCCCTTGAGCCGGCTGCGCTCGGTGTCCGGCAGCTTGCGGCTGATCCCGGACAACCGGCCGTCCGGCACGTAGACCATGTACCGGCCGGGCAGGCTCACCTGGCTGGTCAGCCGGGAGCCCTTGTGCCCGATCGGGTCCTTGGTCACCTGCACGAGCACGGACTGGCCGGTCTTCAGCGCCTGCTCGATCCGCGGCGGCCTGCCTTCGAGCGCGCTCGCGTCGTAGTTGACCTCGCCGGCGTACAGGACCGCGTTGCGGCCCCGGCCGATGTCGACGAAGGCGGCCTCCATGCTCGGCAGCACGTTCTGCACCTTGCCGAGGTAGACGTTGCCGACCATCGAGGCGTGGTCCTTGCGGGCGACGTAGTGCTCGACGAGCACGCCGTCTTCGAGGACGGCGATCTGCGTGCGGTCCTCGCCCTGCCGGACCACCATGATCCGCTCGACCGACTCACGCCGGGCGAGGAACTCCGACTCGGTGATGATCGGCGGGCGGCGGCGGCCGCTGTCCCGGCCCTCGCGCCGGCGCTGCCGCTTCGCCTCCAGCCGGGTCGAGCCCTTGACCCCGCGTACGTCGTCGTCCGAGCTGGGGGCGGCCTGCTTCTTCGGGCGCGGCTCGCGGACGTGTACGACGGTCTCGACGCCGTCCTCGTCGACCGTCGTCTCCGGGCCGCCTTCGCCGGTACGGCGCCGGCGGCGCCGGCGGCGCCGCCGGGTCCCCGTACCGCTCTCGTCGTCGCCGTCGTCGTCGCCCTCGGCGTCGTCGGCCTCCCCGTCGGCCGTCTCGGATTCGGCGACGTTGCGCCGGGCCGGCCGGCCACCGGCGGGCCGGGCCGGCCGGCCACCGGCGGGCCGGGCGGCCGAACCGCCGTCGTCCTCGGCGTCGCCGTCCTGCTGCTCGCCGTTCTCGCCGTCTGCGCCGGCCGCGCCGCGGCCACGACCGCCACGCCGGCCCCGGCGGCGCCGGGCGGCGGACGGTGCGGCCGGCTCGGAGCTACCGGGCTCGTCGAGGTCGAGACCGCCGGCGCCCGAACTGTCTGTGGCCGGCTCGGCCTCTGCGTCGGCGGAGTCGCCACGCGGGCGGGCCGGTGCGGCGGTCTTCTTCGGCGCGCGCTTGCGCGGCGCGGGCGGCTCGTCCGGCAGGACCGGCGCCTGGAAGATCACGGTGGGGATGGCCGGCGCGCCGGCTGCGGTCGCCCCGCCACCGGTGGTGGTTTCCGCGCCGGTGGAGGTCGCGCCGCCGGAGGAGTCGCCGCCGGGCGTGCCGGCACCCTCGGCAGCGGCCGCCGTCTTCTTGGTCGTGCGCTTGCGGGCTGGCCGCTTCGCGGGCGCATCCGCGCCCGACCCGGCGGTCACTTCTTCGAGTGTCGTCTCGACCTCGGGTGCAGCTTTGGTCGCTCGCTTGCGAGCCGTCTTCTTTGCCGGTGGTTCGGCGGGGGTTGTCGGGCCGGTGGTGCCGTCAACGGTGGAGTCGTCGACCATGAGGGAGGTCTCCCGTCCGCTCCCGGGTGCGCCGTCGGCGCTCCGCACAGGAGCCGGTTCGTACCGCCTGCGGGTTCCCCCGCGGCGGAAGCTTCGGAGCCGCCGCTAGTGCGGCGACGTGGTCTGGTCGGCGTCCGGGCTCAGCGGGTCGATCAGCCTGGGATGGCCCTGGCCGCCCGGCCCGGCTGGTGCCGCCACGTCGAGCCTTCCCTGCGCCAGCCTGGTCACCCGGGGGGTGACCGGCGTCGACAGGCCGCTCACGTGACGAAGCGCCGTAAGGACGTCGTCCGGTCGTACGGCGGGTGTGGCATGCCGCATGACCAAGTCGAGTATCGCACAATCCGCCGCTTCGACCGGTTCGGGCACGCCGGGAGCGGTGGAATCCGGGTCGGCGAGCCGCACGGCGACGACGACCGCGCGGGCGTCGACGGTCCGGGTGCCGTCCTTCGTCGCCCGCTCGACCGGCACCGAGCCGGCCGCGAGAAAGGCCTCGACCGCCGCACCGACCGCGGCGCGGTCCGCTCCCGGCAGCACGACCCGCCAGCGCGACGCCTCCAGCCGGTCGGCCAGCCCGGGCGGTACGGCGGGGACGACCTCGACCACGTCGAGGCCCGGCGGCAGCGCGGCGTCCAGCTCGGCCCGGACCGCCTCCGGCTCGCGGGCCTCGGCCAGGCCGATCTCGAGGTACTCCGCCTCGGACGCCACCCCCGTCGGCGCAGCCCCGGCGTACGAGATCTTCGGGTGCGGGCTGAACCCGGCGGAGTACGCCATCGGCACGCCGGCCCGGCGCAAGGCGCGCTCGAACGCCCGGGCGAAGTCGCGGTGCGACGTGAACCGCAGCGGCCCGCGCTTGGCGTAGCGGACCCGCAGCTTCTGGACGACGGGTGGCGGCGGCGGTCCTTCCGGCTGGCGGCTCACGCACAACTCCGAGGCACTGTCACGGCTGCCCATCCGGTCCCGGCGGCAACGTCACAGTGCCCGTCACGAGGCATCAGACCGGGGTCAGCGGAAGCAGCGCCCGGCCGGTCGGCCCGACCTGGATCTCGGTGCCCATCGACGGGCAGACGCCGCAGTCGTAGCACGGGGTCCAGCGGCAGTCATCGACCTCACCACCGGCGAT
>JAVEEI010000057.1 GCA_030840525.1 Frankiaceae bacterium
CCGACCAAGGCGCCACAGGTCAACTCCCGGACGGCGACGACCGCGGCCGACACGAGCAACGACCTCGTGTACGGCGGCGGCCGGGTCGCGACGTCCCCTGCGGTCTACCTCGTGTTCTGGGGCTCGCAGTGGTCGCAGTCGGACCCGTACGCGACGTACCTCCGGAACTTCCTGCAAGGCTTGGCCGTCGGCGACGGCTGGACGAACGTGGTCCAGCAGTACTGCGAGGGTGTCCCGGTCGGCACCGTCTTCTGCGGGACGAACGGGACGCACATCGGTGTCGCCAGTGGATCGATCCTCAAGGGGATCTGGTGGGACAACGCGCTGCCTGCCGTGCCGTTGACCACCTACCCGCTGAAGGCTCCGGTCGCAGGCGCCGACACGGTCGCCGCCGAGGCCGTCGCAGCCGCCGCGCACTTCGGGAACACGGCACCGGGCGCGAACGTGAACGCGCAGTACGTCATCGCGTTACCGCCGCACACGCCCTCGCCGGGCGAGGGCGTCCTCTACTGCTCGTACCACTCGACGGTCACCTCCAACTACGGCCAGATCGCCTACACCAACCTGCCGTACCAAACCGACCTCGGCCCGCTCTGCGGCCAGGGCGCGGTGAACTCGCCCGGGACTTACGACGGCGTGAGCATCGTGGAGGGCAGCGAGTTCATCGACACCATCACCGACATGGACCCGCCGCTGGGCTGGGTCGACGCCACCGGTCAGGAGGCCGCCGCCAAGTGCACCGCGGTCGGCCCGATGGGAGACATCACCACGGCGACCGGCACGTTCGCCGTGCTGGCGATCTGGAGCAACGAGGCCAACGGCGGCGCCGGTGCCTGCGTGATGAGCGGCTGACTCCCCGGCCGACCCGTGCCGCTACCGGCCGAGTCTCTTGCACAACGACTCTTGCGCCCCCGGCAGGATTCGAACCTGCGCCACTGCCTCCGGAGGGCAGTGCTCTATCCCCTGAGCTACGGGGGCTCAGAACCCCGCCGAGGTTAGCAGCGCCCAGCGCGACCCCGCCCGGTCCCAGGAGTCCCCGGTAACCTGCGGCTGTGGCCGGAGCGCATCGCGTCCTCGTCGTCGACGACGACGACGTCATCCGCCAGCTCATCACGGTCAACCTCGAGCTCGAAGGCTTCGACGTCGTCGCCGCCACCGACGGTCAGGACGCGCTCGACAAGGTCAAAGACGCCAACGTCTCCGTCGTCACGCTCGACGTGATGATGCCCCGGGTCGACGGGTGGGAGGCGGCCGCCCGGCTGCGCAACGACCCCGACACCGCACACATCAAGGTCGTCCTGCTGTCCGCCCGTGCGCAGGAGGCCGACCTTCAACGCGGAGAGAAGATAGGTGTCGATGCCTACCTCACGAAGCCATTCGACCCCGACGAGCTCATCGACATCGTCCGCCGGCTCGCCGACGAGGCCAGCGGCGAGTCGGCGTAGACCCGCGACCGCGACGACCGCGACCGCCACGACCGCCTGCGCCGTCGCCATCGCCACCCTGCTCGCCGTCACCGGGTGCACCAGCGGCAAGCCGAAACCGCAGCCGAGCACGTCGCCCTCGGCGGTGGACTACACCGCGCCGCCGAGCACGCTGCCGGTGCCGAGCAGCCCGATCACCCTCTCGACCTCGCCGGCCCCGTGGCTGCCCCCCGCGGTCATCGGCAACGGCAAGGACAGCGCCGCGTACGTCGCCGCCGCCGGGCTGCCGTACAACGTAGAAATGCTGCAGGTCCACTACCACGCGCACCTCGACATCGTCGTCGACGGCAAGCCGGTCGAGGTCCCGCCGTACCTCGGGTTCGTCGTCCAGGGACAAAAGGTCGCCGGGCTCGCGCCGCTGCACACCCACGACTCCAGCGGCGTCATCCATATCGAGAACAAGGTCCCCGCGACGTTCGTGCTCGGGCAGCTCTTCGTCGAGTGGGGTGTGCGCCTGTCGGCCACGTGCGTGGGCGGCTACTGCGCCGACCCGACGCACGACCTCGCGGTCTTCGTCGACGGCAAGCCGTACGCCGGCGACCCCAGCCAGATCGTGCTACGCAAGCACGAGGAGATCGCGATCGAGTACGGCGCGAAGGGCAAGCTGCCGAAGCCGCGGGTCTCCTACGCCTTTCCGAACGGCCTGTAGCAAGCGCTCGCGATAGCCTCGTTCGGTGACGCCCGCCGACGTCTCTGCCGCTGTTGTCGCAGCGATTCGTGCTGCCGTCGCGGCCGGCGAGCTCGCGGTCGACGTGCCGGCCGAGGTCACCGTCGAGCGGCCGAAGAACAAGGAGCACGGCGACTACGCCACTAATACGGCGCTCCAGCTCGCCAAGCCGGCCGGCCGGCCGCCGCGGGAGGTCGCAGAGGTGGTCGCGGCGCACCTGCGCGACCAGCCGGGCATCGCCGCCGTCGACGTCGCCGGGCCGGGCTTCCTCAACCTGCGCCTCGACCAGGCCGCACAGGGCGAGCTGGCCCGCACGATCGTGCTGGCGGGCGACGACTACGGCCGCAGCAGCACCGGCGAGAAGGAGCGGGTCAACCTCGAGTTCGTCTCGGCCAACCCGACCGGGCCGATCCACCTCGGCGGTACCCGCTGGGCCGCGGTCGGCGACTCGCTCGCGCGACTGCTCGAAGCGACCGGCGCCGACGTCACCCGCGAGTACTACTTCAACGACCACGGCGCGCAGATCGACCGGTTCGCCCGCTCGCTGCTCGCCCGCGCCCGCGGCCAGGAGCCACCCGAGGACGGTTACGGCGGCGAGTACATCGCGCAGATCGCGGCGGACGTCGTCGCCCGCCGGCCGGACGTGCTCGACGTTCCGGACGACGAGGCGCAGGAGGTCTTCCGCGCCGAGGGCGTCGAGCTGATGTTCGCCGAGATCAGGCAGAGCCTGCACGACTTCGGCGTCGACTTCGACGTGTACTTCCACGAGAACTCGCTGCACGAGTCCGGTGCCGTCGAGCGCGCGGTCGATCGGCTGCGGGAGCAGGGACAGATCTACGAGCGCGACGGCGCGGTCTGGCTGCGCACGTCCGAGTTCGGCGACGACAAAGACCGGGTCGTCGTCAAGAGCGACGGGCAGCCGGCGTACATCTCCGGCGACCTCGCGTACTACCTCGACAAGCGCGAGCGCGGGTTCGACCGGGTCGTCATCATGCTCGGTGCCGACCACCACGGCTACATCGGCCGGCTCATGGCGATGTGCGCGTGCTTCGGCGACGAGCCGGGGCGCAACCTCGAGATCCTGATCGGGCAGATGGTCAACCTGGTCCGCGACGGGCAGCCGCTGCGGATGAGCAAGCGGGCCGGCACGGTGCTCACGATGGACGACCTCGTAGACGCGATCGGGGTCGACGCCGCGCGCTACGCGCTCGCCCGCTACAGCATGGACTCCACCATCGACATCGACCTCGACGTCTGGGCGAAGCAGACCAACGACAACCCGGTCTTCTACGTGCAGTACGCGCACGCGCGCATCGCGTCGCTGCTCCGCAACGCCGGCGAGCTCGGCGTACTGCGCGGCGACGACCTCGACCCGTCGCTGCTGTCGCACGAGCGCGAGAACGAGCTGCTCGGCACGCTCGGCGAGTTCCCGCGCGTCGTCGCGTCCGCCGCCGAGCTGCGCGAGCCGCACCGCGTCGCGCGCTACCTCGAACAGCTCGCCGGCACGTACCACCGGTTCTACGACGCATGTCGGGTGCTGCCGATGGGCGACGAGCCGGCGACGGACCTGACCCGCGCGCGGCTGTGGCTGGTCGAAGCGACCCGCGTCGTACTCGCCAACGGCCTCGGCCTGCTCGGCGTGAACGCGCCGGAGCGGATGTGAGAGCGCACCCGGCCGGCGCGCTGCACGCCGACGGCGTCGCCGTACCGCACCCGCTCGGTCCGCCGCCCGCCGACCTCGGCGGGTTGCACCCGTCAATCTGGCCGATCGGGGCGGAGCGGCGCGATGGCGTGTTGCACCTCGCCGGCCACGACGTACGCGACCTCGCGTCGACGCACGGCACGCCGGCGTACCTGTGCCTCGAAGACGACTTCCGCGCCCGCTGCCGCGAGCATCGCGACGCGTTCGGCGCGGACACCGATATCTACTACGCCGGCAAGGCGTTCCTGTGCCGCGCGGTCGTCCGCTGGCTCGACGACGAGGGCTTGTCGCTGGACGTGTCGACCGGCGGCGAGCTCGCGGTCGCGCTCGCCGCGAGCTTCCCGGCCGACCGGATTCTCATGCACGGCAACAACAAGTCGGTCGCCGAGCTGCGAGCGGCGGTCGACGCCGGGGTCGGGCGGGTCGTGCTCGACAGCGACCTCGAGATCGCCCGGCTGGCCGCGGTCGCCGCGGACGCCGGCGTGCGGCAGAAGGTCTACGTGCGGGTCACCGTCGGCGTCGAGGCGCACACGCACGAGTTCATCGCGACCGCGCACGAGGACCAGAAGTTCGGCTTCTCGCTCGCGACCGGCGCGGCGCTCGAAGCCGCGCGCCGCGTGCTGATGCTGCCGTCGCTCGAGCTCGTTGGCCTGCACAGCCACATCGGTTCGCAGATCTTCGACACTGCGGGCTTCGAGGTCGCCGCGCACCGTGTCGTCGGCCTGCTCGCGACGATCCGCGACACCCTCGACGTCACGCTGCCCGAGCTCGACCTCGGCGGCGGGCTCGGCATCGCCTACACCGCGGCCGACGACCCCGCGCCGCTCGCCGACGTCGCGAAGCAGCTGCGCGCGATCGTCGACCGCGAGTGCGCCGCGTCGTCGCTGCCGGTGCCTCGGCTCGCGGTCGAGCCGGGCCGCGCGATCGCCGGTCCCGGCACCGTCACGCTCTACGAGGTCGGCACCGTCAAGGACGTCGACGGCATCCGCACGTACGTCAGCGTCGACGGCGGCATGAGCGACAACATCCGCACGGCCTTGTACGACGCGGACTACACGGTCGTGCTCGCGTCGCGCGCGAGCGACGCGCCGCCGATGCTCAGCCGGATCGTCGGCAAGCACTGCGAGGCCGGCGACATCGTCGTCCGCGACGCGTGGCTGCCGTCCGACCTCGCGCCCGGCGACCTGCTCGCGGTCGCCGCGACCGGTGCGTACTGCCGGTCGATGGCGAGCAACTACAACGCCGTACCGCGCCCGCCGGTCGTCGCGCTGCGGCCGGGCGACGACCGCGTGATCCTGCGGCGCGAGTCGATCGACGACCTGCTCGCGCTGGACGTGGAGCCATGAGTACGCCGAACGCGTTGAAGGTCGCGCTGCTCGGCTGCGGCGTGGTCGGCAGCGACGTCGTCCGGCTGCTGCACGAGCATCGCGACGACCTCGCGCAGCGCATCGGCGTACCGCTCGAGCTCGCCGGAGTCGCGGTCCGGCGGCCGCAGCGGCAGCGCGACCTGCCGCTCGACCGGTCGTTGCTCACCGACGACGCGGCCGGGCTCGCCGCGCGGCCCGACATCGACATCGTCATCGAGGTCATCGGCGGGATCGAGCCGGCCCGCACGCTGCTGCTGTCGGCGCTCGACCGCGGCGCGAGCGTCGTCACCGCCAACAAGGCGCTGCTCGCCGAAGACGGCGCGACGCTGTACGAGGCCGCTCGCCGCAGCGGCGCCGACCTCTACTGCGAGGCGTCCGTCGGCGGCGCCATCCCGTTGCTGCGGCCGCTGCGCGAGTCGCTCGCCGGCGACCGGGTCAGTCGCGTCATCGGCATCGTCAACGGCACGACCAACTACATCTTGTCGCGGATGGACGAGATCGGCGCCGGCTTCGAGGAGGCGCTGGAAGAGGCGCAGTCACTGGGCTACGCCGAGGCCGACCCGAGCGCCGACGTCGACGGGTTCGACGCGGCGGCGAAGGCCGCGATCCTGGCCGGGCTCGCGTTTCACACCCGCGTCACCGCCGCCGACGTCTACCGCGAAGGCATCACCGACGTCACCGCGAGCGATGTCGCGAGCGCGCGCGAGATGGGCGGCGTGGTCAAGCTACTTGCGATCGCCGAGCGCGCACCGGACCGCGACGGGCACGAGTCGATCGGCGTGCGCGTGCACCCCGCGATGATACCGCGCACGCACCCGCTCGCATCCGTCGGCGACGCCTACAACGCGGTGTTCGTCGAGGCCGATGCGGCCGGGCAGTTGATGTTCTACGGGCGCGGCGCCGGCGGTGCGCCGACGGCGAGTGCCGTGCTCGGCGACCTTGTCGCGGTCGCCCGCAACCGCCTCACCGGCGCGCGCGGGATGGGGGACTCGGCGTACGCGGACCTGCGGATCCGGTCGATGGGGGAGACGCTCACCCGCTACCACGTCAGCCTCGACGTCGCCGACAAGGCCGGTGTGCTCGCGAACGTCGCGCTCGCGTTCGCGCAGCACGACGTGTCGATCCAGACCGTGCGGCAAGAAGGACATGGAGACGACGCGACACTCGAGCTCGTCACCCACGTCGCCCCCGACGCGGCACTGTCCGCGACGGTCGCGGAGCTGCGCGAGCTCGACGTCGTACGCGCGGTCGCGTCGGTGCTGCGGGTCGAAGGCGGCGAGCGATGAAGCGAGGTTCGTGGTGAACCGGTGGCGCGGTGTGATCGAGGAGTACCGCGACCGGCTGCCGGTGACCGCGTCGACTCCGGTCGTGACGCTGGGCGAGGGCGGCACTCCGCTGGTGCCGGCGCCGCGGCTGTCGGCGCGCGTCGGCGCCGAGGTCTACCTGAAGGTCGAAGGCGCCAACCCGACCGGATCGTTCAAGGACCGCGGCATGACCGTCGCGATCTCGAAGGCCGCCGAAGAGGGCGCCAAAGCGGTGATCTGCGCGTCGACCGGCAACACCAGCGCGAGCGCCGCGGCGTACGCCGTACGGGCCGGGATGATCTGCGCCGTACTCGTGCCCAGCGGGAAGATCGCGATGGGCAAGCTCGCGCAGGCGCTCGTGCACGGCGCGCGGCTGCTTCAGGTCGACGGCAACTTCGACGACTGCCTGACGCTCGCGCGCGGCCTCGCCGACACGTTCCCGGTCTCGCTCGTCAACTCGGTCAACCCGTACCGGATCGAGGGGCAGAAGTCGGCGGCGTTCGAGATCTGCGACGTGCTCGGCGACGCCCCCGACGTGCACTGCCTTCCGGTCGGCAACGCCGGCAACATCACCGCGTACTGGAAGGGGTACGGCGAGTACGCCGCCGACGGCGTGACGTCGAAGCGGCCGGTGATGCGCGGGTACCAAGCCGCGGGCGCGGCACCGATCGTCACCGGCGAGCCGGTCGCGAAGCCGTCGACGATCGCGACCGCGATCCGCATCGGCAACCCGGCGTCGTGGAAGCAGGCGATCGCGGCGCGGGACGAGTCCGGCGGCAGCATCGACTCGGTGACCGACAAGCAGATCCTCGAGGCCTACCGGTTGCTCGCCAGAGAAGAAGGTGTGTTCGTCGAGCCGGCGAGCGCGGCGAGCGTCGCCGGTCTGTTGCAGACGCACGCGCGCGGCGGGGTCCCGGCCGGCGTGCGCGTCGTATGCACCGTCACCGGCAACGGGCTGAAGGACCCGGAGTGGGCGATCTCGGGTGCGCCCGCGCCGACGACGATCGCCGCCGACGTCTCCGCAGCCGCGACCGCACTGGGTCTCCGGGACTGATGGCGAAGCCGACGTTCCGCGCCGCACCGGTGCGCGTCCGTGTCCCCGCGACGAGTGCGAACCTCGGTCCCGGTTTCGACTGCCTCGGGCTCGCGCTCTCGCTGTACGACGACGTCGTCGTCCGCGCGACCGACGAGCCGGGGCTGTCCGTCGACGTCGCGGGGATGGGTGCCGCGTCGGTCGCGCGCAACGCGCGCAACCTCGTCGTGCGCGCGATGCGTACGACGTTCCAGCAACTCGGCGGCGCACCGCGCGGGCTCGAAGTCGTGTGCGCGAACCGCATCCCGCACTCGCGCGGGCTCGGCTCGTCCGCGGCGGCGATCGTCGCCGGTGTTGTCGCGGCGCGCGCGATGGTGGTCGGCGGCAGCGAGCGGATGGACGACGACGCCGTACTCGCACTTGCCACATCGCTCGAAGGGCACCCGGACAACGTCGCCGCGTGCCTGCGCGGCGGGCTCACCGCGGCGTGGATCGCCGACGGTGCGACCGGTGCGGTCGACCTCACCGTCGACGAGTCGCTCGCGCCGACCGTGTTCGTCCCCGGCTCGTCGTCGTCGACGAAGGCGGCGCGCCGGTTGCTGCCCGAGTCGGTACCGCATGCCGACGCGGCCGCCAACGCCGCCCGGGTCGCGTTGCTCGTGACCGCGCTCGCGCGCCGTCCCGACCTGTTGCTGCTCGCGACCGAGGACCGGCTGCACCAGGACTACCGCGCGCCGGCGATGCCGCGAACGGCGGCACTGGTCGGCGAGCTGCGGGCGGCCGGCGTACCCGCCGTCGTCTCCGGCGCCGGGCCGACCGTCCTCGCGCTGACGTCGGCGGTGCAGCGCAAGGAGCTCCTGGACGCGCCCGCGCGCCGCGGCTGGTCGGCGCTCGCGCTCGACGTCGACCGGGACGGCGCGGTCACGCTGCCGCTGGCGCGGGCCGAGACGGCTACGGCGGAATAGCCCCGGCGTGGCGTTGTTGCCGGTATTGTGGCTGGCGACTACGCTAAGTGTGCGACAGTCGCCTGACTGCTTCAGCCGACCGCCTCGCTTTCCCCACCGCAATCGCTGATCGGCGTACTCCGCTGGTCGCGGCCCCTGCGATGGCGACGTGCGAGACCACCCGGCATCCAGACGTTCCGCTCCATCCGTCGAGCGGGCAGACCGGCAAGGTTCACCGTCCCGCCGGTCGCAAGGAAGGATCTTGAGTGACCGATACCAACGACATTGCCGACGGCGCTACGGCGACCGCTCCCGCGGCCGACACTGCGGCTGCGAACGGGTCGAACGGCAGCGCGAAGCGCCGCGGCGGCGGTCTGTCCGGCATGTTGCTGCCCGAGCTGCAGCAACTCGCCAACGAGATGGGCATCGCCGGCACCGCGAAGATGCGCAAGAGCCAGCTGATCGGTGCCATCCAGGAGAAGCGCTCGGGCTCAGGCCCGTCCGGCTCGGCTGGCTCGTCCGGCTCGTCTGGGGAGGCTCCGGATGGGTCGGCGCCGCCGCGGCAGCGGGACGACCGCGAGACCGCGCCCGCCGGGCCGAGCGACGCCGACAGCGGGCGTTCCGACACCGGGCGTTCCGAGACCGGGCGTAGCGACGGCGACCGCCAGCCGCGGCAGGACCGCGACCGCAACCAGGGCGACCGGCAGCGCAGTGACCGTCAGGGCGGCGACCGTCAGCAGCGCCAAGGCGGCCAAGGGGGACAGCAAGGCCAGCAGGGCCAGCAGCAGGGCGGCCAGCAAGGCCAGCAGCAGGGCAGCGGGCCGCGCGACGACGACGACTACGACCGCAACCGTGGCGGCAACCGGCGCGGCCGGTTCCGGGAGCGGAACCGTAACCGCAGCCGCGACCGCTTCGGTCCGGGCGAGTCCGAGCCGGTCATCACCGAAGACGACGTGCTGGTGCCGGTCGCCGGCATCGTCGACATCCTCGACAACTATGCGTTCGTCCGCACGGCCGGCTACCTGCCGAGTGCCAACGACGTGTACGTCTCGCTCGCGCAGGTACGCCGTAACGGGCTGCGCAAGGGCGACGTCGTCACCGGCGCGGTACGCCAGCAGCGCGAAGGCGAGCGGCGGGAGAAGTTCAACGCGCTGGTCCGCCTCGACACCGTCAACGGCGTCGACCCGGAGAACGCGCGCAACCGGCCGGAGTTCGCGAAGCTGACGCCGCTCTACCCGCAGGACCGGCTGCGGCTCGAGACCGAGCCGAACATCCTCACGACGCGCGTGATCGACCTGGTCGCGCCGATCGGCAAGGGTCAGCGCGGTCTCATCGTGTCGCCGCCGAAGGCCGGCAAGACGATGGTGCTGCAGGCGATCGCGAACGCGATTACGACGAACAACCCGGAAGTCCACCTCATGGTCGTGCTCGTCGACGAGCGGCCGGAAGAGGTCACCGACATGCAGCGGTCGGTGAAGGGCGAGGTCATCGCGTCGACGTTCGACCGTCCCGCCGACGACCACACGACGGTCGCCGAGCTGTCGATCGAGCGGGCGAAGCGGCTGGTCGAGCTGGGCCACGACGTCGTCGTGCTGCTCGACTCGATCACCCGGCTCGGCCGCGCGTACAACCTCGCCGCACCGGCGAGCGGCCGCATCCTCTCCGGTGGCGTCGACAGCACCGCGCTGTACCCGCCGAAGCGCTTCTTCGGTGCCGCGCGCAACATCGAGAACGGCGGCTCGCTGACGATCCTCGCGACCGCGCTCGTCGACACCGGCTCGCGGATGGACGAGGTCATCTTCGAGGAGTTCAAGGGCACCGGCAACATGGAGCTCAAGCTCGACCGCAAGCTCGCGGACAAGCGGATCTTCCCGGCGGTCGACGTCGACCCGTCCGGCACCCGCAAGGAAGAGATCCTGCTCGCGCCCGACGAGTTGCAGGTCGTCTGGAAGCTGCGCCGGGTGCTGCACGCGCTCGACACTCAGCAGGCGCTCGAGTTGCTGCTCGACAAGATGAAGCACACCAAGAACAACTACGAGTTCTTGCTCCAGGTGCAGAAAACCACCCACATGAATGGCGAAGACTGAGACCATACCGACATGACGGGGGGCTCGTGACATGTCGGTACTCGACCGAAGCTGGGTGCGGATCACGATCGCGGCGCTGATCGCGGTCGGGCTCGTCGTCGTCACCGGCGCCGACGTAGCGGTCGCGAAGCAGCGGCGCGAGCACGACCGCAAGGTCGCCGCCGTACGCGCCGAGCGCCGGGCCGAGCTGTCGTTCCTCGCGAAGCTGGCCCCGGTCGCCGACGACGTGTTCCGCGCCGCCGCGCCCGTGCAGGCCGTACTCGCCGCGCTCGCCGACCCCGGACCGGACGACATCTACGCCGCCCGGGACGCACTCGCGCACGGCGGCAGCCTCGCCGCGTTGCGGTCGCTGTCGACGCGGTTGCATGCGCTGCGCGCGCCGGCCGGCTTGCGCCAGCAGACCGCGAGCCTGGTCAAGGCCGTCGACGCGATGAAGGACGCGCTGACCGGCTTGTCCGCGCACGGAAAACAGGAAGGGTTCGACGCGCTCGCCAACGCGTTGGGCGGCGACGACGCGACCGGGTTCGGCACCGCGCAAGGCGACTTCATCGACGCCGTCGTCACGTCGTACGGCCACCAGCACGCGAAGCCGCCGTTCACGTCGGACGCCGACGGCCCGCGGCTGCGCGGTACGTCGACGAGCTGGATCTTCGCCGCCGACAAGGCGTGCGACGCGGCGTACATCGGGTTGGTGCCAGTGGTGAAGCTGCAGAAGCAGACATCGGTGTCGGCGCTGCGGCAAGTGGTCACGTTGTGGGGGACTCAGCTCGGCCGGCTGGCGACCGCGTTCGCGCGCGTGCCGCAACCGCGCGACGCCGCGCGGCTACCGCTGACGGTGACCAGCCGGCTCGGCATCATCAAGTCGAACGCGGCGATCTTCGGCCAAGAGCTGCGCGCGATCAACCACCAGGACCCGGACGCGTTCGACCTCGCCGCCCGGCGGCTGCACGAGTTGCTGCCGTCGCTGGCGCAGCTCGGCAAGGCGCTGCGGACGTACGGCGCGGTGCACTGCGGGCTGATCATGGCGATCTGGGCCGGCGACAAGTCGGCCGCGAAGTCCGGCGGCGGGGTCACCGCGACGTAGTTTGCATACCAGCTTGCCGTTGCGCGCCCTGTCACTTAATGTGATCGCCTGGCCACAGCCCGTTCGGGGCCGGCCGCGTGTCGGGGGGTCGGGCCGTGCAGCCTCATTCGCGTCCGCTGGTCGTCGGAGTCCTGCTCGCGTCGCTCGCCTCGGCGGGGTTGAGCGGCCTGCCCGCCTCGGCCTCCGCGGCGGCCGCGCCGTCGGCCGCCGGGTCGAACGCGACGCCGGTGCCGAAGGGCACGCCCAGGCCCGACCCGCAGGCGGTGTCGGCCACCGACGCGGCATCGAAATGGGCGCTGCCGACGGTCACGTTCCCCGCCCCTGGGTCGGCGACCGTGCCGGTCACGGCGACCGCGGTGTCGACTGCCGGTGTCGTGGGCGTCGCCGACCCGGCCGCGCTCGGAACCCTCGGCCTGCCCACGCTGCCGACCGGTAACGAGCCGCAGCCGGACCACCTGAAGGCGCCGGCTTCGCTGCCGTCGTGGACACCGCACGTCGCCGCCGCCGTACCCGGCTCGGTGCAGGTGACGACGCTGGGCGACGCGGTGCGCCAACAACTCGGTGGCGTGCCCATGGTGTTCACGGTCGCGCGCGCCGACGGTGGCGCCGGCAACGGGCCGGTTGCCGTGTCGGTCGACTACCGCGGCTTCCGCGACGCGTACGGCGGCAACTATGCCGAGCGGCTCGAGCTGGTGCGCTACCCGGCATGCGTGCTGACGACGCCGCTGCTCGCGGGTTGCTCGACCGGCGTGCCGGTCGCCAACCAGGTGAACGACCCGTACAAGACGGCGCTCACCGCGGTAGTCGACGCGGACGGACCCGCGGCCGCGGCGCCGGCGCCACCGGTCGCGCAGCCGGCGCCACCGGTCGCCCAGGACTCACCCGCCGCGGCTGCGCAGCCGGCCTTGGCGTTGCCCTCGCCGAGCGACACGTCGTCGCCTTCTCCGTCCGCGACCGCTACGCCGGCCGTCTCGCCCGCCGCGTCCCCGTCGCCGTCGCCGGGAGACTCGGCCGTGCCGACGGGCTCGGTGTTCGTCGTGACGTCGACACCGTCCGGGCCGTCCGGGACGTACGTCGCGTCACCGCTGGTGCCGTCGGCGCACTGGTCGGTCGGACTGTCGTCGGGCTCGCTCGGCTACACCTACCCAATCACCGTGCCGGCGCCGCCGGGCGGTCCGGCGCCGGACGTCACGCTCGACTACGACTCCGGCTCGGTCGACGGCCGTACGTCGGTGACCAACCCGCAGGCTTCGTGGATTGGGATGGGCTGGGACTACCAGCCCGGCTTCATCGAGCGCGAGTACGCGTCGTGCAACTCGGTCGGCCGCTCGAACGCCGACCTGTGTTACACGACCTCGCCGACGAACGTGTCGCTCACCCTCGGCGGGATGACGACGCACATCCTCCTCGACGCCGACGGCACCTGGCGGCTGCAGGACGACCCGGGATGGTCGGTGGCGAACACCACCGGTGCCATCAACGGCGACGCGACGCACGAGTACTGGAAGCTGCAAGCGCCCGACGGCACGATCTACTACTTCGGCCGTGGTGTCGGCGTCGCCGGCGGCGCAGCGACGAACTCGACCTGGACGGTCCCGGTCTTCGGTTACCCGGGCAGCGTGTGCACCACCTGGTGCAACAAGGCGTGGCGGTGGAACCTCGACTACGTCGTGCGCGCCAACAACAACGAGACGACGTACACGTACACGCAGGAGACCAACGCCTACAACGTCAACGGCGTGGCGGTGGCACAGAGCTACGTGCGCGGCGGCCGGCTCAGCACGATCACGTACGGGCTGCGCGACGCCGACACCGGCACGCCAGTCGACAAGGTCGTCTTCACCTCGGTCGGGCGCTGCGTTCAGGAGATGAACGGCGCGACGACTGCGTGCCCGACGCTGGGCCCGGGCAACGCGTCGTCGTACCCCGACGTCCCGGCCGACCTCGTCTGCGTCGCGAACTCGACGACGTGCACGCAGACCAGCCCGAGCTTCTGGACCACCAGCATGCTCCGGACCATCGACACGTATGTGCTGAACAGCGGCACGACGTACGACGCCATTGACGACTACGCGTTGCAGCAGCAGCTGCCCGACCCGGACGGCAGCGGCCCCGAAGTGCCGGCCCTCTGGTTCAGCCGGGTGCAGCACACCGGCGAGAACGGCACGCCGGTGTCGACCCCGCCGACGTACCTCTACGGCGCGGCGTTCGCGAATCGCTTCGACGTAGTGACGGGGGTAAGCCCGGTCGACATGTACCGGGTCACGCAGATCGAGAACGAGACCGGCGGCTACCTCGACGTCAGCTACGGCACCCCCGACCCGTGTACGACCGCGCTGGAGAACGGCGACCACTCGCAGGACACGCTCGACTGTTTCCCGGTGCACTGGGTGCCGCACGGGTCGACGGCGTGGGCAGCGGGCTGGTTCAACAAGTACCTGATCACGCGCACCGGCGAGTACGTGCCCTATCTAGGCGAGTCGCCGCACAGTAGCGCGTGGGCGGTGACGTCCGAGCCGATCGTGACCGACTACGACTACATCGGCGGCGCGGCCTGGCACAAGAACAGCTTCGAGGTCAACCCGACGCTGTCCGACTCGTGGAGCGTCTACCGCGGCTACCAGACGGTGCGGGTGCTCGAAGACCAGGTGAACAGCTCGGTCATCGGCCCGAGCTACGAGTCGGTGACCGTGCACCAGTTCTACCGCGGCATGTACGGCGACCTGAACAACGACGGTACGACGAAGACCAACACCGTCACCACTGCCGAGTGGGGTCCGGCGAACGACGACGCCTGGCTCGCCGGGCGCGAGGCCGAGGTCGTCACCGAGACGGCGGGTAGCACCGTCGTCGCCACGACGGATACGAACTACTGGGTGGACCAGACCGCCGCGATGACGATGCCGGGGACGAACCCGATCGAGTACGCGAAGGAAGTCCGTGCCGCGACCACGATGATCCGCACTCCCAACAGTGACGGGACCACCTTGCGGCACTCGATCGTCGACGTGCACTACAACGCGTCGACGTCACGCGGCATCTCCAACGGTGCCGTCGTGACGCACGTCGACACCGGCGACCTGTCCAAGACCGACACCGAGGCGAACTGCACCAACATCGTGTACGTCGCGAACACCTCCCGCTACCTGCTCGAGCCCGAGGTGAGCGAGACCGATGCCGGCCGCGCGTCCGGGTCGAGCTGTCTCGGCGCGGTGCTCGCGCACCAGGAGCTCTTCTACGACCAGACGACCGACTCCTCGACGCCGCCGACGCAGGGCAACCTCATGCGCTCGCGAGTCGAGTTGTCCTCGACGTCGTACGCCGACAGCTATGCGACGTACGACATCTACGGCCGCGTGCTGACGGCTACCGACGCGAACAACCGCACCACGACGACGACCTACGCGCCGGCGACGGGGCGACCCTCGACGGTGCAGGTCGACTCGCCGAAGCTGGCGTCCCTGGGTGGCAACACGTCGCTGTCGACCAAGACGACGCTCGATCTGCGCGGGTCCGCCACCCTGGTCCAGGACCTCAACAACAACACGACGTCGAAGCAGACGTTCGACGCGCTCGGCCGGCTCACCGCTGCCTATGCACCGACCGAGTCCGGCGGGACGACGCCGACGTTCACCGCGGCGTACGCCGTCAACGACGCCGACTGGTCGAGCGTGCACACGCGCAACCTGCTCACGTCGGGCGGCGTGTACCGCGACACGTGGACCTACCTCGACGGCTGGCAGCGCACTCGCGAGGTGCACACGATGCCGTTCGGTGGCGGGACGAGCCACCTCACCACGCAGACCCGTTACAACGACATCGGCGCGGTTGCGGCGAGCAGCAGCCCCTACATCGCTTCGGGGGCCGTCAACGTCGGCGGCGACTACACGGCGCCGTCCGCTGTACCGCTGGAGGTCGACACCGGGTACGACGCGCTGCACCGGGTGACCAGCACGGCCCGGACGGCGAACGGTGCGCAGTCGTGGGGCCGGACCACGACGTCGTACGCCGCGGACCGGACCATCACGACGCCACCGTCGCCCGCGCCGGTCACGACCGCGACGATCGACGCGTGGGGGCGGCCGCTCGTGTCGACCGAGTCGAGCCAGATCGGCGGCGTGCCCGCGTCGGCCACGACGTATGGCTACGACCCGCTGGGCCGGCTAACGAGTGTCGCGGACGCTATGGGGAAGGCGAACACCTACTTCTACGACGTCGGTGGCCGGCGGACCTCGGCGACCGATGCGGACGCGGGCACGTCGACCTCGACCTATGACAACGTCGGCAACGTGCTCACGACGACGGACGCGCTCGGCGACACCGTGACGACGGCGTACGACGAGATCAACCGGCCGGTCTCGGTGAGCGCCGACGGGCACAGTAACTCGATCTTCCACGGCGCTCTCGTGAACTACACCTACGACAGCGTCGCCGCGAACGGCAAGGGGCGGCCGGCCTCGGTGACGGTGCACGATCTCGGCAATAGCACCGGCGACTGGACCAGCACGGTTGGCGGCTACGACGCGGACGGGCGGGTGCTGAGTACGACGTACACGGTGCCGGCGGTGTCCGGCCTCGCCAGCGCGCTCAGCTACCAGACGTCGACGACGTACAACCCCGACGGCAGCCCCGCGACGGTGACGGATGGCGCGCTCGGCGACCAGCCGGCGGAGACGACGACGTACGGCTACGAGGTTTCCGGCGGCGTCACCGGGCTGCCCACGTCGCTCGCCGGCCCGTTCAACGCGACCGCGAGCTACAACAACCTCGACCTGCTCAGCGGGCGGACGTACGGCGACAGCACCTCGGCCGGCTATACGACGCGTACGTACGTCCACGAGTTGGTCTTGCGGCGGCTGTCGGAGATCACCACGACGGTGACGCACAACGCGGTGCCGGTCGTGCAGGACGACCAGTACAGCTACGACAACATCGACGAGCCGACGCAGATCAGCGGAAACGCGCCGGGCGACAGCGGCCAGCAGACCTGCTTCAGCTACGACGGCCTCAGTCGGCTGGCCAAGGCGTGGACAGAGTCGACGAACTGCGCCAACTCGACTGCGACGACCGCGGATGGGCCGTACGGGTTCAACCAGCAGTACGCGTACGCCACCACCGGTGTGCCGGCGTCGGTGACGAACCTGGGCGTGGTTACGACGTACACGCCGGGGGATTCGACGCATCCGCACGCGATCACGGTGGCCGGCGCGAACAGCTACGCGTACGACGCGGACGGCCAGCAGGCGACGCGCACGGTCGGCGGGGTCGCGACGACGCTGTCGTGGGACCCGTTGCACCACCTGTATCAGAGCGCCAGCGGCGGTGCGACGAAGTACGTCAACACGGCGGACGGCACGCGGCTGGCGCGGCTCGATCCGGGCGGGTCGACGACGATCTGGATGGCCGGAAACGAGGTGCACGTCGCGAACGGCGTCGTGACGGACACGCGCTACTACTCGATGGCCGGCGGGACGGTCGCGCAGCGCAACGCGAGCGGGCTGACGTGGTTGGCGAGCGACGGGCAGAACAGCCGCCAGGTCGCGGTCAACGCGTCGACCGGCGCGGTGACACGGACGTACTACCTGCCGTACGGCGCTGTTCGCACCGGCGCGCCCGCGTTGCCGACGGACCAGAACTTCCTCGGTCGCGTGCTGGACAGCAGCGGCCTTCTTCAGGACGGCGCCCGCTACTACGACCCGAGCATGGGCCAGTTCCTCACCCCCGACCCGCTCGCGGTTTCGGCGGACAACAAGACGCTGGATCCCTACGGCTACGCGGACGACAATCCGGCCGCTCTATCAGATCCAAGCGGCTTGATGAATCAACCCGAGGGAGCTGGAGGGGCGACCGCGGGTCAAGCGCCTCCCAGCATGATGCCGGTGAGCGGACACGTGTTCGTGTCTTCCAGCAACCCGAACTCGGGCAGACTGGTTACCGGCTTTCAACGCTACGTCGCGAGCGTCGGTGCGGATCTGACACGCGGTTCCGCCGCCACCCGTACAGCAAACGAAATCCGGATGTGGCATGAGTATTGCAGCGGGCCGGGCAAGCAGACTTGCGGATTCGGACTCTCTTTCGACTTCTTCCAACTCGACCAAGCGGTCCATGGGGCCCTTCACGGCTCGCATGGGCAGCTCGTTGGGCTGAACTTGCCCGCGCTGTTGATCGTTGGCAGTTGCACCTCCCGCTGTTCCTATGCCCAAGGGTTGGGTGTAATCCTCGCCGGGTCGGGAGTTGCCCTAACCAGTCAACAGGTGATCAGTGCCGAGGAAGGCGACGCGGGCGATTCGGTTCAGACCGCAGGCGGGAGCGTCGGGCCGGACGTGTCCGATGTGCCACGCTACGTCTATCGCTCAGGCAGCAACACCGACCGGAATATGACGCCGCGCCCGGGCAAAGACTTGAGTGGTCTGTCCACCTTCGACAATCTTGATGCATTCCCGTCGGGGACGAAGGTTCAGAAGATTGACGTCTCGGCTCTGACGACACTCGACGCCGTCCCCGACGGGGATAATGGACATGTCTCGATTACAAGCGGTGATCCCGAGTCCGACGCCGAGTGGGCGGCCACGAGGGGCACCGACTCTGTTCACCCCTTGACGTCCCAAGTCCAAGATGCAGTTGTGGGCGAACTGCGAGTGCCATGATGATTCTGGACACCACCCGGTTAGGCGAGCTAGCCGACGCGATTTTCGCAGACCTCCATGATGATCTGCGTCACCGTCGGGAGGTATCTGCCGAGTCGAGGCACTTCACTACCAAGCATTTGCCTTTCACGGCATTTACCTCCCTCGGGCATGACGTCGCGCATCCGGACGAGGACATCGCGGTAACGATTGACGTGACGCCTGACATGCAGAGGCTCGTCGCGTGCATCGCGTGGGCTGATGGCAGGATTCTCGCGGAGGACGAATACCCCATCGCAAGCAGTGATCGTGAGCATCTTGAGGCCGCGATGGGTTCGGCTCGACGGTTCTTGAAGGCGCGGGTTGACATGATCGCCAACGCGCTGGCCGAGTTGGACTGACTTGAGAGCCGAGGGCACGTGGTGGCCCTGTAGGCGTGCTGGGGAATACTGGCGCGTCGAGCGATTGGATCAACGCGTACGGGACCGATAGTGGCTTCATCCAGGCGTCGCCAGGTGGCGGGCGAGGACCGCGACCGACACTTGGGGTCTGGAATCGCGCGCGCCTTGCGTGATCGAGGCACGTGGTCAACAACCCGCGTCGAAGACCTTGTCCGCGAGATTGCCCACACCGTCGTCGGGTCGCACGTGGACTGGGACTTGGGCGCGGGCGAGAATTGGGCGCGGGTCCTCCTTGGCGACGACGTCTGTGCGCTTGTCTCGGCCGAGATGCCACTCGTCATCCTGCGAGCTTCGCTGGCTGGCGGAGTCGACTCCGGCCCCGGCGTGGAGGTTGTGACAGTTGACAACTTCCACGCGAGAGAACATGAGATCGACGCTGGAACCGCAGAAGCGCTTGGGGTGACGGTTCCGCTGGCTCAGTTTGATCGCGGAGCCTTCTCGGTCATGGACCTCTGGTGGGCGACCGTCTAGGCGGCTATCGCTACGAGGCGGCCGGTCCCGCTCCGACTACGTTGACTCCTTGTCCTCGGACGTTCAGGCTCCAATCGTTCCGATCGGTTTCTAGTGGCCTCCATCTCTATCCCGTATAGCGAGCCATGGGTCGTCGCTCGTTGGGCGTTCCATCGTCTGATCGATCGAACAGCCGAACTGGTGGGTTCAGACGTCGATCGTGGGATTCTCGATCAAGCGAAGGCCCTTGATGGAATCCACTTCGATCTGTTGGAGAAGGACGAGGCAGCACGTATCGCTCGCTCTATGGAGGTAGCCACACGTGATCTGCGGGCGGAGTTGTTAAAGGCAGATGGCGAGGATCCGAGAGACGCCGGCTTCGCCGAAGCGCTGGCGGTGCTCGGGTTGCTTCTCCATGACGTCTTCGAATGAGGCCGGCTACGGACGGCCGTGTCGGGATCTGTATGCGCCCGCGACAATGAATCCGGACGCGGGGAGTCTGGCGGGCCGCGAGATAACGCCGGGGAGACTCGCTTTCTAGGACGGAGTCGGCAACGTACTCACGACGACGTGGACGCCATGGGCGCGTCGAGATTGATGTGTTGCTTCTGCGGCAACGAGTTGCGGCGGCTCGCGCAACGACACTGATCGTCTATCCGCCAACCGAGGCTGGCGAGTCGCAGACTCTCAATTGCCATGGCAAGTGCTTGGTTGAGCGCTTACGACCTGAGATTCCGCACCATCCGATCTTGGACGACGAGTGACGCGCGTCCGCCCGAGAAACAGCGGCATACTCGTCAACCACTCCCGACGCGGATGCCTGAGCATTGCCGACCCTCGTGCCGCGGATCTGGAAAGGCGCTCCATGTGTACGGGAGGAGCTAAGTTCGTGACCGTCCGCGGCCTGGCGACGGAACTGCTCGATGAGCTGCGGAACTTCGGATACCGGCGTGCCGATTCCTAGGATGCTCTTTGTGCTCGCCGGCAGTTGGCAGTCCGAAGGCGGCGTCGGCATCCGGGACCTTTCTTGAAGGCTGCCGTGAGGCGCTTCCACAGCCCGGATGTCGATCTTGAGACTTACGTACCTGAGGACGCCCGCGACGTCGAGGTCCTGGTGCAGATCATCGCCGGGCCGAGCGGTAAACCCGGGGAAGAGTCGTTCGACGTGGTCGTGTGCACGCCCCACCGGTTGCTCCGCCTAGTCGACGAACAAGGCCCGCTTGTGGGGCGGCACCATCTCGTCGTGCCCGAATGGGACTGGCCGCTCATCCGGCTGTTCCTGACCCACGCCGTCGAAGGTCCGGAGGCGCCGACGTGGCCCGACCTGGCGAGCACGCTCGGCCGCTTGGGCAGGTGGGAGTTCGAGGACTACCGGCAGTAGCGCACCGCTCGTATCGAGGCGCCCGCGCGTAGCCGCCCGGCGGGAATCCGGGGTTCGCCTCGGGCGTTGCGCTTCTGGCACACTGGCACCAGGTACCGGTTCACGGCCCCGCACACAGCGCGGTCGACCCGGCGACCGCATGAGACAGGAGCAAGCCGTGAAGCCCGACATCCACCCGCAGTACGTCGAGACCACCGTGACCTGCACGTGTGGCAACACGTTCACCACCCGCAGCACGTCCAAGAACGGTGTCATCCACGCCGACGTCTGCGCCCAATGCCACCCCTTCTACACCGGCAAGCAGAAGATCCTCGACACCGGTGGCCGCGTCGCCCGGTTCGAGCAGCGCTACGCCAAGAACGCCAAGACGGACAAGAAGGACAAGTAACTCCGCCGCGGCGCCGGCCCCTGTGAGTCAGGGGGTCGGCGCCGTTGTCATGTCTGCAGACAGGACACAAGACAAGTGTTCGAACAGCTGGACGACCTGGTCGCCGAGCACGCCGAGCTCGAGCGGCAGCTCGCCGACCCCGCGATTCACGCCGACCAGGGCAAGGCTCGCACCCTCGGCCGCCGCTACGCCGAGCTCGGTCCCATCGTCGCCGCCCACACCGAGTGGCAGCGCACCCTCGACGACCTCGAAGCGGCCCGCGAGCTCGCCGCCGACGACCAGTCGATCCGCGACGAGATCCCGCAGATGGAAACCCGCAAGACCGAGCTAGAAGACCGGCTGCGCCTCCTCCTCCTGCCGCGCGACCCCAACGACGACAAGGACGTCATCGTCGAGGTCAAGGCCGGCGAGGGCGGCGACGAGTCCGCGCTGTTCGCCGGCGACCTGCTGCGCATGTACCTCCGGTACGCCGAGCGCCAGGGCTGGAAGACCGAGATCCTCGACGCCAACGAGTCCGACCTCGGCGGCTACAAGGACGTCACGGTCGCGGTCCGCGGCCGGCACGACCCCGCGCCGTGGAGCCGGCTGAAGTACGAGGGCGGCGTGCACCGGGTCCAGCGCGTACCCGTGACCGAGTCGCAAGGCCGCATCCACACCAGCGCGGCCGGCGTCCTCGTCTTCCCGGAGGCCGAAGAGGTCGAGGTCGACATCGATCCCAACGACCTGCGCATCGACGTGTTCCGCTCCAGCGGCCCCGGCGGCCAGAGCGTCAACACCACCGACTCCGCCGTACGGATCACGCACGTCCCGACCGGCATCGTCGTCTCCTGTCAGAACGAGAAGTCGCAGCTGCAGAACAAGGAGTCCGCGTTGCGCATCCTGCGCGCGCGGCTGCTCGCGGCGGCGCAGGCGGAAGCCGACGCCGAGGCCAGCGCGGCCCGCCGCTCGCAGGTCCGTACCGTCGACCGCAGCGAGCGCATCCGCACGTACAACTTCCCGGAGAACCGCATCTCCGACCACCGGGTCAACTTCAAGGCGTACAACCTCGACCAGGTGCTCGACGGTGACCTCGACGCCGTCATCGGATCGCTCGTCGACGCCGAGACCGCCGCTCTGCTGAACGGCACCGCCGAATGACCGACGACGCCGCCGTCAGAGACGCGATCGCGACGTTGCGCGCCGCCGGCGTCGACAGCCCCGAGTACGACGCCCGCGCGCTCGCGAAGCACGCGCAGGCGACCGGCACCGACTTCGCCGACCTCGTCGGCAAGCGCGCGCAGCGAACCCCGTTGCAGCACCTCGTCGGGTCGACCGGCTTCCGCTACCTCGACCTCGAGGTCGGCCCGGGCGTCTTCGTGCCGCGGCCGGAAACCGAAGTACTCGTCGACGCCGTCCTCGCCGCGATCAAGGACATGACGCGGCCGCTCGTCGTCGACCTCTGCGCCGGCGCCGGGACGATCGGCTTCGCCGTCGCGCACGAGCGCCCGACCGCCGTCGTCCACCTCGTCGAACGCGACCCGCGCGCGTTCGAGTGGCTGCAGCGCAACGCTCCCCGCGACGACACTGACAGCCGGGTCCACTTGCACCTCGCCGACGCCGCCGCCGCGCTGCCCGAGCTCGACGGCACCGTCGACGTCGTCGCGTCGAACCCGCCGTACGTCGCCGAGCACGAGCGCGAGCTCGTCGACCCGGAGGTACGCGACCACGACCCGGAGGCGGCGCTGTTCGCCGGCGACGACGGGCTCGACGTCATCAGGGTCGTCGCCGCGACCGCGGCCCGGCTGCTGAAGCCGCGCGGGCTCGTCGCTATCGAGCACTCCGACCGGCAGGGCGACGCCGTACCGCAGCTGCTCAAGGAAACCGACCACTGGGACGAGATCGCCGACCACGAGGATCTCACCCGCCGGCCGCGGTTCGCGACGGCCCGGCGAGCGGAGGCGGCAACATGACCGCCGCGCAGACCCGCGTCTTCGACTGCGGCGTCACCGCCGAGCGCGAGGAGGGGCTCGCCGAAGCGGCCGCGACGATCCGCCGCGGCGAGCTCGTCGTACTCCCGACCGACACCGTGTACGGCGTCGCCGCCGACGCGTTCAACCCGGCCGCGGTCGCCGCGTTGCTGGCGGCGAAAGGCCGCGGCCGCGACATGCCCGTCCCCGTCCTCGTCTCCAACCAGCAGATGCTCGACGCGCTCGTCGACACCGTCCCCGACACCGCCCGCGCGCTGGTCGACGCGTACTGGCCGGGCGCGCTCACCCTCGTGCTCAAGCACACCGCGCACCTCGCCTGGGACCTCGGCGACAGCCTCGGCACGGTCGCCGTACGGATGCCCGCCGACGAGGTCGCGCTCGACCTGATCGGGCGGACCGGCCCGCTCGGGGTCTCCAGCGCGAACCGCTCCGGGCACCCGCCGGCCACGACGATGCTCGACGCCCGGCTGCAGCTCGGCGCCGCGGTCGCGGTCTACCTCGACGGCGGCCCGCGCGACGAGCCGGTGCCGTCGACCATCGTGGATCTGACCGCCGAGACGCCGCGCATTCTGCGCCTGGGCGCCATCCCCGCGGACCGGCTGCGTGACTACGGCGTGGACCCGGGCGAGGGAGACAGCCCCGCACTACAGTGACCGCATGACACCGTTCTGGGGCCCTGACTTCGACGCGCTGCAAGCCGAAGACCCGGACATCGCCGGCGTCGTACTCGACGAGCTCGACCGCCTCCGCGGCGGCCTGCAGCTCATCGCGAGCGAGAACTTCACCTCGCCCGCCGTCCTCGCCGCGCTCGGCTCGACGCTGTCCAACAAGTACGCCGAGGGCTACCCGGGCAAGCGCTACTACGGCGGCTGCGAGGTCGTCGACCGGGCCGAGGAGATCGGCATCGCGCGGGCCAAGGAGCTGTTCGGCTCGCCCGAGGCCGGCGACCTGCACGCCAACCTGCAGCCGCACTCCGGCGCGAGCGCCAACCTCGCCGCCTACGCGGCCCTGTGCGAGCCGGGCGACACGGTCCTCGCGATGTCGCTGCCGCACGGCGGCCACCTCACCCACGGCAGCAAGGTCAACTTCTCCGGCAAGTGGTTCTCCATCGTCCCGTACGGCGTCCGCGAAGACACCGAGCTGATCGACTACGACGAGGTGCGCGACCTCGCCCGCAAGCACCAGCCGAAGATGATCATCTGCGGCGCGACGGCGTACCCGCGGCTGATCGACTTCGCCGCGTTCCGCAGCATCGCCGACGAGGTCGGCGCGTGGCTCATGGTCGACGCCGCGCACTTCATCGGACTCGTCGCGGGCAAGGCGATCCCGTCGCCGGTGCCGTACGCCGACGTCGTCACGTTCACGACGCACAAGGTGCTGCGCGGCCCGCGCGGCGGCATGATCGTGTGCAAGGCCGAGCTCGGCCCGCGGATCGACAAGGCGGTCTTCCCGTTCACCCAGGGCGGCCCGCTGATGCACGCGGTCGCGGCCAAGGCGGTCGCGCTGCGCGAGGCGCTGTCGCCGTCTTACCAGACGTACGCGCGGCAGGTCGTGCTCAACTCGCAGACGCTCGCCGAAGGTCTCGCGGCCGAGGGCATGCGGCCGGTCAGCGGCGGCAGCGACACCCACCTCATCCTGGTCGACCTGCGCGGTCTCGGCGTCACCGGCAAGGACGCGGAGACGCGTTGCGACGCGGCCGGGATCACGTTGAACAAGAACGCGATCCCGTTCGACCCGGAGCCGCCGGCGGTCGCGTCCGGCATCCGCGTCGGCACCCCCGCGGTCACGACGCAGGGGATGACCGAAGGCGACATGAAAGAGGTCGCCGCGCTGATCGGGCGGGCGGTCCGCGACGCCGACGGCAGCGCAGCCGCCGACGTACGCGCCGCCGTCTCGGCCCTCGTCGCGCGGCACCCGGCGTACGCGCGCTAGCAGAGGGAGACTGGGGCCGTGCGGGAGTACGTGCTCACGGCGCTCATCGTCGCCGCGATCACGTACCTGCTGACCCCGCTCGTCCGCCGCGGCGCCGAGCGCATCGGCGCCTACACCGAGGTGCGCGAGCGCGACGTGCACACGATCCCGACGCCACGCCTCGGTGGTGTCGGCATGTTCCTCGGCATCGGCGCCGGCCTTCTCGTCGCCAGCCGGATGCCGACGCTGCAGCGGGTGTTCCAGACCAGCGAGGCGCGCGGCGCGCTGCTCGGCGGCGGCCTGCTCGTGCTCATCGGCGCGGCCGACGACAAGTGGGGGCTCGACGCGCTGACGAAGCTGGCCGGGCAGATCCTCGCCGCCGGCATCATGGTCCTCGAAGGCGTGCAGCTGCTCTACCTGCCGATCCCGAGGTACGGCGCGCTGTCGCTGTCGCCCGACGTCGGGGTGCCGCTGACCGTGCTGTTCGTCGTCGTCACGATCAACGCGGTCAACTTCATCGACGGCCTCGACGGGCTCGCCGCGGGCGTCGTCGCCATCGCCGCGATGGCGTTCTTCGCGTACTCCTACGACCTCTCGGTGGTCTACCACTTCGACCGCGCCGAGGCGCCGACGCTGCTCACGGCGGTGCTCGCCGGCGCCTGCCTCGGCTTCCTGCCGCACAACTTCAGCCCGGCGCGGATCTTCATGGGCGACACCGGCTCGATGCTGCTCGGGCTGATGCTGTCCGCGGCGACCGTCAGCCTGACCGGCCGGATCGACCCGAACGCCGTGTACGCCGCCGACTTCGCGCCGGCCCTGCTGCCGCTGCTGCTGCCGCTCGCCGTGCTCGCGGTGCCGCTCGTCGACCTGCTGCTCGCGGTGCTGCGCCGGACCCGGACCGGGCAGGCGCCGTGGACGCCGGACAAGCGGCACCTGCACCACCGGTTGCTCCAGATCGGGCACTCGCAGGCCCGCGCGGTCGTGATCATGTACCTCTGGTCCGCGCTGATCGCGGGCGGCGCGGTGACCGTCGCGCTCTCGCGCGGCCGGCCGCTCCCGGTGATCGCGGCGTTCCTCGGCGCCGCGGCGCTGCTGCTGGTCGCGAGCAACATTCCGCGGCTGCGGCACGCGACCCGCGCCTGACAACGCAACGCCGCGGTTCGTGATCATGGCGTTTGCAGGCTGCGAACGCCATGATCACGCCAGAAGCTGCTGCAAACGCCATGATCACGGACGCAAGGGTCGGGAGGAGGGGCCAGTGGCTGAGCCGAAGCGCGCGCCGCAGCTCGTCGACCTGCTCCAGATCGGCGCGGTGTGCGGGATCACGATCGGGATCGGCCTGTTCGTCGGATACCTCGTCGACCGTGCTGCCGGGACGCCACCCCTGTTTACCTTCCTCGGTCTCGCCGTTGGTATCGTGGGCGCGGCAACGGGGTCTTATCGCGTGATTCGGCCCTTTGTTCGCGGCGCTTCGGATCGGGCGTCGCCCCCCAACCTCCGGCGGTCCGGAGACACAGAACAGAAGGACTGATCGTGGCCCTCGACGCTCAATGGAGCGCCGTCGCGCGTGGCTACCGCCTTGCCCTCGTGCTGGCCGGGCTGATCGGCGTCGCGGCGCTCGCGATCTGCGCGCTCACCGGCTACCCGTTCGCTGGGTTCTTCATCGCCGTCGGCCTCGGCCTCGGCGGCTGGAACTCCCGCAAGCTCTGGGCCGACACCGAGAAGCTCGTCGACGGCACGCAGACGGCGGGGGAGAAGTGGCGCGGCCCGGCCGCGGTCGCCTCGGCCAAGCGGCTCGGGCTGATCACAATCTTCGCGTTCCTCGTCGCGCTCGCCTACCGCCCGCTCGGCTGGACCGTCTTCCTCGGCCTGCTGGTGTTCCAGGTGCTGATGATCAGCCTGCTCGCCAAGCCGCTGTCGCGCGTCGTACGTCCCGGTGTCGCCGGCGGCGTCACCGGCGGGGTGCCGTCGTGAGCCTGCCGGGCTCGATCCTCGCCGCCGACATCACCGTCGGCGACCACCCGACCTGGCACTTCCTCGGCCTGACGTTCAACGTCGACACCATGTACACGACGCTCATCGCCGCGGCGCTGACCGTCGGGTTCCTCTGGTTCGTCGCCCGCCGGGCGAGCGCCGAGGTCCCCAACAAGGTGCAGGTCATCACCGAGACGGTGATCAACCAGGCCCGCACCTACATCGAGGACGCGGTCGGCCACGACGTGCCGAGCTGGCTGGTCCCGCTCGGCGTCTGCCTGTTGTTCTTCATCTTGTTCTGCAACTGGCTCGCGTGGATCCCCTCCGGGCACTCGCCGGAGCGGCTCGCCCCGCCGACCGCCGACGTCAACACCGTCTACGCGATGACGATCGTCGTCGTCATCCTCTACACGTACCTCGGCGTCAAGCGCAAAGGCGGCCGGTACGTCGGCGACTGGTTCACGGTGAAGCCGGCCATCCGCCGCCCGATCCTCATCCTCGAGCAGATCGTCAACCCGCTCTCGCTGTCGCTGCGGCTCTTCGGCAACATCTTCGCCGGCGGCATCATGCTCGCGGTCATCGCGCTGCTCCCGTTCTACCTGTTCCCGCTGTACGGCCTCGCCGACTTCGGCTGGCGGCTGTTCGACTCGGGCCTGATCGCACCGATCCAGGCGTTCATCTACTCGTTCCTGACCATCTTGTACTTCGGCTTCGCCACCGCCGAAGAGCACTGACCCGCACATCGTCCTCGAAGGGGAGAGACGCACCATGGCAGCAAAGAACATGACCCAGGCCGTCGCCACTGCCGGCGGCCTCATCGGCGGCGGGCTCGCTCTCGGTGGCGGTGCGATCGGCGCCGGTATCGGTGACGGCATCGCCGGTAACGCGCTGATCAGCGGCATCGCCCGCCAGCCCGAGGCGCAGGGCCAGCTCACCGGCCAGTTCTTCCTCACGGTCGGCCTGGTCGAGGCGGCGTACTTCATCAACCTCGCGTTCGCCGCGCTGTTCGCGTTCGTCCTCGGCAAGTGAGCTGAAGCCGCATGCATGCATCGGTCGTCGTCGCCGCCGCCGGCGACAAGACGAACAACTTCCTCATCCCCAACGGGACGATCATCTTCGAGTGGATCGTCTTCGTCCTGCTGCTGGTGTTCATCGCCAAGAAGATCCTGCCGCCGATCATCGCGCGGATCGAGCAGCGGCAGGCGACGATCCGCCAGCAGTTCGAAGACGCGAAGACCGCGAAGGAAGAGGCCGAGCGCGCCCGGGCGGAATACCAGGAGGCGCTCGCCGAGACGCGGCGCGAGATCAGCCGGCTGCGCGAGGAGGCCAACGCCGAGAAGGCGCAGATCCTCGACGAGGCGCGCACGACCGCCCGCGAGGAGGCCAACACGATCGCGGAGGCCGAGCGGGCCAAGCTCGTCACCGAGCGCCAGCAGATCCTGCTGTCGCTGCGCAACGAGATCGGCGAGCTCGCTTACACGCTCTCCGAGAAGATCGTGCACGAGTCGCTGCGTAGCGACGAGCGGCAGCGGCAGCTCGTCGAGGACTTCATCGCGGGTGTCGGCAGCGGCCTGAAGGCCGAAGCCGAGGCCGGAGCGGCCGGCTGATGCAAGGCGCCTCCCGCGACGCGCTGGCCGCTCTGCGCGCCGCGCTTTCCGACTCGGTCGGCGGTACGGCGGACCCCGCCGCGCTCGGGCGGCTGTCCGCCGACTTGTTCGCCGTCGTCACGGTGTTCGCGACGCAGACGTCGCTGCGCCGCGCCGTCTCCGACCCCGCGACCGACGCCGACGCGAAGGTCGCGCTGGTCGACCGGCTGCTGGCCGGCAAGATCGGCGACGTCGCGCTCGACCTCGTCCGCCGTACCGCGCGCAGCCGCTGGTCCGAGCCGCGCGACGTCGTCGACGCGCTCGAAGCCGTCGCGGTCGAGGCGGCCCTGTCGCACGCCGAGCAGGACGACCAGCTCGACGAGGTCGAAGACCAGCTGTTCCGGTTCGAGCGGGTCGTCGCCGCCGAGCCCGAGCTGCGCACGGCCCTCACCGACCGCAACCTGCCGGCCGACCGCAAGCAGCAGCTCCTGCACCGGCTGCTCGACGGCAAGGTCGCGCCGGTCACCCTCGAGCTGCTCGAGCGCGCGGTGCTCTGGCCGCGCGGCCGGACGTTCGAGCGCGTGCTGGAGGAGTTCCTCGGCGTCGCCGCGCAGCGCCGGTCCCGCGTCGTCGCGCGGGTCACCTCCGCCGTACCGCTCAGCGACGACCAGCAGTCGCGGCTAGCCGCCGCGATCGCCCGCGAGTTCGGCAGCGAGGTACGGCTGCAGGTCGTCGTCGACTCGTCGTTGCTCGGCGGGCTCACCGTCCGCGTCGGGGACGAGCTCATCGACGCGAGCGTCGTCCGCCAGCTCGACGCCGCTTACCGCAAGCTCACCGGCCGCTCCGGCGGCCGTTCCGTCTGATCCGAGCAGTACACAACCGAGGAGTTCCGCCCCGATGACCGAGTTGACGCTCCGCCCGGAGGACATCCGGGACGCGCTGGCGAGCATCGTCTCGTCGTACGACGCCGGCGCCACCCGCGACGAGGTGGGTGTCGTCACCGAGACCGGTGACGGGATCGCCCGGGTCGAGGGCCTGCACTCGGCCATGACCAACGAGCTGCTCGAGTTCGAAGGCGGTGTGCTCGGCCTCGCGCTCAACCTCGACGTGCGCGAGATCGGCTGCGTCATCCTCGGCGAGGCGCAGCACATCGAAGAAGGCCAGGAGGTACGCCGGACCGGCGAGATCCTCTCGGTGCCGGTCGGCGACGCGTTCCTCGGCCGCGTGGTCGACCCGCTGGGCCGCCCGCTCGACGGCAAGGGCGACATCAACGCGACCGAGCGCCGGGTGCTCGAGATGCAGGCGCCCAACGTCATGGCCCGCCAGCCGGTGAAGGAGCCGCTGCAGACCGGCATCAAGGCCATCGACGCGATGACCGCGATCGGCCGCGGCCAGCGCCAGCTCATCATCGGCGACCGGCAGACCGGCAAGACTGCGGTCGCGCTTGACGCGTTCATCATCCAGCGCGACTACTGGAAGTGCGGCGTCAAGAAGTAGGCTGTGAAGTGCGTCTACGTCGCGATCGGGCAGAAGGGCTCGACGGTCGCGCAGGTGCAGGCGTCGCTCGAAGAGGCCGGCGCGATGGAGTACACGACCATCGTCGCGGCGCCCGCGTCGTTCCCGGCCGCGTTCAAGTACATCGCCCCGTACGCCGGCTCGGCGATCGCGCAGCACTGGATGTACAACGGCGAGCACGCGCTGATCGTGTTCGACGACCTGTCGAAGCAGGCCGACGCCTACCGCAGCATCTCGCTGCTGCTTCGTCGCCCGGCCGGGCGCGAGGCCTACCCCGGTGACGTCTTCTACCTGCACTCGCGGCTGCTCGAGCGCTGCGCGAAGCTGTCCGACGACCTCGGCGGCGGCTCGCTGACCGGCCTGCCGATCATCGAGACCAAGGGCAACGACGTGTCGGCGTACATCCCGACCAACGTCATCTCGATCACCGACGGCCAGATCTTCCTCGAGTCCGACCTGTTCAACTCGGGTGTACGGCCGGCGATCAACGTCGGCATCTCGGTCTCCCGGGTCGGCGGCAACGCGCAGGTCAAGGCGATGAAGTCGGTCGCCGGCCGGCTGCGGCTCGACCTCGCTCAATACCGCGAGCTGGAGGCGTTCGCGGCGTTCGGCTCCGACCTCGACAAGGCGTCGAAGGCGCAGCTCGAGCGCGGCGCCCGGCTGGTCGAGCTGCTCAAGCAGCCGCAGTACGCGCCGTTCCCGGTCGAGCGCCAGGTCGTGTCCGTGTGGGCCGGCACCAGCGGCCAGCTCGACGACGTACCGGTCGTCGACATCCGCAAGTTCGAGCGCGAGTTCCTCGACTACGTAGGCCACCAGCACCGCGGCATCTACGAGGCGATCACGTCGACCGGCCAGCTCTCCGAGGAGACGGTCACGTCGCTGCAGAAGGCGCTCGCCGACTTCAAGAAGACGTTCGAGACCAAGTCGGGCGAGCCGATCGACAAGGCGGCCGACGCGATGGACGCCGACGACGAGAGCCAGGAGTCGGTCACCGCGCACCGCCCGCCGAAGCCCGAGCAGCAGGG
>JAVEEI010000185.1 GCA_030840525.1 Frankiaceae bacterium
AGTCCGCGGCCAAGAAGACCACCGCACGCAAGTCGACCGCGAAGAAGACGACGGCGCGCAAGACCACCGCTCGCAAGACGGCAGCGCGGAAGAGCACCGCGAAGAAGACCACCGCGCGCAAGTCCGCGGCCAAGAAGACCACCGCGCGCAAGAGCACCGCCAAGAAGACCACCGCGCGCAAGTCCGCGGCGAAGAAGACGACCGCTCGCAAGTCGACCGCGAAGAAGACGACGGCGCGCAAGACCACCGCTCGCAAGACGGCAGCGCGGAAGTCGACGGCCCGCAAGTCGACCGCGCGCAAGACCGCCGGCGGCCGCGGCAGCCGCTCCGGCTCACCAGCGGTACCGCCGATCGAGGTCCCGGCGCCCGCTTCGGCTTCATCGGTGACCTCGCAGGACGTCCTGATGCCCCCACCGAACGGGCAGTCGCCGGCGTCCTGAGCCGTACGACGAGAACGCCGGTCGATCATGTTGATCGGGCGGCGTTTTCGCGTTCCTCGCGCGTGGGTAGCCAACAGTCGTGACCGATCTGGGGGCGAGCCTTCGCACGTTTCTCGACGGCCGCTGGGCGTGGGTGCGCGACGAGGTTCGCGAGACGCTCGGCGACCCGTTGTTCGCACCGGTATACGACATCTCGATCGACGAGCACCGAGCCCGCGTGCTCGAGCAGGCCCGCCGGATCGCGACCACTCGCGGGCCGCGGCTGCTGTTCAGCAAGGACGCCGGCGGCGAGCAGGAGGTCGGCGCGGCGATCACCGCGTTCGAGACGCAGGCGCTCGGCGACTTGTCGCTGCTGGTCAAGGGTGGCGTGCAGTGGGGCCTGTTCGGCGGCGCGATCCAGCACCTCGGCACCGCCGAGCACCACCAGCGCTACTTGCCCGACGTGATGTCGCTCGACCTGCTCGGTTGCTTCGCGATGACCGAGACCGGCCACGGCTCCGACGTGCAGTCGATCCGCACCGTCGCGACGTACGACGAAGCGACGCAGGAGATCGTCGTACATACGCCGGACGACGACGCGCGCAAGGACTACATCGGCAACGCCGCGCGGGACGGCCGGATGGCCGTCGTGTTCGCGCAGCTGCACTCCGGCGGCAGCAGCCACGGCGTGCACGCCATCCTCGTGCCGATCCGCGACGACGACGGCAACCCGTGCCCCGGCGTCAGCATCGAGGACTGCGGGCCCAAAGCGGGACTGAACGGCGTCGACAACGGCCGGCTGGCCTTCAACCACGTGCGCGTCCCGCGCAACGCACTGCTCGACCGCTACGGCAGCCTCGCCGCGGACGGCACCTACACCAGCCCGATCGAGAACGAGAGCCGCCGGTTCTTCACGATGCTCGGCACGCTGGTGCAAGGACGCATCAGCGTGTCCGGCGCCGCGGTCAGCTCGTCGAAGGTCGCGCTCGCGATCGCGACGAAGTACGCGCTCGCGCGGCGGCAGTTCAAAGCCCCGGGCAGCGACGACGAGGTCGTGATCCTCGACTTCCTGCAACACCAACGGCGGCTGCTGCCGGCCCTCGCGTCGACGTACGCACTGCACTTCGCGCAGGAGGAACTGATCGCGCAGGCGCACGACGTCCTCGACAGCGGCGTCGCGACGACCGCCGACGACGACCTCGCCCGGCGCAAGCTGGAGACGCTCGCCGCGGGCATCAAGGCGACGACGACGTGGCATGCCACGCACACGATCCAGACCTGCCGCGAAGCGTGTGGCGGCGCCGGTTACCTCGCGGTCAACCGGCTGCCGCAGCTCAAAGCCGACACCGACGTCTTCACGACGTTCGAAGGCGACAACACGGTGCTGCTCCAACTCGTCGCTAAGACGCTCCTCACCCGCTACCAGGCCGACTTCGGCGACCTCGACACGATCGGCACGATGCGTTTCGTCGCCGAGCAGGTGATGGAGACCGTCATCGAGCGGACCTCGGCACGCAGCATCGTGCAGCGGCTGCTCGACGCCGTACCCGGTCACGACGAAGACACCGACCTGCGCGACCGCGGCTACCAGCTCGCGATGTTCGAGTGGCGCGAGCGGCACGTGCTCGACGGCCTCGCCCGCCGGCTGCGCAAGGGAATCACCGAAGGCGGCGACGCCTTCGAGGTCTTCAACGCCGCGCAAGACCACGTGCTCACGGCCGCGCGCGCACACATCGACCGGGTCGTGCTCGAGGCATTCGTCAACGCGATCGACCGCTGCGAGGACCCCGAGCTCGCGGAGCTGCTCAACCTGCTCTGCGACCTGCACGCGCTGTCGCACCTCGAGCGCGACCGGGCGTGGTTCCTGGAGCACTCGCGGCTCACGCCGGCGCGGTCCAAGGCGATCACGGCCGCGGTCAACACGCTGTGCGGCGAGCTTCGCCCGCACGCGGAACTGCTGGTCGAGGCGTTCGGGATTCCCGACATCGTGCTGGGCGCGCCGATCGCGCTCGGCGACGAGGCGGCGCGGCAGGCGGCGAAGCGGCGGGAGCCTTCAGCAACCGTTCAGGCGTAAGGGCTGCAATGAGCCGGCAGGGCGCGCCGAGCACCCCCGATCCGGTGACCGGCGTCAACCCCCGACGCGACCGGCGCGCCCTGCCAAACCGCTCGTGAGTCCCATGTCCGGGTAGTCCTTTCGGGGCATTTCCGGCCAATTAGGCCAAACCGGGAAAGTCGCCGCGCGACGCTGCGGTTGTGCCTCGCATGCGCCTGCTGCCCTCCGCCGCTGCCGTCGGCACCACGCTCGGCGCCGTCGCGCTGAGCGGCGCCATCGCCGCGCCGTCGCCGGCCGCCGCGACCACCACGACGACGTACGCCGTCACCCACGCGAGCGACCCGTACTCGGGCCGCTCGGTCGTCGTGCGGTGGACGCCGTGCATGACGGTCGGTGGCGTGACCACGGCCGCGACGATCTCGTACGCCGTCAACACCGGCGGCGACCCGACCCGCGTCGCGCTGGTGCAGAAGGCGCTCGCCGAGGTCGCGGCGTACAGCGGGCTTCGGTTCCGCTACGTCGGCAAGGTGAGCTACGTGCCGCACTACGCGGTGCTGCACTACCCGAGCGGCAACCGGCTGATGTTCAACGCCGCGCAGCAGCGCGCCGCGACGCACGCCGACCTCGTCGTCGGCTGGGTGTCGGCGACGAAGACCAACCTGTTCCGCGGCGGCGAAGCCGGTGTCGGCACGGTCAGCTGGACCGGGAGCTCGCGGTCGCAGCTGCGCATCGTCGAAGCCGCCGCGCTGATCAAGCTTGGCGTCCCGTTGCGCGCGGGCTTCACCACCGGCGCATCGGTCGGATCGTTGCTGTTGCACGAAATCGGGCACGCTGTCGGCCTCGACCACGTCTCCGCGAACAGCCAGATCATGTACCCGGTGCTCGGCAGCTACACCCGCTCGTCGTACCAGGCCGGTGACCGCACCAGCCTGCGTCTCGTCGGCCGGCCGGCGGGCTGCTTCCGCACTGCCGCGCTCGCCCCGCCGAACCCGGCGACGATCGCCAGCGCGGCCGGGATCGGCGTCACGCTCTAGTACGTCCAGGAGATCGCGGCCGAGCCGTCCGGCGCGAACGCGAGCGTGCCGTGCGGCGCGCGGACGTCGAACGTCAACGGGCCGCTGAGGCTCTGCCCGGCGTCGAGCTGGGTCGCGTCGAGCTGCGCGGACGCACCCGAGTACGGCGCGTTGCCCATCAGCGTCGTGACCTTGCCCTGCCGGCTCACCTGGACGAAGAAGTCGCCGGGCCCGATGTCGATCGGACGGCGGCCGGTGTTCACCATCGTGACGAGGAACGTGACGTAGTAGCCGCGCGACGGGGCGTACCCGTACGACGACGAGAGCCGCCGGCGCGAGAGGCTCGGCTTCGACGCGCGGATCCGGAGTGACACTCCCGCCTGTGCCTGGAACGGCACCGTGGTGCCGGCCCGTACGACGCGGCCGGTGCGGATGACGGTAATCGTCGGCGCGGGCGACGGCCGGTGCGCGCTGGGGGTCGGCGTCGGGCGCGGGCGCGGCGCCGGTGTGAACGGGCCGCATCCCGCGAGGAGCAGCACGAGACCGACGATCCCGGCAGTGCGGCGCATCTCCACCTGCCCAGTCTGCCCAAACGGCTGGTTGAGCGAACGAGGGCAGCGACCGACAACCTCTTGGTGAGAAAGCACCGCGTTGCCGCGCTCACTCTCGTAGCAGCCGTCGTTACGTCCGGATTGTCAGCAACGGTGGCGATTTCTGCCTCCGCCGCGACCTCAGACCCCGCGACGAACGTGACCCCGTCGCCGGACTACTGGCCGGCCTGCTCGTCGTACGGCGCCACGTCGGCGGAGTGCAGGTCCGCGGTCGTCGCGGCGATCGACCACGCCCGCGCGCTCGAAGGCGTGGGCCCGTTGCAACTGCCGGCGAGCTACGCGTCGATGAGCCCGGCGGCGCAGGCGTTCGTCGTCTCCAACCTCGAGCGCGTCGACCGCGGCCTCCAGCCGGCCGCCGGCATGGTCGCGATGCTCGACAGCTCGGCGCAGACCGCCGCCAACAACGACGCCGACCCGACGCTGCCGTCGTGGACGATCGGGTCGTTCAACGCGAACCGCTGGGGCAGCAACTGGGCCGGCGACCTCAACGCACTCGCCGCCGACTACGACTGGATGTACGCCGACGGGTGGGGCCCGAACGGCAGCTTCAACATGGACTGCACCGGTCCCGGCGCCGCCGGCTGCTGGGGTCACCGGCACAACATCCTGTCGTCGTACGGCGGCGAAGAGCTCATCACCGGCACTGGTTCGGCCGCGCAGTCGCAGTGGACGTCGATCGCGCAGATCTTCGTCGCCGGCTCCGGGACGTACCCGGCGTTCGTGCTGTCGTGGGCGTCGGTGATGGCGAGCTCGGCGGCCGCGACGATGCCGCCGGGTACGTCGACACCCCCGACTGCGTCGCAGGACCCGTCCGCGACGACGATCGCGACGACGACCACCGTCGTGGCCGGTCACTCGGCCAGCATCACCGGCCGGCTAGCCGACCCCGTCTCCGGGCTGCCGGTCGGCGGGGCGGGCGTGTTCCTGTGCCACCGCACCGCGCTTCAGCCGACGGGTTCGTGCGCGTCGATGCTGACGGACTCCACCGGCGCGGTGCGCTTGGTAGTGAAGCCGACCGTGTGGACCGAGTGGTGGCTCGTCTTCCCGGGGTCGTCGTCGCTCGCCGCGTCGTCGAGCCGCGCCAACCCGATCTCGGTGAAGAGCGCAGTCGGCGTCGCCGTCGCGAAGGCGACGCGGGGCTGGCGGCTGACGGCGACGTTCGCGCCGGTGCGCGGGCAGGTCGTGCGGCTACAGGTCCGGACGACGGCGAACAGCACCGGATGGGCCTTGGTGTCGAAGGTGGTGTTGCGCACCCGCGCGCTGAGCTACCACGTCGGCCGCGGCCGCTACCGCGTCGCGGTCGCGCCGGTCAGGGGCCTGCTCGCCAACTACGCGTACGTGTACGTGCACTGACGTAACCTTCGGGCGTGACCGAGCCGCCGCGCGCGAACGACAGCTGGGACGAGTCCTACCGTCGCGACGCTCCCCCGCCGTGGGACATCGGCCGGCCGCAACCGGCTTTCGTCGCGCTCGCCGACGAGGGGCTGTTCCGCGGCTCGGTGTTCGACGCGGGATGCGGCACCGGCGAGCACACGTTGCTCGCGGCCTCGCTCGGCGCGACGGCGTACGGCGTCGACATGTCACCGACCGCGATCGAGCGGGCGCGAGCGAAGGCGGAGTCACGCGGGCTGTCCGTACGGTTCGAGGCGGGCGACCTGCTGTCGTTGCCGTTGCCCGCGGCGGCGTTCGACACGGTGCTCGACAGCGGGGTGTTCCACTCGTTCGACGACGCGGAACGGCCGCGCTACGTCTCCGTACTTTCGTCCGTCGCGCGGCCGGGTGCGGCGTTGTGCCTGATGTGTTTCAGCGAGCGGCAACCGGGCGACTGGGGCCCGCGGCGCGTCACCGAAGCCGAGATGCGTGCGTCGTTCGCCGAAGGGTGGTCGGTCGACCGGATCGAGCCGGCGACGTTCGAGATCAACCCGTTCGCCGACGTCGAGTCGGTCGAAGCGTGGCTCGCGGTGTTCCGGCGGCTGCCGTGAGCCGGTGGGAGCGCTACGGCCAGGTGGCGATGACCGTCGGTTGGGCGGTCGTGACGGTGGGCTGTGTCGTGGTCCTGGTCCTGCGCGCTGGCTGAACCGCGTCGGCGGCGTTAGGGCGGGGTAGCCGTCTCGCCATCGTCCGTTCGGCGGGTACGTGCACCTGAGTGACGGATGGGTGCGAAGGCGATTTTTTCGGACACTGGATACGTGACGCCGATGCCCTACCACCCCGAGACCTGCGCGGGCTGCCTTGGCAACGCGAAGTGCTGGGTGTGCCTGGGTACGGGCTACCTCGGGCCCGACCGGGACGCGACGTGCCACCGGTGCGAAGGCACCGGTCGCTGCGCGGAAGGCACGGCGGCGCGCACGGTCGACGTCGCGATGGAGGTCCCGCGGCAGTCCCGCCGCCGGCTCGTCCGATTTCCCTTCCGGATGCCGGCGACCGACGTCATAGCGAGCTGATGTCGCCGCGTCGTTGGAGACGCGCCATCAGTCCCCGTCCGTAACGGAGCGCGAGGCGGGCGGCGACAGCGATCGCAACGAGGTTGCCGACGAAGCCGACCGCAAGCAGGGTGGCGCCGAGAACGTACGAGTGATGTGCCCCGCAGGTCCCGTCGGAGCCGCCGAAACAGTCGACCGACGTCTGGCTGTTGCGCGCGAACGTCCAAAGGGTGAGTACGGCGCCGACGACGAACAGTACGCCGAAGACGACATGCGCGACGATCAGCAGGGTCGCAGCCCGTCCCGCGCGGGCGTCTTGCCCCTGTCCTTCGGTCACCGCTGTCCCCCTTGAGCGACTCTCTGCCTTGTGCTTCGAACGGACCAGGAGGAGTCTGCCAGCGTTCGCGTGAGAGCGCGCCCGAGGTCACCAAACGGATCGCTGAGGGGTCAACCGAACGGGTGAGGTCACCGACCTGATCGGCCGGTTGGACTGCGTTCCGACCGCACCTATCGCTCGGATTGGCGACAGTAGGTCTCCACAGCAGCGAACACGACGGAGAGACAGTGACCGAGACGCAGATCGCGCCAGATCCGATTGACCTCCGAGACTCGGGGTTGAAGTGGTGGCAGCGACGGTGGGTGCAACTCGTCGGCGTCGGCGTCGTGTCGTTGAGTCTCGGCTCCGCGGCCGGCACCGCGGGAAAGAGTGACGCGAACAAGATCTCCGCCCTGAAAGTGCAGAAGACCGCACTCGCGGGACAGCTGGACACAGCACGTGGCAATGCAGCATCGGCGCGCCAGCAGATCTCCGACTTGCAGAGCCAGTTCTCGACGGCTCAGGCAGACGTGGCTCGGGCCAGGTCCGACGCAGCAGCCGCCTTGACGATCGCCCGGAAGAACGTCGCGGCCCAGAACGCCGCCACCGTCGCCAAACTCAACGCGCAAGCGGCCAGCCTGAATCAACGGGCCACGGCTCTCGCGCGTGCGGAGCGCGCCTTCCGTCAGCAGGTGTCGACGTACAACGACAGCACCGTTACGGGGTCTGGGCTCTATCTGGTAGGCACGGATATCGCACCCGGGACTTACCACACGACCGGTGACGACGGGAGCGGGGATTGCTATTGGGCGCGGCTCAGCTCCACCGACACGAGCGACATCCTCGACAACGACAACACCACCGGCCCGACGACGATCACGATCTATCGTTCGGACAAGGCGTTCCAGACCGACGGGTGCGCAGACTGGCACAAGATCGGCTGACCCGCCGTAGGGTGCCGGACGACGCGGCGGAGCACGTGACCGTGAAGGGGCTTGGTGACAACACCAGCAGTTGCCGAGGTCGGATGGCTTCGCGATCGCACCCACCTTTGTCGATTCCGGCTGCGGGCCGCGGCGTACGGCGTCCGGATGGGTTGGCTTCGGCAACTGTCAGAGTTCGGCGGGTTGGTCGTCGTGGTCGTCTCGATCGGTGGGCTCGCGCTCGCGGTGCACATGGGCTCAATCGCGCGACTCGTCGATTGGCTTGGTGAACAATCCTGGGCGACGTGGTTGGCACTAGCCGGCGGTTGCATCCTGCTGGTCTGGGCGGCCATCCGCCGGTTAGGCAACCTCTCTTGGATTATGCGGACTGCCGCGGCGAGCACCGGCGGAGCGTCTGCCATTCGCCGCCATATGGCCGAGGGGATGAAGAGCCCGACGATCTACGGACAGCTGCGCCGGCTTTACGGCGATGCCGTGCGGGCCGCAAATGCCGAACTCGCGGCAAAAGGGCTGCCCGGCGCCTTTGAGTTCGTCGATCTACCGGGCGATTCATGCGCGCACGAGTACGGCGCTGTCGTACTCACGCTAGAGCCCACGACTTCGGCCCCGCAGATGCACGCCACATCCATGGAGCCCGCATCTCGGGGGCTGGAGTACTCCCGGTTCGCGGAAAGCCGGCAACGCCTCATGCGGGCCTGGCGAAGCCAAGGTGACCGGTTCCGGGAGCAGCAGGGCGATGAAACGGGCGGCAACTACGTTCTCCGCGGCCTGGGCTGCCTGGATACACCGAACGGAACGGCGCTGTCGCTCGACGTGGCGGTTGCGGCCTACGGCCAGATCGTCCGCACGTGCGACGCGCTCATCAACGAGCTTGCTCTGTTCGCGTTTCTCAACCGCTCGGGCGTCCTTCGCACCAGAACCTTCCTGCGGTGTCTGCCGTGGCGGCGCCGAGAGTTTGAGCGATCGGAGGAGGAGGCTGACCTGTTCTTGCGCCCGCTGGACCGCGCTGCGGGTCTCGGCGTCGCGCTTGTCACGATTCTGCAAGAGGAACGAGACGATACGGATCCTTACGTGGCCGCGCTCGGGACTCGCTCAAACGACGTTGGCACGTATCCCGCCTGTCTTCACGTGATTCCGGCGGGGATGCTCAACACGCGAGGCAGTGAGCCAGGCCCAGGGCAGTCGTCGGGACACGAGGTACCGGACTGGTTCGTGACAACCACGATGAAGAGCGAGTTCTTCGAGGAGTGGTACGACGACCTCGCGCTCGAGCGCGGCCAGCTAGTTGACTGGCGCGGCTACGTGGACCAGCGATGGCAACTCGAGCTCGACGAGAGACCGATCGTCTTTACCGGCGTTGCGTTCGATTTGCTTAATATGCGCCCAGAGATCTGCGGCTACGTGCTGATCGAGCGGTTTGGGGGCAAGCTCTCGTGGGAGTACCTCAGCGGACAAGCCCACCAGCAGTACGACCTCGCTAAGGTCGGGGACATTCCACCGACCGACATCGTGCAGTCGGGAGCGGCGGCATTGCGGTTAGCCCAGCAGGCGATGTTTCGTGGGACTGGTTGAAAGGCGATCGATGTCGGCGAACCCTGCTGGTTCCGGTAGTCGGTGGATTCCGGCTGAAGAGTACGAGCAGATCTTGGCGCGGGTACCGATCGTCTGCGTCGACGTCCTTCTGGTGTCAGCCGAACAGCCCGACAACGTGGGGCTGATCTATCGGGACACCTATGACGGTGGGCATGGATGGTGCCTGGTGGGAGGCGCGCTGCTGCGCGACGAACCGTTCATTGAGGGTGTCCGACGCCACGTTCAAGCCACACTCGGGTCCGACGTACGGCTCGAGGAGTCGAGCATCAGGTTCCATGCCGTCTTCGAATACTTCACCAAGCCGGGGCCAGGCCGGCTGTACGACCCGCGCAAGAACGCGGTCGCGCTCACGTACTCGGCGACCGCGGCCGGCGTAGTCGAGCCGCAAGACGAAGCACTGGACTTTAGTTGGTTCGGCGTGGGAGATCTCGACAGCGTTGCGTTCGGTTTCGGACAGGGACGTGTGGTCGAGGAAGTGGTACGGGAGCTCAGAAGGTGCGGGTAACGTCCGCCAATCTTGAACGGTGGCGGCCCTTGCCACGGCTAGCCAAGCGCGAAGCCCACCGGGCGGCGGACGAGTCGGCCTGTAAGCCGGGCCACTTCGACGGTCGCGAGCGGCAGGAGTTGCCGCAGGTCAGAGGTACTTTCCGGGTCCAGCTGACATCCGGTGTCACACGGATGTCACACCGGGAGGCGTCATGGCTCGACCCCGCAAGATCACCCACGGACGCGGTTTCTCATACGAGATCACCTACCGCGTCGAGGGCCGGATGGTCCGCAAGCGGTTCTCGACGCTGAAGCTCGCCGAGCAGGCGCTGGCCCGCGCGCAGGTTGCGGCGATTGACGGCACGTACGTGTTCCGCGGCGACGCGCGGATGACGATCGCCGAGTACGCGCCGACGTGGATCGCGTCGCTGCGGGTCGAGCCGTCGACGCTGGCCGGCTACAAGACCTACTTGAAGTGCCAGGTGCTCCCCCACCTCGGCGGCCGCGCGATGTCGTCGCTCCGACGGTCTGACATCAATGCCTTCGTCGGCACGCTGATCGGGAAGGGGCTCGCGCCGCGCACCGTCCGGCACATCTACGCGCTACTCGCGATGATGCTGCGGTCGGCCGTGTACGACCGGCTGCTCACGATGACGCCGTGCTTCAAGATCAACCTGCCGGCGATCCCGCCGTCGAAACTGTCGATCCTCACGCCGGATCAGGTCGGTGCGCTGCTGCGCGAGGCGCGGCCGGACCACTACGCGATCCTCGCGCTCGGCGTCGGGACCGGCATGCGCCAGGGCGAGCTGCTCGGCGTGCGGTTGCGCGCGGTCAACTTCCTGCGCCGCGAGCTGTGGGTCGAGGCGCAGGCGAAGACACCGATGGGCGGCGGCGTTCCTGTGATCAGCGAGCGGCTCAAGACGCCGTCATCACGCCGACTGCTACCGCTGCCGAAGTTCGTGGTCGACGCACTCGCCGCTCATGTCGAGCGGTATGGCACCGGCGAGGACGGCCTGCTGTTTACCAATCCGCGCGGCGAGGTCTGGCGCCGCGGGTCGTTCAACGACTCCGTCTGGAAGCCCGCACTCCGCCGGGCCGGCCTGCCGCACGAGTACGGCATGCACGCGCTGCGGCACACCTACGCGTCCTCGCTCATCGCAGCCGGGCTGCACCCGAAGGTCATCCAGGCCCGCCTCGGCCACAAGTCCATCGTCGAGACGATGGACACCTACGGCCACCTGTTCCCCGAACACCTACAAGAGACAGCCGCCGTCCTCGACGGGCTCTACGGATGGGCAGTCGCGCAGTAGACACGGCCTGTCCCCCAACCGATCGCCTGATCAGACCGCGACTTGCCAACGACTTACACGTCGCGGACCGCGCGACCAGCGGGAAACACGCCCTTACTGGCTGGTCCGCCGGGCAGACAAACCACGCGAACCCAGCATCCAACGTACGATGCAGTTTCGAAGAGGCCCAAAGCGTGTCGAAAAGACTGGCGAGACCTCTAGAGTTCCCACCATGAGCAGCGACAACTGGCCGCGGGAGGGGCGCAAGCCGCTTCGTGAGTACTGGACCCGCGCAGTTGCCTTAGGACTGTCGCTACTGGTGGTCGCCGTGGTCTTGTTCGTTGTTGCAAGCCATCAAAAGAGCACAACGGCGCAGTCAGTCTGGTCAGCCGCCGGATCCGGCGTAGGAACCGTCGGGCTATTTAGCATCCTGTATGACGCATTCCTTAAGAACTCGCTCCTGAAGGACCTCTTTCGCTTCCTCGGCGTATCGGAGCGCATGCAGGCCGCGGGTTTTCAAGATATCTCGCTGTTCCATACGAAATTCGACTGGCAGGCCATGTTCGACCGCGCATCCTGGGTACGCGTGCTGCCCTTGCAACCGAACGCCTGGATGCGTCATGAATGGCCCAGCCTCCTTGCCGCGTGCGAGAGGCGGTCCATTCATGTCCGACTGTACGTCGCGGAGTCGCTCCGGACCGGGGATGACGGCACCGACGAACCTGGAGAACGCCTCGCGGTGCAGGCTGGCGCCGAATGGGAGCGGCATCAGCCTGCTCTTCATAAGGAGTCGCAGCTTGAAGTACTGACGTACCGTAGCGGTGAACCTCACGTGGGCTATCTGATGACGGATCAGGACGTCGTCCTCACAGTGCCTTCTGCGCTCGGACCCGCACCTGACAGCCAGATAGTTGCGTTCGCCTTCGCCGCTCCGAACGATTCGTCGGTTCGTCATTTAGCGACGCGCGCGTTCGACAATCTGCCAGAGCTGCATACGGCGGAAAAGCGTCCCACTCAACCAGGACCAGCTGCTACACGTGCCGTTCTGGCGCCTGTGACACCGCCCAATGACGACCGTACTGTTCCAACTGAGGCGCCAACAAAGCACGCTTCCGCTGTCGACGCCACGTCCTCCGCTGGCGAAGTCGCAGAGACAGGCTCGACCGATGCCTGAGACACGCGTGGAGGCCATCTCAGTTCCGGATCTGCTCAGAATGGTTGAGCAGGGGCAGCTCGCACTTCCCGAGTTTCAACGTGACTTCGTGTGGAGTGACGAGCAGGTGGTCAGCCTTCTGGTCACGGTTCTGAAGGGTTGGCCGGCAGGCACGTTGCTGTTTACAGAGGCGCCGACGAACGAGTACCTGGCTATGCGCCAGTTCGACCATGGGCCACCGATCCAACGCCAACTCGTCACGCACCTCGTATTGGATGGACAGCAGCGAATCACCGGCCTGTACGAGGCCTTGACGAGAAGAAGCGGGAAGATTTGGGTTATAGACGCACGAGCGGTTTCCTTGGACGCCGACCCCGAGGATCTACACGACGCTATTCGCTCGTTCTCGTCACGTCAGTGGGACTCAATCGCGACTGCGCCTTGGTCCGAGGAACGGCCCTATGTTCCGCTGCCGGCCCTGGTGACGTCAGAGGCATTTTTCGACTGGCGCAACGATGTTGTGGCGAGGACGACGTCAGAGCCGCAAGCGGCTGAAGACTTGGCGGTTCGAATCACTCAGATGTACAAAGAAGGGCTTGACACCGTTAGCCGTTACCAGTTCCCTCTGAGTCTCATCGACAAGAACATGGCAGCGGAGTCAGTCGCCAGAATCTTCGAGCGAATCAACACATCTGGCCTTGCCCTCAGTACATTCGACCTCGTCGTCGCACACACGTACACAGAAACGTGGAATCTCCGTCAAGCGTGGGACTTAGAACTGGAGCGGTGGCCGCTCCTCGAGTGGTTCTTTCAAGCCGACGGGATGGTCGCCGTCGAGACGTTAGCGCTCGTAGAGACAGGACAAGTCAGACGTGAGCGCGTGCTCGGATTACCCCCAGGCATAATCAGGGATAACTTCTCGCGCGCCGCAGCTTCCCTCAGCAGGGCGCTTGAGTTCACTTCATCGGAATGCGGTGTCGCGGACGCAGTGCGACTGCCGCACCGAGGGTTTCTCCTAGTACTCGCCGCCGTGGCGTGGGACGCCCCTCTTGATAAGCACATTCCGCTGCTGCGCGCTTGGTTCTTCTCCCGCGCGTTTGAGCAGCGCTACGACGCGGCGGTGAACACGCGCATCGCGAGCGATTACAGCGAGCTTCGCGCGGCAGTAACGACCCGGGCGACCCTGCCCCGTGTCCAATTAGCGCGAGAACAACTTTCGAGAGCCGACAGGCGAAGCACCTCGGCGAGATACCGAGCTTTCCTTGCGCTCTTGACTGCATCCGGGGCGACGGACCTACCTGAGGGGATGTTCGTTCTTGATACTCCGCCCGCCGACTTGGCGCCGGTTAACGTCCTCGACCGCGGCGTTGACAGCGCTCGGACGCGCGCTATGGGTTACTTGCTACTCCCGCGCCACCGTCGCGAGCACATCGATGGAATCGGCCCACGCGTTCTCTATGAGCTTCTGAACCGAGCCTCCCCAATGATTGACGTACGAGATTATCTGCGAAGGCAACTGTTGCCACCGCTCGAACTGCGTTACTACGACGATGACGACGCTTTCGTGGAGGCTCGGGCCGAAATGGTGCTAGCTGTGCTTTCAGATCTCGTCGGCTACGACATCACCTGATTCGGCGCCAACGTACGCTCCCCGGACGCCGCGACGGCAAGGTTGCTTGCGCCACATTCTTGACCTCGTGCGGCCCATGCGATATGTATTACGTACAGACGACGCGGCCCTACGAACCTGTTCGGGAGACTAAGTGCAAACGATCGTTCAGGTCCCAGCCCTTCGAGGGCGGATGGGCGGCCGCGAGTACTACACGCTGTCGATGAAGCTGAAGACGGTTCCTCGCTTCTTCGAGTTCCAGAACCACAAAGCCCTCGAACCAGAGCAGCGCGCGCAACGCGTCCTGAACAAGCAACGGGTCCCGGCGATCCGCGACTACCTTCTGCACAACGCTGACAGCTACGTCTTCAGCGCGATCACAGCCAGCTACCAGCTGCCCGAGAGCGTCGACGAGCGCGACCTCTTTACTCCCTTCGAGGAGGGGGCCGACATCGGCATTCTGAACCTGCCGATGGAGGCTGATCTACTCATCAATGATGGACAGCATCGTCGTGCGGGGATCGCTGCCGCTCTGGACGACGATCCGTCCATCGGCGAGGACATGATCGCTGTCGTCCTTTTTCCCTTCGAGGATTCGGCTCGTGCGCAACAGATGTTCAGTGATCTGAATCGCACTGCCAGCCCCACTACAAAAAGCCTGAACATCCTTTACGACCATCGCGATCGGCTGGCGAACATCACGATGGCGCTCACGCAGACGGTCGAGGTCTTCGTGGGAAGGGTCGACAAGGAGCGCGCGTCTCTTTCCAAGCGCTCCCCAGCTCTCATCACGCTCGGGTCTCTCCACGACGGTACGAAGGAGCTTCTTGGCGAGGTCACGGACGACAACTTCGCGGAGCGTCAAGATTTGGCCGTGGCGTTTTGGCAAACGGTGTCAACGGCGATTCCGCCCTGGCGGGAAGTGACCGTTGGCAAGACGACGGCGCCCCAGGTTCGCGAACAAACGATCGCAACCCACGCGGTGACGCTACGGGCGATTGGCGAGGCCGGGCGGGCGTTGGTGAAGGCGAGACCAGATGACTGGTCCACGCACCTGTCGCATGTGTTCGCCGCCATTGATTGGTCGAGGACCAATCCCGAATGGCAAGGGGTCGTCGTAACAGACGGCGATGTCACCAACCGCCGTCAGAATCAGCGCGACCTCGCGGAATTACTCCGCGTCAAGCTTGAAATCGCCAGTCTCGACGAGAGGTTGCGGCGACTTGTCCACAGCGTGGGTCATACCCGGCCTGAGCTTGCACTGACGGCGCGTCTTCGCTCAACCGACACACGGGAAGAGGCTCTCGTCGATGTCAAACGACTTGAAGCTGACGGTCAACTCACACCGGGCACCGCGGACGCACTGACCGAACTCGTGAAGGCGGCGTACGGATAATGCCCGGGCCATCGCGGGGGCGCCGGCCAACGGCCGAAGCTGCACAAATTTCGAACACAGACATCGTGTTGTTAGTGCTCGCGGATCTGGCCGGGGGCGAACGTGCCGTCGATGTCGAGGACATCGCCGAAGCCGCATGGAAGATCGCTCCGGCCCGATTCAGCTGGCCTAGACACCAGCAGTACCCGGATCTCGATGCCGTCGATGTCACCTTGCGGGCGGCAAAGAAGAACGAAGGGCTCGTAGCTGGCGCCAAGTCCACGGGCTGGATGCTCACCGT
>JAVEEI010000210.1 GCA_030840525.1 Frankiaceae bacterium
CCCGTGTCTACCGACGCGCCGCCGGAGTTATCTCGCCGACTGCTCGGCGTCGTCAATCAAGCGTCCCAAAGACAGTCCGAGCGCGCGAGCTAGCCGAGCCGCTGCGCCCAGGGTTACGCCCCGCCGCCCTTGCTCAATGAGATGAATGGTCGACCTGTGCAGGTCGGCACGCACGGCTGTCTCCGCAAGGCTCCATCCGAGAGCCTGGCGGTGCGCTGCGAGGGCATTCGCCACATGTGCCGTGACCAGTTCGCCGTAGTCGGTCACCCATCGAACGTAGGCAGCATTCGGTGACGACGGTTGAAGGTGACGCCAGTGGCGCTGTCGATTATAGTCGACAGATGCCGAGGCCCCGCAAGAGACTTCGCATCCACGAAATCGCAGACGCGCTTGATGCAAGTACGACTATCGCTCGACGACTGGACGCTGCGCTCGTGCAGAGTCCGCATCGGGACCAGGTCGCCCGCCTACTGCACGAGACGCAGGCGACCAATGGCGTGCAGCAGCATCTGCTGATGGCCGCTCTCAAGGCCGCGTCCGCCGGCACCCCTGAGGTTGCCGATGACGAAGCCTGAGGAGGAGGGTGTGATCGCGGCTCGGGGAGACCTCACGTCACAGGCTCGGCTCATGTCCACGCGCGAGGTCGCCACACACCTGGGCGTCGGCTACAGGACGGTGCGCCGGGCAGTCCTGTCTGGCGAGCTCCGGTACTTGCCTCTCGGGAAGGGGTGGAAGTTCCGACTCGAGGATGTGAGCGACTACCTAGAACGGATCTCGCGCACTGGGGTGGACCCACAACCGCCACCCGAGCGGCGGAGGCGCCGCCGGCGCACTCCCTAACCCCTTGTGCAACCAAGATCATTCTGGTCCGCAGTTGGTCCGCAAGCCCCCGCAATACACGGGAACGCTCCGCAACGCACCGCAACGCAAAGGCGTGGAACGACGCCAAAAGACGTGGTCGGCCGCGCTGAAGCCGCGTAATGGCATGCAAGGGGTCAGGGGTTCGAGTCCCCTCAGCTCCACTTCTGTTTCCGCAGGTCAGCGCGTTGCTGTCGGCTCGGAGTTGATCTTCGAGTCGTCGACGGGATCCATGCTGAACTCGGCTCGACCGACGAGGCTGAGCGCCTTCGCGGTGCAGCGGACGAGCATCGAGGTCAGCGTAGTGACGATGTGCTGGCCGACCCGCTTTCCTCTGGTATAAGGTGCCCTTATGGGAGTCGTCGAGGTCTATCGCTCGGCTCGTCGCGACGAGGAGCGGGCGCGGCTGCGTCGCGTGCTGGCGCTCCGCGCGATGACTGCCGAAGGCATGACGCAGAAGGAGATCGCGGCGGATCTCGGGATCTCCCAGCCGGCGGTCAGCCAGCAGTTAAAGTCCTCGCCGGACCTCGGGGACATACACCCTGAGGACCTGGTCGAGGCGGCTGCTCCCGTGCTCGCGGCGATGGCCGACGCGCATGGCTACGCGCGGCTCGCGGCCTTCGGGTCCGTTGCTAGAGGCCGAGCCCGGGAGGACTCCGACATCGACCTGATTGTGGAAGCTCCGGAAGGCACGTCGACGTTCGCGTTCATCCGCTTCCGACAGTTGATTGAACGTGTGCTCGGGCGGGAGGTTGACCTCATCTCCTACGCAGGACTCAAGCCGCGGATCGATGACGACATCCGTCGCGAAGCGGTCTTGCTGTGATGGAGCGGCGCGCCGCGAAAGAGTTGCTCCACATTCGAGGCTGGTTGACGCGAGCCGACGAGATCGTTGCGCGAGGGAAGGCCGCTTATCTCGCTGACGACCTGCTCCAGGAGGCCGGCGACTCGCTGATGATGAAGCTCGGTGAGGCCGCAGGTCGGCTGTCCAAGCTCGATGTTCTCGCTCCAGAGGGAGTCGACTGGGCGCTTGCTATCGCGAACCGCAACTTCATCATCCATCGCTACGACGAGATCGACCGCGAGCAAACGTGGCTCACGCTGTCCGCTGACCTACCAGCCTGGCGCGCATCACTCGAGTCGCTGTTCAGCCAGGCGGAGTCGGAACTGACCTCCAGCCCTGACAACGGGGAAAGGCTGACGCCGTGACCGGCGCGAACAAGGAGGCCGAACGGGCGGAGCTGCACAAGACGATCTGGCGGATCGCCAATGACTTGCGTGGCTCGGTCGACGGCTGGGACTTCAAGAGCTACGTGCTCGGCATGTTGTTCTACCGGTTCATCTCGGAGAACCTCACCGCCTATCTGAACGACGCGGAGCGCGCAGCCGGTAACCGCGACTTTGACTACGCCGCGCTGCCCGACTCCGACGCGGAGTTCGGCCGGGAGTCGACGGTGCAGGAGAAGGGCTTCTACATCCTGCCCTCAGACCTGTTCGTCAACGTCAGGCGCCGGGCCCGCCAGGATGAGAACCTCAACGAGACGCTGTCGCGGGTCTTCGCCCACATCGAAGGGTCGGCGCGCGGCGCCGACAGCGAGGACGACCTCAAGGGCCTGTTCGAGGACCTCGACGTCAACAGTGGAAGGCTCGGCCCGACCGTGGCCAAACGCAACGAGAAGCTCGTGGCGCTACTCGAGGCGGTCGGTGACCTGAAGCTCGGGACCTACTCCGAGAACACGATCGACGCCTTCGGCGACGCCTACGAGTACCTGATGCAGATGTACGCGAGTTCCGCCGGCAAGTCAGGCGGCGAGTACTACACCCCGCAGGAGGTGTCCGAGCTGCTGGCCCGGATTACGGTGGTCGGCAAGACCGAGGTCAACAAGGTTTACGACCCGGCGTGCGGGTCGGGGTCGCTGTTGCTGAAGTTCGCGAAGGTGCTCGGCAGGGACAACGTCCGCAAGGGCTTCTTCGGCCAGGAGATTAACCTCACGACCTACAACCTGTGCCGTATCAACATGTTCCTGCACGACGTCAACTACGAGCAGTTCGACATCGCCCACGGCAACACGCTCACCGACCCGGCCCATTGGGACGACGAGCCGTTCGAGGCGATCGTGTCCAATCCGCCGTACTCGATCAAGTGGGACGGCGACGCCAACCCGCTGCTGATCAACGACCCCCGCTATGCCCCGGCCGGCGTGCTCGCCCCGAAGTCGAAGGCGGATCTCGCCTTCACGATGCACATGCTGAGCTGGCTTGCGGTCAACGGCACGGCGGCGATCGTCGAGTTCCCCGGCGTGCTCTACCGCGGCGGCGCTGAGCAGAAGATCCGCAAATACCTGATCGACAACAACTACATCGACGCGGTCATCCAGCTGCCGCCGGACCTGTTCTTCGGTACGACGATCGCAACCTGCGTAGTCGTGCTGAAGAAGTCCAAGGCGGACAACAAGATCCTCTTCATCGACGCCTCGGCGGAGTTCGTTCGGCAGGGAAACAAGAACAAGCTGACCGAGGCGAATCAGGCGAAGATCCTCGAAGCTTTCACGTCTCGCACGGACGTCGACTACTTCGCGACGCTACTCGACTACGACACGATCGCCGCGAATGGTTACAACATCGCGGCATCCTCGTACGTCACCGCCGAGGACACCCGAGTCGCTATCGACATCACCGAGCTCAACGCCGAGATCGCCCGCATCGTCGCCCGGCAGTCCGAGCTGCGGACGCACATCGACGAGATAGTCGCCGCCCTTGAGGGTGATCGTTGATGAGTCGTGTCGACGAGCTTGTAGTTGAGCTTGCCCCCACTGGCGTTCGCTTCTATGCGCTCGGAGATGTGGCCGCGTACTCGAGTACGCGAGTGGATGCTTCTGAGCTCGATGAACGCACGTTTGTGGGCGTGGACAACCTCCTTCCGAACAAGGCCGGCAAGACTAATGCGAGCCATCTGCCGAACACCGCACGACTTACGGCATACGAACAAGGCGACGTCCTGGTGGGCAACATAAGGCCCTACTTGAGAAAGGCGTGGCTTGCGGACGGTCGCGGGGGCTGCAGCGGCGACGTTCTTGCGATCCGGATCGCAGACGGCTTCGTCGATCGGCTCACTCCTGAGTTTCTGTATCTCCTGTTGTCCTCGGACGACTTCTTCGCGTACAGCGGCCGACACGCCAAGGGCGGGAAGATGCCGCGGGGCAGTAAGAGCGCAATTTTGAGATACCGCGTGCCGGTCCCGCCTCTCGCAGTTCAGCGGGAAGTCGTGAGAGTGTTGAATACGTTTACTGCGCTGGAAGCGGAGCTGGAAGCGGAGCTGGAAGCGGAGCTGGAAGCCCGCCGCCGCCAGTACGCGTACTACCGGGACGAGTTGATGTCTTTCCGCGAAGCGCGGGGTCTTCGGTGGATGATCTTGAGTGAGTTGTACGAATCGTCATCCGGACTCTCGAAGAGCGCCGATCAGTTCGGTTTTGGCCATCCATTCTTGTCCTTCAAAGACGTCTTCAACAATCCGGTCGTGCCATCGGAACTCTCGGCTCTCGTCAACACGACAGAGTCGGAGCAGGTCCGTTTCTCGATCAAGGCAGGCGATGTCTTCGTGACGCGAACAAGTGAAGACCTTGAAGGCCTCGGAATGAGCTGCGCCGCGCTCGAGGACTATCCCAAGGCAACGTTCAACGGCTTCACCAAGCGGCTTCGACCGAGGCGACCGGGCGAAATCGAACCTTCTTACGCCGCTTACTTTTTCCGGTCGTCACCGTTCAGGGTGCAGGTTGCCAGCATGGCCGTGCGGTCGACTCGAGTGAGCCTAAACGACGACATCCTCGGGCGAATCCGCATTGCTGTGCCGTCACTGGTCGAGCAGCGACGAATCGTCTCGATCCTCGACAAGTTCTACGCGTTGGTGAACGACCTTTCGGTCGGGCTACCGGCAGAGTTGAAGGCTCGTCGCCAGCAGTACGAGTACTACCGCGACAAACTGCTGACCTTCAAAGAAGCGGTGGCGTGACTGAGTCGCCGGGCGTTCCCCGCTACGAGGCGATCGCGGTCAGCGATGAAAGCACAGTTGTCGCTGAGTTCGTTGCTGATCCGTCCGTGGCAACGGCCTACCAGAGCGAGGCGGAGCTCGAAGCCGAACTGATCACGCTGCTGCGTGGACAGGCTTATGAATACTTGCGGATCGCCTCGGCATCGGATCTTGAGACCAACCTGCGTCGTCAGCTCGAGGCATTGAACAAGGTCGACTTCTCCGACGAGGAGTGGCGGCGGCTGTTCGAGGAGAAGATCGCCGGTCGCAACGACGGCATCGTGGAGAAGACTGCACGCATCCAGGAGGACCACATCCAGGTCCTCAAGCGCGACGACGGCACCAGCAAGAACATCGCGCTGATCGACAAGGCGAACATCCACAACAACCGGCTACAGGTGATCAACCAGTACGAAGTGGGGGCGACCAGCGGAGCGCACGCGAACCGGTACGACGTGACGGTCCTGGTAAACGGCTTGCCGCTGGCGCACGTCGAGCTGAAGCGGCGAGGCGTAGCGATCCGAGAGGCGTTCAACCAGATCAACCGCTATCAGCGGGACAGCTTCTGGGCCGACTCGGGGCTGTTCGAGTACGTACAGCTGTTCGTGATCAGCAACGGCACACACACCAAGTACTACAGCAACACCACTCGGAACCGACACATCAGCGAGAGCACCTCGGGCAAACGGTCGCGCAAGCAGACGTCCAACAGCTTCGAGTTCACGAGCTGGTGGGCGGACGCGACCAACCGGCCGATCGCGGACCTCGTCGGGTTCACCAAGACGTTCTTCGCCAAGCACACGCTGCTCAACATCCTCACGAAGTACTGCGTGTTCGACGTCGATCGCAAGCTGCTGGTGATGCGGCCTTACCAGATCGTCGCGGCCGAGCGAATCCTGCAGCGGGTCGCGACATCGACGACGTACAGGCAGACCGGGACGCTCGAGGGTGGCGGCTACGTCTGGCACACCACCGGGTCGGGCAAGACGCTGACCAGCTTCAAGGCCGCGCAACTCGCTTGCCGAATGTCCGGCGTGGACAAGGTGCTTTTCGTCGTCGACCGCAAGGATCTCGACTACCAGACCATGCGAGAGTACGAGCGGTTCGAGAAGGGCGCAGCGAATTCCAACACCTCGACTCGGGTGCTCACGAAGCAGCTCGGCGACCCCAATGCCCGGATCATCATCACGACGATCCAGAAGCTTGCCCGGTTCATCGGCCAGAGCAAAGGTCACGAGATCTTCGGCAAGCACGTCGTGATCATCTTCGACGAGTGCCATCGCAGCCAGTTCGGCGAGATGCACGAGGCCGTCACGAAGTCGTTTCGGAACTACCACTTGTTCGGCTTCACCGGCACTCCGATCTTCGCCGACAACGCCGGGACCAGTGGTAATCCAAAGCTGCGTACCACTGAGCAGGCGTTCGGCGAGAAGCTGCACACCTACACGATCGTCGACGCGATCAATGACCGGAACGTGTTGCCATTCCGGATCGACTACGTCAATACGATCAAGCTGCCGGAGCAACTCGCGGACAAGAAGGTCTCCGCGATCGACACCGAAAGCGCGCTGCTCGCCCCGCAGCGGCGGCGGCAGGTGGTCGACTACGTGCTTGACCACTACGACCAGAAGACCAAGCGGACAGCGAGCTACCGGCTTGGCGACAAGCGGCTTTCGGGGTTCAACTCGCTGTTCGCCACCGCTTCGATCGACGCGGCGAAGGGTTACTACAACAGCTTTGAGATGGCCCAGCGAGAGCGGGAGGACGCTGATCCGGCGTACCGGCGGCTGCGGATCGCGCTGATCTTCAGCTACGCGGCCAACGAGGATGTCGATGGCGGGCTGCTTAGCGAGGAGGAATTCGAGACCGAGGCCCTCGACCAGTCCAGCCGTGAGTTCCTCGCCGACGCGATCTATGACTACAACGACATGTTCGGCACCAGCTTCGACACCACGGCCGAGCGGTTCCAGAACTACTACAAAGACCTGTCGCAGCGGCTGAAAGATCGCGAGATCGACCTGGCGATCGTTGTCAACATGTTCCTCACTGGCTTCGACGCGACGACGTTGAACACGCTGTGGGTGGACAAGAACCTGCGCCAGCACGGGCTGATCCAGGCCTACTCGCGTACGAACCGGATCCTCAACTCGGTCAAGACCTACGGCAACATCGTCGCCTTCCGCGACCTCGAACAGGCCACCAACGACGCGCTCGCGCTATTCGGCAACAAGGACGCCAAGGGCATCGTCCTGCTCAAGCCGTACGCCGACTACCGCGGCGACTACGACAAGCAGGTTGCCGAGCTGCTGCAGCGCTTTCCGCTCGGAGTCCAGATCGTCGGAGAGTCCAACCAGAAGGAGTTCGTCCGGCTGTTCAGCGGCATCCTGCGGCTGCGCAACATCCTCACCGCCTTCGACGAGTTCGCCGGGAACGAGATCCTCAGCCCACGCGCCCTGCAGGACTATCAGAGCGCCTATCTGGACATCTATGCCGAGTTCCGCCGCCTCGACGCCGCGGAGAAGGAGTCGATCAACGACGACGTTGTGTTCGAAATCGAGCTGATCAAGCAGATCGAGATCAACGTCGACTACGTCCTGCTGCTCGTCCAGCAGTACCTCGACGAAGGTAAAGGTGAGGACACCGAAATCCGTGCCACGATCAGCCGGGCGATCGACGCGAGCCCGTCGCTGCGCAACAAGAAGGATCTCATCGAAGCCTTCGTCGACTCGGTCAGCGTCGACACTTCGGTGGACGCGAGCTGGCGGGCCTACATCGAAGCCAGGCAGGCCGAAGACCTTGACCGGATCATTGCCGAGGAAGGCCTCAAGCCCGATGAGACCCGGGTGTTCGTTGCCAATGCATTCCGCGACGGCGGTGTCGGAGAGACGGGCACGGCCATCACCAGGATTCTGCCGCCGGTGTCTCGCTTCTCCGGCGGCAACAGTCACGCCGCGAAGAAGCAGGCCGTCATCGACAAGCTCACGGCGTACTTCGATCGCTTCTTCAACCTCACCTAGGGAGCCTTCGACTGAGGCACATACTGAGGCACATCCGGGACGAGTTTTGGCGAATGCCGGCGGACGTCGACGGACAGAATCCTAGGAATAGCAACGAGTTCTGGACCTCGGCGGACACCGAAACACCCACTGGAGGTCGATGGCATGCAAGGGGTCAGGGGTTCGAGTCCCCTCAGCTCCACTTTGGTAGGCGTTTGACCTGCGGTTTTTCACTTGCGCTGCTCGGCCACGGTCGTCTGGGTGTGCAAACGGTGGGCAGACTCGGGGGCGCGCCGTACTTCCGGGCGCCGACTGCCAGCGAGGAGCGCGGGCCCGACCAGTCCGGGCAACGCCGAGAAGTTGGCTCGGCTCCGGCTGACCATGCTGACCGCGGTCGTGCTTGCGGGCGCCGGCGGCTATGGGCTGGTACGTATAAGCTAATAGGTATAGCCTCGCACGACATCAGCCCACGAACATCGGAATCGACATGAGCACCAGCCATACCCAGCACAGCAAGTTCAGCGTCATCGACCGGCCGGGCGGAACGGTGGCCTACGAGGTCGCCGGCGACGGCCCCCTTATCGTCTGCGTCCCCGGGATGGGGGATCTGCGGTCGAGCTACCGTTTCGTCGCCCCACTTTGGGCTAGTGCCGGTTACCGGGTCGCGCTGACGGACCTGCGCGGCCACGGTGACAGCAGCGCCACGTTCGACGAGTACGGCGACGAGGCCACCGCAGGCGACATCACGGCGTTGATTGAGAAGCTGGGCGGGCCGGCGATCATCGTCGGCAACTCACTCGCCCCTGGCTCAGCCGTGTTGGTCGCGGCGGCCCGTCCTGAGCTGGTTGCGGGTCTCGTTCTGGTGGGGCCGTTTGTTCGCCCGGCCACCCTGTCGACACTGCAGCGTCTGGCGTTTCGGGTCATGATGGCGCCGTCGTGGGCGCGCATGTCCTGGACTTCCTACCTGCCGAAGCTCTACGCGGGACGCAAGCCCACCGACTTCGCCGAGCATCGCGCGCAGGTGTCGGCTGCGCTGAAGAGGCGCGGCTATGCCAAGGCGTTCTCGCTCACCACGCACACAAGCCACGAGGCCGCCGCCGCCGTCTTGCCGTCGGTCAACGCCCCGACCCTGGTGGTCATGGGCGAACGCGACCCGGACTTCCCCGACCCCGCCGCCGAGGCTCGCTGGATCGGTGCGCAGCTCAACGGCACCACTCTGATGGTGCCCGAGGCGGGCCACTACCCGCAGGCCCAACGACCCGACCTGGTCGCTCCGGCCGTCGAAGCGTTCGCCGATCAAGTGACGGCCCGTGCCTAGAGCGGGCCTGACGACGCAACGCGTCGTCGAGGAAGCCGAGCAGGTCGCCGACGAGGTCGGGCTGCCGAACCTGACGCTCGCCGCTCTGGCACCCCGCCTCGGCGTCAGGATGCCGAGCCTCTACAAGCATGTGGCCGGGATCGACGCGCTGCGCCGCCTGCTGTCGATCCGGGCCAAGCAGGAGCTGGCGGACGTGTTCGCGCGAGCGGCTGCCGGCCGTGCCGGGGCGCAGGCGGTGACGGCGATGCTGTACGCGACCAGGGCGTGGGCGAAGGCCCACCCCGGCCGTTACGCGGCGACCGTGCGCGCCCCCGATCCGACAGACGACGAGGAGGTCGCGGCGAGCAACGCGATCCTCGACATCGCGCTCGCGGGGTTGGCTGAGTATCGACTGGCGGGCGACGATGCGATCGATGCTGTCCGCGCGCTCCGGGCCACGCTGCACGGCTTCATCAGCCTTGAACAGGCCGGTGGCTTCGGCCTGCCGAACGACGTCGACCGTAGCTTCGATCGCGTGACCGCAGCACTTGCCGAGACGTTCACGGCGTGGCCGCCCAAGACGGAGCGTGAGCGGGTAGCGAAAGTCAGCTCGACGCTGTCGCGGCCATCTCGCCGCGACCGGAACTCGCCCGCTGCGACCGCACGGCGAAGCGGTGCACGAGCTGCCCGCGACCCTCATCCGCGAACCGACGGATGAGCGCCGGCGTCGCTGTCGGCGCGGCCGTTACGCCTCCGATACGTCTTCGCTCTCCAGGTTCCTACGGCGCAACGACGGCGTGACCGACAACTGCTAGCAGTTGGAGCGTGTCGGCCGGGCCCGCGAACCCGCTCCGGACGGGTCAGGGGTTCGAGTCCCCTCGGCTCCGCCGACAAGCCGCTGGTGTCACAGGCCGGAGGTCGGCAGACGGGCGCTGTCAGCCTGTAGCGGCCGAACGTTACGGAGACTGACGACTAGCTCGGTAGCGGCGCTGGCGATGGCACGACACTGCTCGGCTTCGCGCGTGATGGCAACGAGCCGGTCCGTCGGCGCGCGCGACGCGTCCTGCATGAGTAGCTCCGCGCGCCGGTCCTCGACCATGATGACGGCATTGGCGACCCGATCGAGTCTCGCGCAGAGCAATTCAGATTGGTGACGGCGGGTATAATCCTCGCTGCTATGAGCGCACATGCGGCTTCTCTCTTAGAACTCCCACCGTACGCGCTTTTCCTCGACTCGTGCCTGTGCCGTCAGCCTCGCGGGCGACCGATGTTCGTCCAACGCCGTACGGACCCTGGCTATTTGGGCTTGGCCGTGCGATGGTGAGGATCTAGCGCGCCTGGCCTCATCCAGACTCATGTGCTCCCTCGCCGCTCCAGTACGCCGTAGCAGAGCGGCAGCCTCCAGGAATGGCGCAGCAATGAAACCAACGGCTACCCAAGCTGGCGGCGCCGCTATGGACGTTTGCATTTTCAGCCGAGCACGCCCGTGAGCACGGATGAGCTCGCGGGCCGCCGCCAGGGGACCCCGGTCCCGATGGCCACTCCGCCGCCCGACTCGGCCGAAGAGGACCGACGCCTCGCCGCCGAAGACCGCCGCCGGGCCGCTCGCTACTTGTCCGCGGCTTACCGGGACGACACAACGGGCGCGTTGAACCGTCGACCGGGTCGGGAGCAGATGCAGCTGGCGCTCGACCGCGCGCGCCGCGACTCCTCCGCGCTGACGTTCTTGTTCGTCGATGTCGACGGCCTCAAGCAGGTCAACGACTCGGAGGGCCATGATCGCGGCGACGCGCTACTCGCGGCGGTCGGCAGCGCCTTGCGATCGAGCCTGCGCAGCTACGACCTCGTCGTTCGGTACGGCGGCGACGAGTTCGTGTGTGCGCTGCCCGGCGGCACCGCCGAGGTCGCGGCCGAGCGCCTTGCCGGCGTTCGGGTAGCGCTCGACGAGCTTGTCGCAGGCGCCACTGTCAGCGCCGGCTGCGCCGAAGTGGAGTCGACGGACACGCTCGAGACCGTCATTCGCCGCGCCGACACCGACCTCTACCGAAGTCGTCTCGGCCGGCATCCGGCCGCGGGTCGACGGTTGAGCGCAGCTGCGACACCACCACCCGCGACGGGTGATGCCTCGGTGGCCTGCGGCGCGTGTGGCGGCCGAGTTCCCCTCAGCGAGTTCGTCCTGGAGCTGACCCCCCGGATGACGAGGTATGCCGACTGCTCGCGCTGCGGCGCGACCACGCTGATCCAGCTCAGCCCAGCTTCGATCCCACGCCCGGGCATCTGGCTGCACGCAGCAGGCGACACGGAGGATTGATGAGGGAACCGGCAGTGCCAGACCCCAACGACCATACGGCGCAGACACGGGAGCAAGCGCTCGCCGAGACCTTCGTCCGCCTGGCCGACACCATGGTCGACGACTACGACGTGGCGGACCTCCTCGATCAACTGGTCACCGCCTGCGTGTACGTGCTCGGGGTGACTGCCGCCGGCCTGCTTCTCGACGACCAGAAAGGCAACCTCGCGCTCGTGGCGTCCTCGAGCCAGGAGACGCGGCTGTTGGAACTGTTCGTGCTGCAGAACAACGAGGGCCCCTGCTTGGATTGCGTGCGCACCGGGGCAGTAGTGATCAGTGCCAACTTAGAAAGCGACCGGCACCGATGGCCGTTGTTCGTCCCCGCCGCACGCATGGCGGGCTTCGAGTCCGTCGCTGCGTTGCCGATGCGGCTGCGGGAGCAGACGATCGGCGGACTCGGTCTCTTCATGAACGTGCCCCGGCCGATACCCGGCGCGAATCTCCGCCTGGCCCAGGCATTGGCGGACGTCGCGACGATCGGTGTCCTGCAACAGCGCTCGCTGCACCGCAGCCACGTGCTTTCCGAGCAGCTTCAGGGCGCCTTGAGCAGCCGGATCACCATCGAGCAGGCGAAGGGCATCTTGGCCGAACGCAACAACCTGACGATGGAGGTGGCGTTCGATGCCTTGCGGGCGCACGCACGCAACCACAACCTGAAACTCACCGACGTCGCGAGGTCGGTCGTGACAGGGGGGCTGGACCCGACTCGCCGTTGAAGGTCCGGCCGGCGCTCTCGACTGTCGCGGCGACCTGTCTTTCTCGCTGGTCGTGTGCGACACTGACAGTACCTCCGCGGCTGGACTTCATCCGGCCCTTGTGCATTCTCGCCGCCTCGTGATTTCGCACTGCTTAGGCGGCGCACTATGAGCAACTCTGTCGACTTCCTCGAAGTCTTCGCCCCCGCTGGTACGACGCCAGGTCCGCGCACCCCCGTTAGCGACCGACTGAGCGTTACGTGTGTGTACTGCCGGGCGTCGATACCCGCCTCGACGTTTGTGTTCTGGTCGGACGCAAGGCGGCTGATCTCGGCGACGTGCCCTGGGTGCGACCGTCGAGTCACCCTGGCGATGTCGACCTGGCGCCGCTGGCTCAAGCAGTCGCTCGGATGAGCGTCTTCCGGCGCACGTCGCTCGCTACGGCGCGGCCGCGGGCAACATCGCCGCCCCCCACATCGCCATCGACAACGTCGCCACCGACAGCGCCGCCACCCACAACGGGGCGGCCGCCCTCGGCTCACTCCGCGGCGCGTCGGCCGACGCGGATCGGAAGCCTGCACGTCGGGTTGATCGTGGCGGCCGTCGTCCTCGTCCTGCTCGTCGTGTTCCTGGTCCAGAACGCGCGCGCGGTCAACGTCAGCTTCCTGGGCGGGCATCTGCGTATCTCGCTCGCCGTCGCAATGCTCGCCGCCTCGGTCGCCGGTGCCTTGGTCGTGGGCGCTGCTGGCACGGCCCGCATCGGGCAGCTGCGACGCAGAGCGCGCCGAGAGTCGAGCGCCAAATGATGCCGGCGAAGAGCGACGTCGTCACCGTGACGGTCCCGGTCGTCGCGTACGCGCATAGTGCAGCGGACCAGTGCGGGTGTGGACACCTCGACAACGCGCACGACGAGATCGCCGCCCGCTACTGTGCCGCAACCCAGCTCGGTGCACTGACGCGGGGATGCATCTGTCAACATGCGCCGACTGTGCGCACGCCGTGACGTCGTCGACCGCGGACCGTGACACGGCCCGGCTCGACGACGACGGCGCACCCGTCTCGACGCCGCGGCAGCCGGCCGCCCCGGACGCCCGTCTCGTCTGGGCGCCCGACGGGACCCCGCCCACTGGCACGTGGTGGCCCAAAACCCGTGACGCCGCAACGGAACTCCGCGCCCTGCTGCCTCAAGTCAGCGACCGCCTAGGGGGAACGGTCACGCGCGTGTCGCTCAACATCGGCGCGTGGAACGCCGACCAGCCGCGCCGGTTGCGCGTTGGCGACTCCCTGGTGCGACTCGGTTGGTTCAACACCCTGGACTCGGCGACGGTCACACTCGGCCGCAGCGGCGCCGCTCGCGTCACGCTCCACGTCGTCGCGCCGGAACTGGATCCCGACGCGGCCCGCGAGCTGCTGCGCGAAGCATCCAGGAGCAACGCGTGACGCTTTCCCGCGAGCAGGCCCGAGACCTACGAGCAGGTCGCGCGTGGCGGACGCGAGTGGCTGCGCTGCCGAGTCCGCCGGGGCCATCGCCCGCGACGACCTACGCAGCTGTTGTCGCAGACCTCGCCCGGCTCAGAACTGCGGTCGCCGCGGAGCGCCGCGGCATCGACCGGTCGATCGCGGACATGCGCCGTAGCCACGACGATCTCGACCGGGCGCTCGCCTGTGCGATCGCTCAGGCATTCGCCGCCGACGCGATCGGTGCGTCCACCCCCGACGGAGTCCTCAGCTGGGCGGCCGAAGGGCTGGCCCGCTCCTACGAGCGCGAGCTCGCCATCTTCGCCGCTATCGACGCGTGCGGGCCCGCGCAACCACAGAGCCGACAGGTACGACGTTGACCTCGTCGGTTACAGCAGCCGCTCCGACGCGACCCGCCTCGCCGTACGGGCAACTGCTCGCGCAGGTGCAGCGGACCGGCTTGTTGGAGCGGTCTGCCGCGCGTTACGTGCCACGGTTCGTCGCGCTCGCTGTCGCGGCCGGGGCCGGTCTCGCCGGGTTCCTTTGGCTCGGTGACTCGTGGTGGCAGCTTGCGGTCGGCGCATACTCCGGCCTGCTGTTCACGCAGATCGGTTTCCTCGGCCACGACGCCGGCCACCAGCAGATCTTCCGCGGCCGGCGCCGCAACGACCGGCTGGGTTTGGTGCTGTCCAACCTCGGCGTGGGGCTGAGCTATGGCTGGTGGGTGGACAAGCACAACCGCCACCACAGAAGTCCCAACGAGGTCGGCCGGGACCCCGACGTGGAACGCAACGTCCTGGCCTGGACCGAACAGCAGGCGCGGTCCCAGCGAGGACTGCTCCGCATCGTCGCGCGTCACCAGGACGTCGTCTTCTTCCCGCTGTTGCTTCTCGAGGGCTGGAACCTGCACGTCGGAAGCATCCGCATGCTGCTGCGCCGCAGGCGCCGGAGCTTGCTCGAACTGACATTGCTGGCGGTCCACACCGCGGGCGGACTCGCGCTTCTGCTCACGGTCCTGTCGCCGGTGCGGGCGTTGGTGTTCGTCGTCGTTCAACAGTCGGCGTTCGGCCTCTACCTCGGCTCGACGTTCGCCCCCAACCACAAAGGCATGCAGATCATCGACGCGGCGGCGCGACCGGACTTCCTGAGCCGCCAAGTGCTCACGTCGCGGAACATCAAAGGCGGCCGGCTCACGACGGCGGTCTTCGGCGGCCTGAACTACCAGATCGAGCACCACCTGTTCCCGAGCATGCCCAGTCGGAACCTGGCGCGATGTCGACCGCTGGTCCAAGCCTTCTGTGCGGCGCACGGTGTGCCCTACGCCGAAACGAGAGTCATGGACTCCTACCGACGATCGCTGCGTTACCTCCGCAGCGTGCGGCCCGATGCAGCGTGAAAAGAGGACCCAACGCACTGCGCGGCAGCCGCCTGGTCGACGCCAGCAACCAGGTCGACCGGGGCGCCCGGCTGGCGCCCCGGCGTGTCACCGACTACTGGTGCGCCGCCGACCACCTCACTTCTGCGGCCTTCGCCGCCGACGTCGAACCGCCGGTCGCCTGGTCCTGCCGAGTCTGCAGCGCACCGGCCTCGCCGCAACGCGGGGCTGCCGCCCTGCCGGTGCGACCGAAGTTCTCCCCGCGGACGCCGTACGAGTTCCTCATGATGCGACGCACCGTGGAAGACGGGGTACGGATACTCGCCGAAGCTTTGACGGCGCTGCGGCGGGGTGACCACCGAAAGAGCGAGTGACAGGCTTGGCGGTGTGAGCAACCACGCGCATCGCCGGAAGCGGCCGGACCCGGTCCCGGTCGATGCGCACCCGGGCTTCTGGCGGCGGGCGCGTCTCTTCCTGGCGTGGTTCTTCGCGCCGCGCGTCGCTCCCCGCGCATGGCAGCGCCGGCCGTACCTGCGGGACCAGAATCGCCGGCCCGGGTCGCGTCGGCGGCGCTGAGAAAGGGGTACTAAGGCCCCAGGGAGGTGAGTCCGTGGCGTGCACCGCGTTCGTGTTCGGCGGCGGCGGCGTGCTCGGCGCGTGTGAGGCCGGGATGGCGTACGCCCTGCTCGAGCGCGGGATCCGGCCCGACCTCGTCATCGGTACGTCGATCGGCGCGATCAACGGGGTCGCGGTCGCCGCCGACCCCACGCAGGAGGGCGCGGAACGGCTCGTGCAGATGTGGGCGCGCCTGGCCGCCGACGACGTGCTCGGCGGCACCGTCGTCGGACGCCTGACCCGCCTGGTGCGCCACGGCACCCACCTGCACTCGAACGACGCGCTGCGCGCGCTGCTGGAGGCGTCGCTGCCGGTGGAGCGGATCGAAGAGCTCGCGGTGCCGTTCCAATGTGTCGCCGCGAGCATCGAACGCGCCGAAGAGCACTGGTTCAGCACCGGTCCCGTCGTACCGGCCGTGCTCGCGTCCGCCGCGCTGCCGGGTGTGCTGCCACCGGTCGCGATCGACGGCGAGCACTTCCTCGACGGCGGCCTCGTCAACAGCATCCCGATCGCTCGCGCGGTCGCGTTGGGTGCGGACGAGATCTACGTCCTGCACGTCGGGCGCATCGAGCAGAAGCTCGAACCTCCCCGGCTCCCGTGGGAGGTCGGCTTCGTCGCGTTCGAGATCGCCCGTCGGCACCGGTTCCACAGCGACCTGCGCGCGGTGCCGGAGCACGTACAGGTCCATGTGCTGCCGACCGGGCACGGCGCGCAGCGGCCGTCGACGTGGTCGAACCTCCGCTACCGCGACAGCGGCCGCATCGGCGACCGGGTGAGCCGCGCCCGCGAGGCGACGTCGGACTACCTCGACGAACTGCGACCCCGCACGTGAGGTCAGCCCGTACGTCGAGACGCCTGCTCACGATCCCGCTCGTCGTCGCGCTGCACGTCGTGCTGGTCGTGACGGCACCGCTGACGGCAGCGGTGGCCGCCGTGGTCGGCCTCGCGGTTCGGTCGACGCGCCCGGTCCGCAGCGTGATCCTCGTGGCCAGTTACTCCGCACTCGAGCTCGTGACACTCGTGCGCATCGCCGGCCTGCGCCGGCGCGGCGCCGCCGAAGACGAGTGGCAGGACCTCATGCGCTGGGTGGCGGCGAGCGGCGAGACGACGCTTCGCCGCGTCCTCGGCATCCGGACCGAGATCGAGCCCGGGTCGCCGTCACCGTCGACGGTCGCCGCTGCGGACGGTCTCGTCGTACTCGCTCGGCACGCCGGGCCCGGCGACACCCTGCTGATCGCCTGGCTGCTCGTCGTGCACTACCGGCTGCGGCTGCAGATCGTCCTCAAACGGCTGCTCCGGGTCGTCCCCGCCATCGACCTCGCCGGCGACGCGTTGCCGTTCTGCTTCGTCGGGGCGCGTCGGCGCGCAGCCCGCGCGGGCATCGCCAGGTTGGCCGGCGAGCTGTCCCGCGGCGACGCGTTGCTGCTCTTTCCCGAAGGCGGAAACTTCAGCCGGAAGCGTTGGCACCGCAGCTTCGACGCGCTCGCGCGGATGGGCGCGCTCGACCGGGTACGACGGCTGCGCCGCAACCGGCACACCCTGCCGCCGCACGTCGCCGGCGTCGTCGCGGCCGTGACCGCCGCGCCGCGCGCGTCGGTGCTGCTGCTCGCGCACTCCGGCCTCGGTCCCGCGGGGGAGGCGCGGCCGTGGTGGCGGCTGCCGCTGCGGCACCGGGTCGTGATCCGGACCCTGCTCGTCGAGCCCGAAGACGTGCCACGCGACCCGGACGCCGTACCGGCTTGGTTGGACGAGATGTGGACGCGCGTCGACACGTGGGTCGACAGTCACGCAGCGCTCGACTCCGCGTCACGCGTCGTCTAGCGGCGGACCTTCGATGTCGGCATACCGGGTGAGCAGGAAGACGCCGGCGAGCGTCAGCGCAAACCCGGCCGCGGCGACCGCCGGGCCCATCCCGCCGCGGGTCGCGTCGCCGAGGACGGCGAACCCCACTGCCGACGGGACGACGGTCTCGGTGCCGGCCAGCACCGCGGCCACCGCCGTCACGGATCCGCGTTGCAGCGCGGCCGCGAACGCCACCATGCCGGCCACACCGAAGCCGACGACCGCCCACAGCCCAGGAGCGGTGACCGTGTGCCACCACGGCCGGTCGACGGCGAGGCCGCGCGCGGCGATCCCCACCGCGCCGAACGCCACGCCCGCAACGGCCGCCAGCGTGATCGCGGCGGCCCGGCCCGACCGCCGCGTCAGCGCCACGGCCCAGCCGGCGAGCGCGGGCAGCGTGGCCAGCAAGACCCACTGGGCCAGCCGCGGCAACGGGTCCGCGTGCCCCGGCTTCGCGGCGGACGCGAGCAGGCCGAGGCCGGCCGCGACACAGACCAGCGCGAGGATCTCCTGGGTCCGCAGCCGCGCCTTCAGCATCACTACCGAGGCGAGCGCCGTGACTCCGACGTTCGCCGCGACCACCGACTGGACGAGGAACAGCGGCAGCGTGCGGAGCGCGACGAGGCTGAGCACGAATCCGGCCAGGTCCAGCGCCAGCCCGGCGACATACGGCGCCTGCCGCGCGAGCCGGACGAGCAGCCCGACGTCGAAGCCTCCTCTTGCCGCTCGCCGCGCCCCGATCGCCTGCAGGACCGTCGCGACGCCGTAACACGCCGCCGACGCGGCGGCCGCCGGGTACGACGGCGTCACGCGCGTGGTCGCACCGACGGCATGTGCTCGACGCTATGCGTCACTGCGACGGCCGGTGCGGGGAAAGCAGGAGAAAGTGGCACAATCGCCAAGCAAGCTGTAGGGAGAGACGCAGCGCAGAACGGTCTTCTGGTCGTGTCCCTCCCCGCGGCGAATCGTTAGTCAGCACACGGCACGATGCCGGTACCGGCGGTAACAGAGGGCGGCACATGACACTCCCCGCGCACCAGTTCGGCAAGGGCGACCAGCCCGCCGCGGCTGACTTCGAGGCGTTCTTCGAGCGCTGGTACCCCTCGGTCCTGAGCTACTCGCGCCGCTTCGGCGCTGCGTACGCCGAGGAGGTCGCCCAGGAGACGTTGTTCCGGGCGTTCAACTGCTTCTCCGAGCTGCGCCACGACATGCCGCTGCCCTGGCTGCGCACGGTCGCGCGCAACGTCGCCTGCGACATGCACCGCGCCGGGACCCGGCTGTGGCCGCTGCCCGAGCCCGGCGACGACGCCGACCCCGTCGACGCGGCCGAAGGGCCGGAGGACTCGTTGCTCCGGGTCGAGCGGGTGCGGCACATGCGGGCCGCGCTGGGCGACATCTCGGACGACGACCGCCAGCTGCTGCACATGCTCGTCGTCGACGAGAACAGCGTCGCCGACGTCGCCGACCAGCTCTCGGTGACCGCCAACACGGTCCGGGTCCGCCTGCACCGCGCCCGCCGCCGGCTCGGCACGCACTACTTGCGCCGGGCCGGGCACCAGGCCCTCGCGCTGCCCGCGCTCGGTCTCGCGGCGCTGCGCCGGCTGCTCCGGCCGACCACGAGTACGGCGACCCGCAGCGTGCCCGCCCTCGCCGCCGTCGCGGCCCTCGGCGGCCTCACGGCCGCGACCGTCGTACTCAGCCAGCCGACCGCTCCGCAGCACGCGTGGTCGGCGGCGGTCACCGACCAGCGCGCCTACTCCGAGCCCAAGCCAGGCGCCGTTTCCGCCCGGCTCGTGGCCGTCACGCGTACCGCGTCCGGCACCACCTCCGGCCGTTCGGCTCGCTCGGTCCACCCGGGTGGTGTGGGTGCGCCTACCCCGGTCAATGCGCACGTGCGGCTGGCGCCACCGAACCGACCGGGGAATGTGACCGACACGGGTATCACCGTTCAGACGCCCGTGGGACCGGTGAACTTTCACACCAAGACGGTCCGTTCTCCAGGTGAAAGCCCGGTCTGTCGGGTCACGCACCAGTTCTGTTGACCCCGTTGATCGGCGAGGGCACGCAGGCGTCCGCGTCGATGCCGAGGGTGGTCCCAACCGTGAGGCCGGTCGGTTGGCAGTCCACCGGCCCCAGGTACGGGATGCATTCGGGACCAGTGGCGACTGTCCCGGTCAGGAAGGTCGAAGCGGACACGTCGTAACAGAGCGGCGTCGCGGAGACGTGGGTCGGTGAACCAACGGTCAAGCCGGTGCCGGCGGCGGCGACGACAGCTACCGCGAGCAACGAGACGTGGGTGCGCAAGCGGATCGGTCCTCTCATATTTCGTGGACAAGACCGGCGAGTGCCGGCCGGGCGGCGACGGTTCGCCTACGGCGTCGAGAGCTGCGGGTTCGGGAAGTCCGGGCTGACGGTCAGCCCGGCGGCGAGGCGGGCGCGCTGGAGTACCGCACTCGCCTGGTCGAACAGCTTGTCGCCGTCGCTCGCCGTCGTGATCGCGCTCTCGATGAGGGGTCGCCGTTGCGCCAGCGGCGTCGACGCCGCGCGCCCGAACCCGCGCGCCGCCTCGACGTACTTGTCGAGCGCGCGCAACAGCAGCCCCCGGCACGGCCCCAGGCCGACAGGCGGACGGACGGCCGCGATGAGCGCACGGTCGTGCGCGAACGCCGCGACCCACGCCTGTGACTCGGTGATGACCGCGGCGGGCGGCAACGTGCCCTTGCCGCCGAGGAGGTCCTTGACCGACGGCCGCATCCCGAGGATCTCGACGCTGCCCCAGTCCTTGACCGGCTTGATGATCGCGTTCTCGTAGCGCTGGACGGTGGCCGCCGAGGGATGGTCGCGCCCGCCCGACGGCAGCTCGACCGCGAGCACCAGTGCGACGACGAGCACCACGACGATGCCGGCGGACGCGACCAAGCGCGCGCGGCGTACGGGACGGCGCGCGCGCGGACGGCGCACCGTGGGTGCCGACATTCGCGTCCAAACCTACGCGGCGGTGCCCTCGCCGAGGTACGAGCGAATGAGCGCGGGGTCGCCGAGCAGTTCCGCGCTCGGCTTGCAGTCGACGACGACGCCCTTGCGGAGCACGTACGCGCGGTCGGTGTTCTGCAACGCCATGTGCACGAACTGCTCGACGATCAGCACGGCCGTGCCGTCGCGGTTGACGGTTTCGAGGATCTCGAAGATCTGCGCCACGATCTTCGGCGCGAGCCCGAGCGAGAGCTCGTCGACGAGCAGTAGCCGCGGCTCCGACATCAGCGCGCGCCCGATCACGAGCATCTGCTGCTCGCCGCCGGAGAGCGTGCCGGCCGCCTGCTTCGACCGCTCGCGCAGGATCGGGAAGTAGTCGTAGACCCGGTCGCGCCGGTGGTGGAGTACGTCGCGGTCGTTGGGCTGCGAGGCGAAACCGAGGGTGAGGTTCTCCTCGACGGTCATGCCGGCGAACAGCGCGCGGCCTTCGGGCACGTGCGCCACGCCTTCGCGTACGACGTCGAACGCGGGCTTGCCGCCGATCGGCTGCCCGGCGAGATTGATCGAGCCGGAACGCGGCGCGAGCATGCCGGAGATGGTGCGCAGGGTCGTCGTCTTGCCGGCGCCGTTCGCGCCAAGCAGCGCGACCCGCTCGCCGACGCCAACCTGGATCGACAGGCCGCGCAGGGCCTGCACCAGCCCGTAGTAGACGTTGACGTCGTTGACGTCGAGCAGGATGTCGTTCACAGCAGCACCGGCTCCTCGGGCTTCGCGGCCGCCCGCTTGCGCGGTTTGCGCGCGGGCTTGCGCTCGGTGTCGGCCTCGGCCGCGGCCTCGCCGAGGTACGCGGCGATGACGGCGGGGTTTTTGGTGATCTCCTCGGGCCGACCGGAGGCGATGATCTGGCCGCGGTCGAGCACGTAGATGTAGTCGCTCGTCGACGTGACCATGTGCACGTCGTGCTCGATCAGCAGCACCGACAGGTCGAGCTCGTCGCGGGCCTGGAGCAGTACGTCGGCGAACAGCTTCGTCTCGGTGTCGTCGAGACCGCTCGCCGGCTCGTCGAGCATGACCAGCGGCGCGCCGGACACGAGCGCGCGGGCGAACTCCACCCGGCGCAGCGTGCCGAACGGCAAGCCCGCGGCCGACCGGTCGGCGATCTCCTGCAGCCCGAGCAGGTCGACCACTCGCCGGCAGGTCTCTTCGGCGGCGCTCTCGGCGCGGATCGCCTTCGCGGTCGCGACGATGTGCGCAGCCGGCCCGGTCGGGTTGTGCACGTGCGTCGCGACCATGAGGTTGTCGAAGACGGTGAGCTCCGGGAAGAGCTGGATGACCTGGAACGTCCGGGCGAGACCTCTCGCGGCCCGCTCGTGCGCAGCCAGCGCCGTCACGTCTTCGCCGAACAGGCGGACCGTTCCGGTGGTCGGCTGGTTGAGCGCGGAGACCGCGTTGAACAGCGTCGTCTTGCCGGCGCCGTTCGGGCCGATGAGCCCCACGATATGGCCGCGCGGCACCTCGATGCTCGCCTCGGAGACTGCCGTCAGGCCACCGAAGCGGACGGTGATGTTGTCAGCTTGCAGCGCGACCGGGGCGTCGTCGAGCTCGGGCCGGCGGGTCCTCGTCTTTGCCGCAGGCGCTGCGGGCTCGGCGGGCTCGGTCGCCGCCGTCGTCTCGGCGGGAACCGGCGCGTCTTCGTGCCGGTCCTGGTGCGGTACGACGATGGACGTGAACTCCCGTCCGCCAGCGACCGGACGGCGGGGAACGGCGCGCCGTACCGCCTCGGCCGCGCGCCGCAACGGGCTGTCCTCGCCGGCGACGAGCGCGACCAGTCTGGCCCGCACCGCGGCCTTCGCGTCGGCGTAGCGCGCTTCCGCCGGCACGATGACGCGCTGCCCGAACCCGGACTCGCGCAAGCGCCGGGCAAGGTTGCGGAACGTGTTCGGCAGCGCCGCGAGACCGCCGGGGTAGGCGAGGAGTACGGCCGCGAGCAGTACGGCGGACACCAGCTGCAAGAGGCGGCCGAGCGCGGGGACGCGGAAGAACAACTCGTCGAGCCCGGCGAACACGCACGAAGCTGCGACGGCTCCGCCTAGGCTGCGCAGTCCACCCACGACCGCGATAGCGAGAATGAGCAGCGACGCTTGCAGGTTGAACTGGTCCGAAACGACCGTCGTCTGGTTAGTGAGTTCGAGGTTTCCAGCAATACCGGCGATCGCGCCAGCTGCGACGAACGCAAACAGCTTCGTCCGTACAACGTTGACGCCCAGCGCCGCTGCGGCGGTCTCGGACCCGCGAACGGCCGCGAAGGCGCGGCCCGTCTTCGAATCGCGCAGGTTCAGCAAACCAAACATGACCGTTGAGCAGATCGCGAGCACAACGAAGTAAAAGGTCTTCCGGTCCGTGAAGTCGAAGAACGGGAACGTCCCCGTAATGCCGACCTTACGCACGTTGAGAGTCGCGCTACCACCCGACGCGAACCAAGGTGTGATGAACAAGTAAGCGTCGGCCATCCACGCGAAGATAAGCGTCGCGACGGCGAGGTAGAGGCCGCGGACCCGCAACGCGACCACACCGAGCGCCGCCGCGACGCCGCCACCGAGGACGCCGCCGGCGATCATCCCAACCGGGAACGGCATCGGCATGTGATGAGCCAGCAGTGCGGTTCCGAAGGCTCCGATGCCGACGAACGCGCCCTGGGCCAGCGAGATTTGACCGACCCAGCCTGTCAGTAGGACAAGACTGGCAGCGACGAGAAAGTACGCGCCGGCCTGATTGGCGTCGCCGAGGAGCGAGAACTTGTCGACCGGCAGGAACCCGAGCGGCAGGTACGGCCAGGCGACCAGTAGGCCAAGTAGGACGTAACGGTTGAGCCGGCGGCGACCGCCGCGGCGCGGCAGGTGCCGCGGGTCGTAGGCACTGTGCGTGATCGTCGCGGCCTGGTTTTGGCTCAAGCCACCCGTCGTCTCAGCGGCGGAGTAACGCTGGCCGCGAAGGAACAGCACGATGAGGCCGAGGACGGTGAGCACGACCTCCGGGACACCGACCTGGCCGGCGAACCCGCGCAGGCCGGGCACGAGGCCGAACGCCGGCACCAAACCCTCGATCGAGCCAACAATGAACGCGCCGACGAGCGCGCCGGGCAGGCTGCCCAGACCACCGATAAGCGCGGCAACGAACCCGGGCAGCATCTGCAGCGACAGCGAGTACGGGTCGAGGCTGGTCACCGCGGCGAGCAAGATGCCGCCGAGCCCGGCGAGCGCACCGCCCAGCGACCACGCCAACCGCGCCATCCGTAGCGGGTTGACGCCCATCAAGGAGGCGGCCAGCGGGTTTTCCGCCGCGCCGCGCATCGACAGACCGAGCCTGGTCTTGCGGAGCAGCAGCAGGCTGGCGCCGAGCGAAGTGACCGCTACGCCGAACAGGCCGATCTGGCCCCACCTAAGCACCGCTGTCGACACGGTGATGCCGCCATCGGGGAAGATGTGCGGTGCCTGCACCGAGCCGCTGCCGTAGATCTGCGCGACGGCCGCGACGACCAATCCGAAGACCGCGACGGTGCCAACGGTCTGCGCAGTGGGACCCTGCCGGGCGAGTGGGCGGACGAACGTGCGCTCGACGAGCATGCCGAGCAGGGCACCCGAGATCACACCCAGGAGCAACGCGACAAACGTCGGTACGCCGTGCTTGACGAACGAGTAGGTGACGTAGGCCGGCAGCATCGCCATCGCACCGTGCGCGAGGTTGAGGACCCGCGACGCACGGAAGATGACGACGACGCCGACGGCGAACATCAGGTACGCGCCGATGAGCGGCAGTGACAGCAGCAGGTAGAGCCCGAATTGGCTCAGGACATACATCGTCTTCTCATCCGCCTATTTGAGGGTGTCCTGGCCGAGCCATGGGTCGGTCTCGAACGACGTCACAGCGGAGAACCCCGAGAACGATCCGTTCGAATAGTTAAGCCGCCATCCCATCGCACCATCGTTCGCGAAGTGGTGTCCAGGTGACCAGACGAGCGGCTTCGAGAGCCCACTTCGGAACGTCAACGTGTCGAGGGCCGCCTTTAGCCGTTCCCGTGTGAGGTCAGGTCCCACTGTCGTGAGTGCGTCAACAAGCAGCTTCATGCCGATGTAGGCGCCCTCCACGAACTGGTCATCCACATCCGCGGAACTGTCGTTGCTCTTGAGGTCACTGACGTACTGCGTCTCCGCGGTTTGCGCGGCATAAGCACCCTCTGGGGGTTGGTAACCCGTCCAAACCACGAAGCCGGTGGGGTCAGAGCACGCGGTCTGACACTGGTTCGCGAAGGCTTGCCGGTCGAACAGAGGTTGGGCTCCGGCGCTCCCGTAGTGCGGTGACGACTGCCCGCGGTTGCTTAGCCAGGCCAACGCCATCTGCGGCTCCATCAGGTAGGCGATGAAGTCACAGTCCGCCGCGCCGGAGATCTGCCCGTAGCAGGCGTTGTTGAACTGTGTGGCCTGGCTCGTGTAACTCGACTGTCCTGGCTGCACCCCGCAGAACCGAGAGTTGCTGTCACACGAGCTCAGCGACTGCGTGCCTGAAAAGCCCTGAATCGGCTTGCCGGTTAGACGCTCTACTGCTTTCTCGTACGCGTAGGCGCCTTCAATTCCGAAGCGATACTTAGCATCGAAGGCGATTGCGAAATTTCGGGCACCCCTGGCGTACGCGTCCTTGGCCATGATGTGCATCTGGGAAACGGTCGCGGTTCCCACAGGCCAGATCCATGGGTCGTTGTACTCGACCGCCGTTTGTCCGCCGGACCCGACGACGGGGACCTGCTGCTGATCCAGGTAGCCCGCCTTCGCCGCGGCGTAGAGACCTTCCGAATCCGGGTTCACAGCCAAGCCGAAGACGTGGTCACCCTGCACGAAGTCCTGGATGTACTTCAGGCCGAGAGCTTGCTGCCAGGAGTCGTTGTTGAGCTTGAGGACGAGCTTGCGGCCACAGATCCCGCCACCTTGGTTGACCTGCGCTTGGATCGCGCTCATCGCACCATTCATCGGGCCGAGGAAGCTCGCGCCGGGACCGTCTGTCACGGTCGTCGCCGCCATCGTGATCGACGTTGCGGTGATCCCCCGATCGGTGGTCCCGCCGTTGTGCTGCCGGTCGCACGCGAGACCTGGCTTCGCTTCCGGGATCGCAGTATTCGTCGACCCGTTCTGATTCGTGGTCCCCGGAACCGGCTGTGTCCCAGGTCCGCTCTTCACGCCAGGCGCGTTGGGGAGAACGTTTGTTCCGTTTTGAACGCCGGTGTTGCCCACGTTCCCACCGCCACCAGCCACGACCTGCGTGGTCCCGGACGGGGCGATATTTACGACGCTGAGCGCGATGCCGACACCGACGATGAGCGCCAACGTGCCAAGCGCGCTCTCCGTAGCCGGCCGAGGCCGATTCATTCTTGATCCTCCAGTGGATTGCCGCCGGCCCCGGTCAGGGCGAGCCGGACGGCCCTTTAGTGTCGGTTGGCGAGCGCCCAACGGCGGGCGGAGAGGTAAACGGGCAGGAGCAGAACAAGCCACACGCCGAACGTGCGTAGCGCTTGCCCGAGGCCAGCGATCAGCAACTCCCAACCGTGCTTGATGAAACCGCCCACGTTGGTTCCACTCGCCACAACCGGAGGTTGTCCACCTGACGGCGAGGTTGGCTGTGTGGCGGAGCCGCCCGGAATTCCGGGGTTGCCGCCTCCGGAATTACCGGGCGCCGGGACGGGGTGGTTCACCGGAGGCGGGCACGATGCGCAGTCGCCGCCGAGTGAGTACACGCCATAGTGGGCGTCCGCCTCGGTACCCGCAAGGTAGACGATCGTCCGGGACGATTCACTGTTGTCTTCGAAGATGGTGATCACCATTCCGGGGATTTCGCCTCGAGTTCCCGGTTGGTCGTTGAGGGTCGTTTCCTCCGCCTGCGCGAACGGATCGCGTCGTATGACGGCCTGGTAACCGCCCGGGCTGTGAAGCTCCGTCGGGTCCGGCTCGGGGAACGTGATGCGAGCGTGGCCGCTGAGTTGTGCGTTGACGGTCTTTTCGACCGAGTGGATGTCGCATCCCGTCGTGCACAGCTCGGTGCCGTTGAGCGAGACGTATTGAACGCTTCGGTCGAACTTCGCGGTCGCCCCGCCCGCTTGACCGTTGGCGTGAGCCGTTGATTCGACCATCACTTTGCCGATGCGCAGAACGCCACCGAGCACTGATATCCCGGACGCCGTGGACCTGACCGACGTGGTCATGCCCTTGCCGTGTTGGGCGGCAGTCGAGGTGGACAGCGACGTTCCGCCGATGGCGATGACGTCCGGAGTCGGCTGACCGGGCACCGCCGCGCTGGACGATGAGCCGACGATAGAACCTGTAGCCAACGCTGAGGCCGCGTCGCATGTGGCCGTGCCGCCGTCTGCCGAAGCTGTCTTGTGTCCGCTACCGAAGTCGACGCATGCCACTGGCGCGTAAGGCCAACTAACGCCCCCTTGGCTTAACTGACCTTGTGTGTTGCCTTGATCAACGACGCCCGTGATCGCCGTGACTTGCGCGCTCGCGTTTGTGAGCGCGAGTTGGTCGAGATAACTCGTCGCGAATTGTCGAGTGCCCTTGAGCTGATCACCGTTGCCAATCGGCACGGTGTTGTACTGGAGGGCCGCCTCGCCTCCGACCTGGCGGATAACTGAGCCGTAGCCTTGAGCGGAACCGGAGTAGTTCGCCGCTGTCTTTCCGTCAACTTCGGGGATACCTGCTGTGTTTCGGTCGACGTTGGGCGGCGCGGGCGGCGCGTAATACGGGAAGTTGTCGTGCGCCACGACAAACGTGTCGCTGCCTTGGTACAGCAAGAGCAGCCGGCCGGTGCTCGGGTCGGTCGCGACGCTGCCGTTCGCCGGCACTCTGCCCTGGCCTCCGGTCCTTTCGGTGGGGTCAGCGGCGAACTTTGGGTAGTTGTGTCCTTGGTCGGCAGGGGTGACCTGAACGTCTGTGGCCACCAACCCGGTCGTGTGCACCTCACTCACCAGGTAGAGCCGGCTGTGTAGGGCGTCTGTGCCAGCTAGCTGCGCCTGCTGCGGCATTGGCACGATGCCGACATAGTTGCTATGCCGCCCGTCGAACAACGCCCAGCCTCCAACGTTGACCACGTTTGTCACCTGCACCGCCATTCGTTCGGCGGTCGGGAACCAAAGCCCAGATGGCGCGGACGTCAAGTCTCCCGGATATGGATCGAGATCGAACCCGCTGTAAGTCGTCCCCGCGCCGGTCCCGTTCAGGGTCACGATGCCTACGCCAACGGGGATGGGGAACTTCCCGAGATTCGTTGATTCGGTGCCCTGTGCGGAGCAGCCGATGTCGACGACGTGCGGGCTGCGCACTACGCCGATCGGTGCGCTCAGTCCCGCCGGTGGAAGCGCGTGGAGGGTGAACTGCATCGGGAGATTGCAGTTTGGTAGCGCTTGCGTCCAGACAACTTTTGCGCTGCTCTGGTCGATGAAAGACAGTTCGACACTCCCCGGAACTTCACCGGTGATGAAGTTCGTCGGGGCGTAAGTTGCCAGGAGCGCGAAGAAGTCGTGGGTCATGGGGTCGTACGCGAGACCTACGACGGTCTGCTGGGTGGTGATCGGAATGCGCTTTGTGACAACGACACGTCCATTGCGGACCTCGAGGTGCTCGATCGCGGTGGTCGCGGACTTCTGGCCGCTCCCGACTGCGACCGCTACGCCCGGGAGCCGAGGATCAGAGAGAACGGCGGTGATGGTGCCGTCGAGCAAGCGCGCGGAGTTCGCGCGCGGCTTGAACGTCGTTGAGTCGTACGCCGCCACGTAGGCCGGCGACCCTGAGTCGAGGGTCAGCACGGACTTGGACGAGGAATCGAAGAGCACTCCGAGCGACCCTGCGTAGGGTCCCGATGACGCCGCATTCCAACCTGGGCGCACCAAAGATGGCTTGAAGGTGCCGGTGATCGTCACGGTCGAAGCACTGTTGTCGGCACCGGCGGAGGTCGCGGGCACGATAAGGGGCGACGTCACGATCAGTAGAGCCGTGGCGCAGCGCGCGAAGTTTCCAAAGGCGCCAGGCTTAGGCCGGGCTGAAATCACGTGTCCTCCGCTGGGTGTGGGGCGGCGGGAAAGCCCGCCGCCCCACTGGTGAAACGAGGAACTGAAAGCCAGGTAACGACTTCGATTGTTAGTGGATCGCGAAGTGGCAAACGACCTGGTACGTACCGACCGACGGGAACGGCCCGGTCGGGGTGAACGAGCAGGCACCGGTGAAAGAGCCGCTGACCGTGCCCGACGCAGTTCCGGTGACGGTAACGGCGCCACCGTGACGGTCGAAGTGACCGTTGCTGATGGTCGTGCCGGGGGAGCAGGAGCCGGTGAACGTGCCGGAGCCCGTGGCCACGTCTCCGCCGGCCGCGCCGCCGGAACCGACATCGGTGCCGCTGACGTTGCAGTTGAACGCGCCCTGGTACGTGTCGGTCGCGGCCACGCCGGTGCCGCCGAACGTGAACGTGTGCGTCTGCGACGACGTGTCGAGCGGCGGCGTGATGCTGCCGCCACCGGTGATGGTCGCGGTGCCGGTCGAAGCACTCGCGGGGAGCGCGACGACGGCGATCGCGCCGGCCGCCATCGCGGCCAGACCCATCCGAACCTTGGTGGAACCCTTCATGTGCCCTCCCTGGGCGTTGATCCCGATAACTCGGCGCGGACACCCCGGGCGTGTGGCCAAGGTGAGGCGGACGGATCGCCAGCGTGTCCCCGAGTCGTATGTGGTACGTGCAAGCCGGCCAAAGCGTTACCTCGACGTGCGCGACGGCGTTGTACTGGTGGATGCGGGCCGGACGAGGTAACGCGATCGCGCCGAAGCCCGTATGTCTTTCAAGGGATCTCTTGGCTACACCCAGCCGCATTTCTTGAGGGAAGGATGACATGCAACCCAGAGCATCGATCCTGCGCCGCGTGGCTTGCTTGGCCGCCGTCTGCGCTCTGACCGCAGTGGGCGCGGATGCCGCGTCCGCGGCTACGAAGAAGCCCGTCAAGAAGCCGGCTCCGCCCGTATGCAACCTGGTCAAGAAAGCCCCTAGTGGGCTGTCGGATCAGAGCATGGACATCACATCGGCGGATGTTGCGACCAACGCGACGACGCTGACGACAGTCATTCGGGTCGTGAAACTTACCACCACCGATACCTCCAGCCCGGAGGGACGCCAGTGGGAGTTCGACTTCAAGGTCGACGGCAGCAGCCTGGACGTGCTCGCGGTCACGAACGGCCCGTTCGGCACCACGACGACATACAACTACGGGACCGCAACCCTCGATCCCACCAAGAATGAGATCCGGTACAGCATCTCCCTCGCGGACTTTGCGAAAGCGACGGGAACCTCGCTGATCAAGAATGGAAAGAGCGTTTTCACCAGTTTCGCCGCGTCAAGCTCGACGGTTATGCAAAGCCCGAGTACCGCGTTGGGTCACACCCTCGCCACGCTAGGCCAAGGCGATACGGCCCAGTCCGCACCAACCGCGAAGTACACAGCCGGCCAGCCGTCCTGCGTGAAGGTCGGCAGCTAAGCGCCGCGCACGACAAGCAAACCGGACGGCCCGGACCTCTACCCCTCGGTAGGCGTCCGGGCCGTTCGCAGTCTCACCACGAACGACGTACCGCCGTTCGACAGTTCCACCCGCGTCCCGACCTGCTCGAGGTCGCGCTGCAGCGCCCGCAGGGTCACGTGCGGCGCCGCGTCGCCGAGGCGGTCGGCCAGCGCCAGGCGCCCGTTGGCCCGTACCTCGACCGTGAGCTCGCCGGCGTCGCTGTTGACCCGGACGACGACCTGAGACGCGCGTACGACGGCCGCCAGCCGCAGCACCTCGTGTACGGCGAGCACCAGCGCGGACGACTGGGGCGGCTCGACGTCGGCGATGCCGGCCGCCGCGCGCACGCTGACCGAGAACTCCGGCCGTGCCACGCTCCGGGCGAGGGCGCGCAGCTTGCCCACCAGCCCTGCTCGCGTCGACCACGCCGCGGCCGCCGACTGCGCGCCGGCGAGCTCGAGGCTCGCGTTGCGCACCAGCTCCTGCACCCGCGCCACGTCGACGGCCCGGTTGACCCCGTTGCGGGCCGGCTCGGCACCGGCCGCGCGGGTGAGCGTGAGCGCGGTCTCCAGCCGCTCCAGCGCGGTCGTCCGCGACTTCGCCTCGACCCGGATCCGGTCGCCCATCGCCTCGGCGCGCTGGCGGTGCTCGTCGAGCTCGCGCCGTAGCAGCGCCGTCTCGACGACCGGGCCGATTAGCGCGCTCGCGTGCTGGAGGGCCTCGAGGTCGGACTCGGGCGTCACCCGCAGCAGCATCGCGCCGAGTACGTTCCCGCCGGACACCAGCGGGACGGCGCAGCGCCCGTCGACGAGCACGGGCTCCGGAGCGGACGCCGCCGCTCGCCAGGCGTTGATCCGCCGGGTCTCGCCGGCCGTCGGCGGCCGGAGGCCGAGCGCCCGCGCCCGCGCCGCCGGATGTACCACGAGGTCGAGCAGCTCCGCGCCCGCGACCGTGCGCAGCGGCGGGGCCAGCCGGTCGACCAGCTTGGCGACCGGGCCCTGCGCGGTCGCCGCGGCCGCGAACGCCGTGACGTCGCCGAGCCGCTGCCGCGCCAGCGACTCCGCCGCCTGCGAGCGGTGCCGGTGGACCGCGTGCCGGACCTGGTCGAGGACGAGGTACGCCCGCTGCCGGCACCCGGCGTCGGCGTTCGCGACGCCGGTGAGCCGGCCCGCGACGACCAGGCGCGCACCGTCGAGCCCGCCGACGAGCATCACGCCGTCGTCGTGCCCGACGACCACGTGGTCGCTGGTCGGGTCGGCCGCGTGGCACGCCGTGGTGACCGCCGCCCAGTCGACGGCGGTCCAGTCGACCGTCGACCCGCCGAGGTCGCCGGCGTGGCCGGTCGCGTCGAACGCGCCGTCCTCCGCCACCAGGCCCACGACCGCCGTCGACGCCCCGAAGACGTCGCGCAGCCCGACTGCGGCCGCCGTGGCGATTTCGGCCCGGGTGTCCGCTTCCGCCAGCGCCCGCGTGACCGCGAGCAGGTCGGCGGTCTGGCTGAGGCTGGTGATCGCGAGCTCGTGCCGCTCGAGCACGAGACCGGCCAGCGACGAGACAGTCTCGAGCGCGTGCAGCTGCTCCGGGGTGAGCCGGGCGCGGGCCGGGTCCGAGCTGTCGCCGATCAGCACGCCGCGCACCGAGTCCGCCCCGCGCAGCGGCACGATCGCCAGGTTCGTGAGCGCGAACGTACGACGCCACTCGGGAGGTACGACGGGGGAGACCCGCGCGTCGATCTGGACGGCCCGGCCGCGGGCGAGCAGCACGCGCGCCTCGCTGCTGAGGTCGAGCGACACCGGCGGCATCGTCCGGAACGTCGCCCAGAGCTGGTCGTCGGCGACCCGCGACACGGAGACGGCCGGCCGGAGGAGGTCGCCGTCGAGGGTGAAGATGCTGACCCGGTCGATGTCGAGCAGCGCGCGGCCGGCATGGGCGATCTCGCCCAGGATCTGGTGCAGCTCGAGGTTCTCGCCGAGCTGGCCGGCGACGTGCGCCACGAGCTCGAGCGGGGTGTGCCGGATCTCGCCGTCCACCGCGGGTCCACGCGGGTCGGCCCGTCCCTCGCTGAACGCGACCCCCGACGTCATACGAGAGATACGCAAGTCGGGCATTGATCGTTACCCTCGCCCGCGTTACGGCGGCTCCGGTGGCTCGTTGGTACGGACGTGGGAGCCCGCCCTACCTCCGTTGTGGAATCAACGCAGGTACGGCATGATGCGACATCGTCGGACATTCTGTGGAGCGAGGGACACGCATGACCCACGCGTTGTTCGGCCTCGAATCGGACACTTGCGTCGAATGTAGTCACGCGCACGCCGACTCGATCGCCCGGACCGAGCAGGAGTTCGCGCACTTCTACGCGCGGTTCCAGCCGAGACTGCTTCGCTACGCCCGCCGGGTGTGGGGCGCCCGCGACGCCGAGGAGATCACCCAAGAGACCCTCGTCCGCGCCTACGAGGCCATCGACCTCAACCGCGACGAGCGGTCGCTGTGGGGCTGGCTCGTCGTCGTCGGGCGCAACGTCGCCGCCGACCTTGCCCGCGCCCGCCGGATGTGCGACGTAGGCGGCGAGACCACGGCGCACGACTCGACCGCCGACCCCAAGTGCGTCGAGCAGAGCGTGCTCGACAGCGAGTGCCTCTCGACGCTCGGGATGGCGCTCTCCGCGCTCCCGCCGTCGCAGAGCCGCGCCTGGTGGCTCAGCGTCGCCGAAGGCATGACCCCGTCGAGCATCGCCGAGTCGCTCGCGTGCTCGCCCGAAGCCGTCCGCCAGGCCCTGTTCAAGAGCCGTAAGCGGCTCGCCGCCGCGATGGCCGACTTCTGCGACCGGACCGCCGCGTTCGCCGTACCCGCCGTGTTGCTCTTCCGCCGGGGCTCGAGCCGGGTCGGCCGCAGCATGGCCCCCGCGGCCGCCAACGGTTTCCTCGGCGCGGCGCTGGTCTCGACCACCGCGCTCACCGCGACGGTCTTCGGCGGTGGCAGCGCGCCCGCGCCCGCCGTCGGCGCCCACCAGTTGACGGTCGTCGTGGCCGCCGACACCAGGGACGTCATCCGTACGCCGCACGCGGTCGTCCGCGCGCCCATGGCCGTGGGGATGCCGCGCTCGGCGCAGGCCCGGCGAACCGCCTCGGCGCCGGCGCCGGCGGCCCCGGTCGTCGCCGACACCCGGTTGTCGAAGCACCCGCTCGGGCGCGGGGAGACCGCCCACGAGCACGTGTACATCGACGCGCCGTTCGGGCTCGGCCGGTACGGGATCGACGAGGGGCAGTACTCGAACGGCGACAGCGTGCTCTGCGGCCACACCGACGTCGTGAAGTGCGACTGAGCGGTTGGGCGACTGAGCGGTCAGCGGCGGCGCCCACGCTCGGTGAGATCAGTGCGGCAGGCAGATGTCGTTCGGCACCGTGCCGAGGATGCCGAGCTGGATGACGCCCGTGGAGCACTCGGTCGTGCCGGGGTAGGGGATGCAGTCCGGTCCGACGGTGAACGTGGTCACGCCGTTGTAGGTGACCGTTTCGCACAGCGGTGTCGCGGATGCCCCGGTGGGCGCGACGGCGATGCCGGCACCGACGAGTACGGCGACGACGGCGATACGACGGAACATCTTCTGCCTCCGTGATCTGGGGTCACAGATACCTCTTCATCGGCCGGTATTCCTGCCGGCCGAAGCTTCTGCTTGGAAGTGGTACGCGCGAACCCCCGGATTCGTTACCGCCACCCGCGCGCCAACCGGCCGGGCCAACCGGACGGCGGCCCCGCGCGTCGTACGGTCAGACCTCAATCGAGGGGGGACCGTGCGGCGTTTCCGGACCGGTGCGGCGCTCGTCGCGACGCTCGCGGTGGTCACCGCGTGCCAGTCGCCGTCCGCCCGCAGTCCCCATGCCGGCCCGTCGGAGCCCGTCGTAATACCGACGAGCCCGGCGCCGACGCCGACTCCCGCGCCCGCTTCGCCGTCCGCGACGCCGTCCGCCCCTACGCCGGCGCCGACCCCGACGAGCTGCCCGCTGCGGGTGAGCACCTGGTCGGCGCGGTCGCTGGCGGGGGCGGTGCTGATGGCGCCGGCCCGGCTGGACGACCTCGCCGCGGTCGAGCCGGCCGTCGCGTCCGGTCTCGGTGGTGTCGTCCTGTTCGGCAGCCCGGCGGGCGACGTGCGGGCGCAGCTGCTCCGGCTGCACGCCGCGGCCGGTGCGTGGCCGCTACTGGTCGCCAGCGACGAGGAAGGCGGCGGCATCCAGCGGCTGGCCGCGCTCACCGGCGCGCTGCCGTGGCCGCGCGACCTCGCGGCTCGCGGCCCGGACGGGGTCCGCGCGGCCGCGCGCACGATGGGGCGGGCGCTGCGCGCGCTCACAGTACGGGTCGACCTCGCGCCGGTCGCCGACCTCGACGCGGGCCCCGGGCCGGACGCGACGCACCCCGACGGCAAGCGCTCGTTCTCCGCCGACCCCGCGACCGCGACCGCCGACGTGCTCGCGTTCGCACGCGGCCTGCTCGACGCGGGCATCGTCCCCGTCGTGAAGCACTACCCGGGGCTGGGCACGGCCTCCGCCAATACGGATGCGGCGCCCGCCGTCACCGCGCCGCTGCGGGCACTACAAGGCCGCGACCTCGCGCCGTTTGCCGCCGCCGTACGCGCCGGGCTGCCGGCGGTCATGACGTCCAACGCCGTCGTGCCGGGACTCTCGCCGCTACCGGTCAGCCTGTCGTCGGCGGCGACCGCCTTGCTGCGCCGGCAGCTCGGGTTCCGCGGCGTGATCATCACCGACTCGCTGTCGGCGGAGGCCATCTCGGCCGCGGGCTTCAGCCTCGACGCCGCCGCGGTCCGGGCGCTCGCGGCCGGCGCGGACGCGGTGATCATCGGTCGAGGCGACACCAGGAGCCCGGGCCCGCTCGTCGCGGGGGTACGGGCGGCCATCGTCGCCGCGGTCGACGCAGGCCGGCTGCCGATCGCGCGGCTGCGCGAAGCGGTACGGCGACTCGCCGCGCTGATGGGCACCGCGACCTGCTGATCCGCGTACTCCCGTCGTCGTACGGTAGGGAAACCGCCGCAGTCGTTGGGAGTCGCAGTGAGCACCGAGATCGCGACCCCCTCACTCGAGGCCTACCGGGTCGAGCTCGCCGGCTACTGCTACCGGATGCTCGGCTCGACATACGACGCCGACGACGCCGTCCAGGAAACGATGGTGCGCGCGTGGCGCGGGTGGGACGCGTTCGAGGGCCGGTCGGCCGTGCGGTCGTGGCTCTACCGGATCGCGACCAACGTCTGCCTCGACATGCTGCGCAGCCGGCAGCGGCGCGCGTTGCCGATGGACCTGTCCTCGCCGGTTCCGGCGACGACGCCGGTGGGCGAGCCGCTGCCCGAGTCGGTGTGGGTCGAGCCGACGCCGGACGGCGCCGTCGTCCCGGCGACGAGCGACCCCGCGGAACGCGCGGTGCTGCGCGACTCGATCCGGCTCGCGTTCGTCTCGGCGTTGCAGAACCTGCCGCCGCGGCAGCGCGCCGTACTGATCCTGCGCGAGGTCCTGTGCTGGCAGGCGGCCGAGGTCGCCGAGCTGCTCGACACGTCGGTCGCATCGGTGAACAGTGCGCTGCAACGCGCCCGGGCGACCCTCGCCGCGTCGCCGCGGGCGTCCGCGACGGCCGCACCCGCCGACGCGCTCGGTGCGCCCGAACGCGCGTTGCTGGCGAGGTACGTCGACGCGTTCGAGCGCTACGACATCGACACGCTGGTGACGTTGCTGCACGAGGACGCGAGCATCTCGATGCCGCCGCTCGCGCTGTGGCTGCAAGGCCGCGACGACCTCTACCACTGGTACCTCGGCACCGGCATCGGCTGCAAGGGATCGCGGCTGCTGCCGACGACCGCCAACGGCTACCCCGCGTTCGGGCAGTACCGGCGCAACCACGAGGGGCCTGCGCATGTGCCGTGGTCGCTGCAGGTGATCGAGGTGTCCGGCGACCGGATCAGCCACGTGCACCACTTCCTCGACACGTCGTTGTTCGGCCGGTTCGGCCTCCCGGCGGCGTTGCCCGACTGACTATCGCTGGCGCAGTACGACGCCGTCGAGGCCGGCCAGCTCGAGCAGCCCGGCCAGGTCGGCGTCCGCCGTACGGATCTCCAGCCGGCAGCGGTGCCGGCGCGCGTCGAGGCGTAGGCGGGCGAGCCGGTCGACGAGGTCGAGACCGGTGCCTGCGGCGGGTCCGAGGTCGCACCGGACGAAGCGGTCGCCGGCCCGAATGCGAGCAGTTGCGGCACCCAGCGCCGCCGATGTCTCGCCCATGCGCGGACACCTCCTCGACGCCGTCGAAGAGAAGACGAGCGAGCGGCGCGGAAATCATCGGGGCGGTTGCGCCCGCACGGTACGATCTGCACATGACCCGCCGGCAGCTCCTTCCCGAGCCGCGCTGACAGCGCGTCACGTCAGCGCGGCAGCCCTCCTTCGCGGGGGCTTTTCTTGTGTCCGGACCGAATTCTCGAGAGGTAGCGAGAGGCGACGATGAGCGACGAGGCGGAGGTCTCCACCGGCTTCGACCCGCACGGGATCGTGGACAAGTGGCTGCCGGCGTGGGACGCGCTTCGCGTGTTCGAGCCACGCGACGACGACTCACGGGAGCGGCGCTACGTCGTCGACATGTTCCCGTACCCGAGCGGCGACCTGCACATGGGTCACGCCGAGGCGTGGAGCATCGGTGACGCGGTCGCGCGGTTCGCGATGATGCGCGGGTACGACGTCCTGCACCCGACCGGCTGGGACTCGTTCGGCCTGCCCGCGGAGAACGCCGCGTTGAAGCGCGACATGGACCCGCGCGAGTGGACGTACGCGAACATCGACACGCAGGCCAAGTCGTTCAAGCGTTTCGGCATCTCGTTCGACTGGCGGACGCAGCTGCACACGTCGGACCCGGAGTACTACCGCTGGACCCAGTGGCTGTTCCTGCGCTTCTACGAGCGCGGGCTGGCCTACCGCAAGGCGGCACCGGTCAACTGGTGCCCCAACGACCAGACCGTGCTGGCCAACGAGCAGGTCGTCGCCGGCAAGTGCGAGCGATGCGGCAGCGAGGTCACGAAGAAGAATTTGACGCAGTGGTTCTTCCGCATCACTGCGTACGCCGAGCGGTTGCTCGACGACATGGCGCAGCTCGAAGGCAAGTGGCCGGACCGCGTGCTGACGATGCAGCGCAACTGGATCGGCAAGTCGACCGGGGCGTACGTCGACTTCCGGATCGAAGGGCACGAGCGGCCGATCCGTGTCTTCACGACCCGGCCCGACACGTTGTTCGGCGCGACGTTCTTCGTCGTCGCCGCGGACTCGCCGCTGGCCGCCGAGCTGTGTGCCGACGAGCAACGCGAGGCGTTCACGGCGTACCTGGAAGAGGTACGCCGGCACACCGAGATCGAGCGGCTGGCCGAAGGTCGGGACAAGACCGGTGTGCCGTTGGGGCGGTTCGCGATCAACCCGGTCAACGGCGAGCGGATCCCGGTCTACGCCGCGGACTACGTACTGGCCGACTACGGCACCGGCGCGATCATGGCCGTGCCGGCGCACGACCAGCGCGACCTCGACTTCGCCCGCGCGTTCGGGCTGCCGGTGCGGGTCGTCGTCGCCACTGACTTGCCCGATCCCAACGAGACCGGCGAGGCGACGGCCGGCGACGGAGTGCTGGTCAACAGCGGCCCGTACGACGGCATGACGAAGTCCGAGGCGATCGCTGCGGTTGCCGCCGACCTGCAGCGCGACGGCAACGGCGAGCCGGCGGTCACGTACCGGTTGCGCGACTGGTTGCTGTCGCGGCAGCGCTACTGGGGCTGCCCGATCCCGATCGTGCACTGCGGCGCGTGCGGAGAAGTGCCGGTGCCCGACGACGAGCTACCGGTCGAGCTGCCGCTGACCGGTTACGACCTTCGCCCCGAAGGCGGCCGTTCTCCGTTGGAGAGCGCGGAAAACTGGGTCGCGACGACCTGCCCGCGCTGTGGTGCCGCGGCCACCCGCGACACCGACACGATGGACACGTTCGTCGACTCGTCGTGGTACTTCCTGCGCTACCCGTCGGCCAACGACGACACGCAGGTCTTCGACGTCGAGAAAGTGCGGCGCTGGCTGCCCGTCGACGAGTACGTCGGCGGTGTCGAGCACGCGATCCTGCACTTGCTCTACTCGCGTTTCTTCACGAAGGTCCTGCACGACATGGGGATGCTCGACTTCGTCGAGCCGTTCGAGCACCTGACCAACCAGGGGCAGGTCATCAACGGTGGCAAGGCGATGTCGAAGTCGCTGGGCAACGGCGTCGACCTGGGTGCCGAGCTGGCGCGGTACGGGCCCGACGCGGTCCGGATCACGATGCTGTTCGCCGGGCCGCCGGAGGACGACATCGACTGGGCCGACGTCGCGCCCGGCGCGCACCTGAAGTGGTTGTCGCGGGTGTGGCGGCTGGCCAGCGACGTCGGTGACGCCGGCCGCGGGTCCGACCCGCGGTCCGGTGACGTCGAGATCCGCCGCGCGGTGCACCGCATGGTGGCGGAGGCGACCGAGCAGTGCGAGCAGAAGCGGTTCAACGTCGCGATCGCTCGGCTGATGGCACTGACCAACGTGCTGCGCAAAGCCGTCGACACGCGCGGCCTCGACGACGCGGCGGCCGCGACCGCCATCCGCGAGGGTGCCGAAGCACTGGTGCGGATGCTGGCGATCTTCGCGCCGTTCGCGGCCGAGGAGGACTGGCAGCAACTGGCGAACGAGCCGTCGGTCATGTTCGCCGGCTGGCCGGTCGCCGACCCCGCGTTGCTGGTCGAGGACGTCGTGACCTGCGTCGTGCAGGTGGCCGGGAAGCTGCGCGACAAGTTCGACGTGCCGGCGGACATCGGCGAGGACGAGCTGCGGGCGAAGGCGTTGGCCTCCGACGCCGTGCAGCGCGCGTTGGGCGGCCAGCCGGTGCGGACAGTCGTCGTACGGCCACCGCGGCTGGTCAACGTCGTACCGGGCTGACTAGCGTGACCCGGATGGCGCGGGTCGCGGTGGTCACCGACTCCACCAACGGCCTGCCCGCCGAGGTGATCGAGAAGTACGACGTTCGCGTCGTGCCGCTTCAGGTCGTGCTCGGTGGCCGGCTGGGCGCGGACGGCACCGACGTCACGCCCGCCGATGTCGCGGCGGCGCTGCGGGCGCACGTCTCGGTGAGCACGTCGCGGCCGGCACCGGCGGCGTTCGAGCAGGCGTACGCGCAGGCGGCCGACGCCGGTCACGACGCGGTCGTGTCGGTGCACCTGTCGGCCGGGCTGTCCGGCACCTGTGACGCCGCCCGGGCTGCCGGGTTGGATGCGCAGGTGCAGGTGCGGGTGGTGGACTCGGCGTCGACCGCGATGGGGCTCGGGTTCCCGGTGCTCGCGGCGGCCGAGGCGGCGGCGGCCGGCGCGGACATCGACGAGGTGGCCGGCGCCGCGGCCCGCGCGGTCGCGCGGACCAACGCGCTGTTCTACGTCCACTCGCTCGACGCGCTGCGGCGCGGCGGCCGGCTCGGGCAGGCCGCGTCACTGGTCGGCTCGGCGCTGGCCGTCAAGCCGCTGCTGCACGTTGTGGACGGCCGGATCGCACTATGCGAGAAGGTGCGTACCGCGACCAAGGCGCTGGCTCGACTGGAGGAGCTCGCGACGGCCGGTCTCGGCGACGCCCCCGTCGACGTCGCGGTACACCACCTGGCCGCGGCCGACCGGGCGGCGCAGCTCGCGGCCTCGCTGCGGGCGTCGCTGCCCGGGCTCGCGTCGGCGTACGTCGGCGAGGTCGGCGCCGTCCTCGGCGCGCACGTAGGGCTCGGCCTGCTCGGCGTCGTCGTCCACCGTCGCTAGCCGGCGCCGCGCCGTCCACCGGTGCCGTCGCGACCGCCCGCCCCGTCGGCCGCGCTTCCTAACGTGCTCGCATGCGTGGCGACGACGACGACCTCGGTACGGCGGCCGGCCGGCTGCCGCTCGGCGCGGGCGAGCGGGCGGGCGAGCGGGCGGGCGATGCGGGCGCGGTCACCGAGGAGGGCTGGGTGCCGCCGCGCCTTGGCCCCGCCGCGCGCCCGCCGGGTGGGCTGCTGCTCTCGGTGCCACCGTGGCTGCACCCGGCCTCCGCGCGCCATCTCGGCTGGGTCGCGGCCGCCGCGCTCGTGCTGCTGGCCGGGTCCGGGTGGCTGCTGCTGCACCGGCCGGCCGCGCACCCGCCGGCCTTGCCCGTGCCGGTAGCGCTGGCGCCGTCGCCGGCGCCGGAGCTCCAGATCGTCGTCGACGTCGGCGGCCGGGTGCGCCGGCCCGGCCTCGTCAGCCTGGCTCCGGGCGCGCGAGTCGCGGACGCGCTGCGTGCCGCCGGGGGAGCGCTCCGGCCCGCCGATGTCGCCACCCTCGACCTCGCGGCGCGGGTCAGCGACGGCCAGCTGCTCCTGATCGGCGTGCCCCAGCCGTCAGCCGGCGGTGGTGGTGGCCCTGGCGGCGGGCCGGCGCCGGTCAGCCTCAGCTCGGCGACGGCCGAGCAGCTCGACGCGCTGCCCGGCGTCGGGCCGGTGCTTGCCCGGCGGATCATCGAGTGGCGCGACGCGCACGGTGGCTTCACCTCGCTGTCGCAGCTCGACCAGGTCCCCGGCGTCGGTCCGCGGACGTACGAGCGGCTGAAGGAGCTGGTCGTGCTGTGATCGCGCTTCCCGCCGTGGCCTGCTGGGGCGCGGCCGCGCTGCTCGCCGGCGGCTCTCCCGCTGCCGCCGGTCTCGTCGCGCTCCTTGCCGCCGCGGCCACGGCCGGCGCGCTCGCCGTACGGCGGCTGACTTTCGCGTGGTTGCTGCTCGGGGTCGTGATCGGGGCGGCGGCCACCTCGTTGCACCTGCACGCGCTGCGGAGTGCGGCGGTCACGACGTACGTCGGGCGGCGTGGCTCGGTGCCGGTCGAGCTGACCCTCGTCCGCGACCCGGTCGAGCTGACGAGCGCCGGTGGCTTCCGGTTCGTGCTCGCGGCGGCGACGCTCACGCGGGTCGACGGGCGGCCGGACAACGCGCCGGTGACCGTGCTGGCGCATGGGCCCGGCTGGCTGGGGCTGCTGCCGTCGCAACGGCTGCGCGTCGAGGGTCGGGTCGGCCCGCCCCGGCCCGGAGACCCGGTCGCGGCGTCGGTCCGTGCCGTCGGGGAGCCCGAGCTCGTCGGCCGGCCACGGGTCTGGCAGCGGGTGGCCGGGCGGGTCCGGGCCGCGTTCCGGGTGGCGACCAGCGGCCTGCCGCCGGACGAGCGCGGCCTCGTGCCCGGGTTGGTCATCGGCGACACCGCCGCCATGCCGGCCGACCTCGTCGACGCGTTCCGTTCGAGCGGGCTCACTCACCTCAACGCGGTCAGCGGCGAGAACGTCGCCGTCGTGCTGGCCACAGTGGGTGCCTTGCTCCGCCGGAGTTGGGCCGGCCGGCGCACCCGCGCGGCCGTGTCGCTGCTCGCGATCGTCGGGTTCGTCGTCCTCGCCCGGCCGTCGCCGAGCGTGCTGCGCGCGGCGACGATGGGCGCCATCGTGGTGGCCGGCGCGTTCGTCGGGCGGCGCGGGCAGCCGCTGCCGGCGTTGGGCGCCGCGGTCATCGCGCTGATCGCCGTCGACCCGTTCCTCGCGCGCACGCCGGGGTTCGCGCTGTCCGTGCTGGCGACCGGCGCGATCGTGCTGACCGCGCGGCCGGTGGCCGACCGGCTCGCTCGACGGATGCCCCGCCCGCTCGCCATCGCCGTAGCGGTGCCGCTCGTGGCACAGATCGCGTGTACGCCGGTGCTGGTCGCGGCGTTCGGGCAACTCGGCCCGTGGGCGGTGCCGGCCAACGTGCTCGCGGCTCCCGCGGTCGCACCCGCGACGGTCGTCGGGGTCGCGTGCGCGGTGCTGGCCGTGCCGATGCCGACCGTCGCGCACGCGCTCGCCTGGGTCGCCGCGGTGCCGGCCGGATGGCTGGCCATGGTGGCGCGATCCTTCGCGGCGCTGCCCGGTGCCGGGTGGCGGCTTCCACCGGGCGTGGCCACGCCGGCCGCGGTGCTCGTCGTCGTCGCGGCGCTCATTGGCGGAGCCCTCTGGCACCGGCGGCTGCATGCCATGCTTGGCGCGTGGCCGCCGTGACCGTCATCGTGGGCGACGAGGAGTTCCTCGTCGACCGCGCGGTGAGCGACGCGGTGCGCGGGTACGGCGCGTCCGGTGCCGACGTCCGTGACGTCGCGTGCGCCGACGTCTCCGTCGAGGAGATCGCCGAGCTGACCTCGCCGTCGTTGTTCGGCGACACTCCCGTCCTCGTGGTGCGCGGCGTGCAGGATGCCGGGAAGGACCTCGCCGCCGCGTTGCAGGAGGCCGCCGGCATTCCGGAGGCGCGCGTGGTCGTGACGCACGCGGGAGGAGCCAAGGGCAAGGCGGTGCTCGACGGGCTGAAGGCGACCGGCGCCCGTGTGGTCGAGGTGCCCCGCATCCGCTCGCCGCGGGACCGCGAGCAGTTCGTCGCGGACGAGATTCGCGCGGCCGGCGGCACGATCGCGCGCGACGCCGTCGGCGATCTCGTCGCGGCGGTCGGCGGCGACTTGCGCGAGCTGGCGACGGCCTGCTTCCAGCTCGTCGCGGACGCCGGGCCGTCCGTGACCGCCGACGACGTCGCCGCGCATCACCGCGGCCGGGCGGAGTCGACCGGGTACGCGGTCGCCGACCGGGCGGTCGAGGGTGACGTGGCGGCCGCGCTGGAGACGCTGCGGTGGGCGTTCGCCACCGGTGTCGACCCCGTGCTGGTGAGCAGCTCGCTCGCGGCCAACCTGCGCACGATCGCCGCGGTCGCGTCCGCCGGCCGGGGTAGCCCCGACTCGCTCGCGGCCGGTCTCGGGATGCCCGCCTGGAAGATTCGCCGGGCCCAGGGCTGGGCGCGGCGGTGGCGGCCGGACACGCTGCGGCGGGCGGTCCTCGCGGTCGCCGAGGCCGACGCGCACATCAAGGGGGCCGCCGACGACGCCGCGTTCGCGGCCGAGCGGGCGGTCGTCGTCGTCGCCGAATGCGCGGTCGCATGACCCCGTCCTCAACCCGGTCCGCCCCGGCGACCAAGGCCGCGCCCGCAACCCAGTCCGGGCCTGCCGCTGAGCCCGCGACCCAGTCCGCGCCAGCCACCCAGCCCGCGGCGGCCGTGTCGGTGCCGCCGATGTACTGGCGGGTGCTGCGGCTCTCGGCGGTGCGGCCGAACGGATGGCAGCGCGCCGTCCTCGTCGAAGGCGTCATCGGCGTCTCGATCGTCCTGGCGCTGGCCGACGTCGCGAGCGCCTGGACGATCGTCGTACTCCCGCTCGTGGCGATGGCCATGGTCAAGGTGCACGACTACCTCGCCGGCCTGCTCGACCCGGCCCGGCAGAGCGCGCCGCCGCCGGCCCGGCTCGCCGACTACGCGGTGTTCGCCGGCATCCCGCTCGGCATCCTCGCGCTCCGGGTCCTGATCCATCCGAGCGGCAAGGCCGGGGAGACCGTCGGCATCGCGGTCGGCGCGGTGGGCTATCTGGCCATCGCCGTTCTGGTCTATCGCTACCTGCGCCGCCGCGGCGTCCCGACCGGCCGCGCGGCGGCTATTGCCGGGGTGACGTTCCTGCTCAGCCCGATCGCCGGCATCCTGGGCGCGGCGCTGGAGGTACGGCGCCAGCAGCCGCGGGGAGCAGGCCGGACGGGCGCGCCGCCGTACGGACCGTGACCGGCGGGCACTCGTACGCCCAGCCGGCGCATGCGTGCCAGCTGCGGTCGGCCGTAGCTGGGGTAGTTAGCCGAGCTTGGCGGCGCGGCTGGCCATCGCGGACTTGCGGTTGGCCGCCTGGTTCTTGTGGATGACGCCCTTGCTCGCGGCCTTGTCGAGCAGCCGGGTCGCCGAGCGCAGCGCCGTCGTCGCGGTCGCGCTGTCGCCGCCGTCGGCGGCTTCGCGGAACCGGCGTACGGCGGTCTTCAGCTCCGACTTGACCGCCTTGTTGCGCAGCCGGCGACGCTCGTTCGTCCGGTTGCGCTTGATCTGCGACTTGATGTTGGCCACGCGGGATCTACCTCAAGGTTGGTCGGAGCGGAGATGCAGCCAACAAGGCTAGCAGCGCTGCGCGGCCCCGTGCCACTTTCGTGCCACCATGGAACGTGCCCTCCGACACCGAAAGAGCCGCAGCAGGGCGCACGGATCCCGCGCTGATCCGCAACTTCTGCATCATCGCCCACATCGACCATGGCAAGTCGACCCTCGCCGACCGGATGCTCGAGTTCACCGGCCTGGTCGAGGGCCGCAACATGCGCGCGCAGTACCTCGACAAGATGGACATCGAGCGCGAGCGCGGCATCACCATCAAGGCGCAGAACGTCCGGCTGCCCTGGACGACCGACGGCGTCGAGCACGTCCTGCACCTGATCGACACCCCCGGTCACGTCGACTTCTCCTACGAGGTCTCCCGCTCGCTCGCCGCGTGCGAGGGCGCCATCCTGCTGGTCGACGCCGCGCAGGGCATCGAGGCGCAGACCCTCGCCAACCTCTACCTCGCGCTGGAGAACGACCTGCACCTCATCCCGGTGCTCAACAAGATCGACCTGCCGGCCGCGCAGCCGGAGAAGTACGCCGCCGAGCTCGCGCACATCATCGGCTGCGACCCTGGCGACGTCCTCAAGGTCAGCGCCAAGACCGGCGAGGGCGTCCCGTACCTGCTCGACGAGGTCGTCCGCCAGGTGCCGGCGCCGACCGGCGACCCGGACGCGCCGCCGCGCGCGCTGATCTTCGACTCGGTGTACGACCAGTACCGCGGCGTCATCACGTACGTCCGCGTCATCGACGGCAGGCTGACCACCCGCGACCGCTGCCTGATGATGTCGACCGGCGCGACGCACGAGACGCTCGAGGTCGGCGTCGCCGCGCCCGAGCCGACGCCGCGGCCGTCGCTCGGCGTCGGCGAGGTCGGGTACGTCATCCCCGGCGTCAAGGAAGTGCGGCAGGCGCGCGTCGGCGACACGATGACCAGCGCGAGCAAGCCGGCGAAGGAGCCGCTCGGCGGCTACCGGCACCCGAAGCCGATGGTCTACTCCGGCCTCTACCCGATCGACGGCAGCGACTACCCGGTGCTGCGCGACGCCCTCGACAAGCTGCAGCTCAACGACGCCGCGCTCGTCTACGAGCCCGAGTCGTCCGTCGCTCTCGGCTTCGGGTTCCGCTGCGGCTTCCTCGGCCTGCTGCACATGGAGATCGTGCGCGAGCGGCTGGAGCGCGAATTCGACCTCTCGTTGATCTCGACGGCGCCGAACGTCGTCTACCGCGTCGCGATGGAAGACGGCGGCGAGGTCATCGTCACCAATCCCGCCGACTGGCCGGCCGCGAAGATCGGCAACGTCTACGAGCCGGTCGTCGACGCGATGGTGCTGCTGCCGACCGAGTACGTCGGCTCGGTGATGGAGCTGTGCCAGCAGCGCCGCGGCACGTTGAAAGGCATGGACTACCTGTCCGCCGACCGCGTCGAGCTCAAGTACGTCCTGCCGCTCGCGGAAATCATCTTCGACTTCTTCGACCAGCTGAAGTCGCGCACCCGCGGCTACGCCAGCCTCGACTACGAGCCCGCGGGCGAGCAGGAGAGCCAGCTCGTCAAGGTCGACATCCTCTTGCAGGGCGAGACGGTCGACGCGTTCAGCGCGATCGTGCACAAAGACAAGGCGTACGCGTACGGCACCGCGATGGCCTCGAAGCTGCGCGAGCTGATCCCGCGCCAGCAGTTCGAGGTACCGATCCAGGCCGCGATCGGGTCGCGCGTCATCGCCCGCGAGAACATCCGCGCGATCCGCAAGGACGTGCTCGCCAAGTGCTACGGCGGCGACATCACCCGCAAGCGCAAGCTGCTGGAGAAGCAGAAGGAAGGCAAGCGCCGGATGAAGATGGTCGGCCGCGTCGAGGTGCCGCAAGAGGCATTCATCGCCGCGTTGCAGACCACGCCCAAGACGGACTGACGTCGACGTGCGCCCGTTCGGCGTGTACGTGCACGTCCCGTTCTGCGCGAGCCGCTGCGGTTACTGCGACTTCAACACCTACACCGCGGCCGAGCTCGGTGGCGGCGGGTCGCAGGCGGAGTACGCCGACACCGTTGCGCGCGAGATCCGTTACGCGCGTGCGTCGTTCGGGGCCGATGCGCCGGTCGCGGAGACGGTCTTCTTCGGCGGCGGTACGCCGACGCTGCTGCCGGCCAAAGACTTGGTGCGCATTCTCGACGTCGTACGGGAAGAGTTCGGGCTCGCGCCGGACGCGGAGGTGACGACCGAGGCCAATCCCGAGTCGGTCGACGCCGCGTCGCTGCGACAACTACGCGACGGGGGGTTCAACCGCATCTCGTTCGGCATGCAGTCGGCCCGCCCGCACGTCCTCGCCGTACTCGACCGGCAGCACACGACCGGGCGTACGGTCGAGGCCGTCGCGATGGCTTGCGACGCGGGGTTCGCGCACGTCAACGTCGACCTCATCTACGGCACGCCCGGGGAGACCGACGACGACTGGCGCGCGTCGGTCGACGCCGCCATCGCGACCGGCGTCGACCACGTGTCGGCGTACTCGCTCATCGTCGAAGCAGGCACTCGGCTGGCGGCCCGGATCAACAGAGGCGAGCTGCCGCGACCCGACGACGACGTCGCCGCCGACCGCTACGTCATCGCCGACGAGACGCTGTCAGCCGCCGGCTTCGAGTGGTACGAGGTGAGCAACTGGGCGCGCGACGACGCGGCCCGGTCGCAGCACAACCTGCTCTACTGGACCGGCGCCGACTGGTGGGGCTTCGGGCCGGGTGCGCACAGCCATCTCGACGGCGTGCGGTGGTGGAACGTGAAGCACCCGACGGCGTACGCGGCCCGGCTCGCGGCCGGCGAGTCACCGGCCGACGGACGCGAGACGCTGACCGAGGCCGAGCGCCGGCTGGAAGACGTGATGCTGCGGCTGCGGCTGCGCGACGGGCTGCCGCTCGACCGCGTCGGCGCCGACGAGGTCGACGCGATGCGGGACGAGGGCTTGCTCACGATCGACGCCGGCCGTGCGGTCCTGACGTTGCGCGGCCGGCTGCTCGCCAACACCGTGATCGCACGGCTGGTCGACTAGGCCGTCACCGCGCGGCAGGACGGATCCGCCACACCTCACCGGCCGTGAACATCGTCACCCAGATGTCGCCGCGGATCGCCGCGACGACGGCCGGCCCCTTGCCGGAAACGTCGATGACCTCGGTTGCCTTGCCGGTCGCCGCGTCGAGGCGTACGACGTGACCACCGGTGTCGTCGGGTACCCAGACTTCGGGACGCGCACCCGAGCGGACGGCGAGATTGACGGGGCTGTCACCAGCCCGCGCGGTCGCCAGGATGTGTCCGGTCCGTGCGTCGAGCTTCGTCACAGTGCCGGCGCGGACGTCCGAGACGAACACCGCGTCCGCGGTTGCGGCGAGGTACGCGGGCCGCTGCCCGGCGGCGAAGCGGGTCATGGCATGTGTGGTCGGGTTCATCCGCAAGATGTCGTGGCCGCCGTCGGTGTCGTCGCCGATCCAGAGCGCGCCCTCGGCGTACGCCATCCCGCCCGGCTGGATGTCCGGGGTGGCGACAGTGGCCGTGACCCGGTTGGTGCGCGGGTCGACGCGGCTCAGAGTTCGGTCGGAGCGGTTGCTGACCCAGATCGCACCGGGTGTGGCGACAGCTTGGTACGACACCGAGCCGACGCGAACGGTGGCGACGACCCGACCGGTACGTGGGTCGACTCGGTCGAGCACGGTGGATTGCGTAACGATCCAGAGCGAGCCGTACGCGACCGTGATGGCGCACGGTGTCGGGTCGAGTGGCGTCTTTGCGACGACCTTGCCGGTGGTCGGGTCCAGCCGTAACAGCTGGCCGCTCGCGGCGTCGCTCACCCAGACCGCACCCGCGGTCCCGGCCACGCCGCATGGACTACCGCCAACCTGCGCTTTGAGTACGACGTTGCTCTGCGGACCGGTAGGTGACGAGGTAGGAGTCGTGGACGGTGCGGCCGAGCGCGGCGAAGACGATCCCCCACAAGCAGCCACCGACGCCAACACACCGGCCATCACGAGCGCCGCAAGTCGGGTGGCGGTGGTACGTCGACGTCCGGCTACGCGGACGTGTGTCGTGAACACACCCAGCCCCCCGAGATCGCGGCTCCGCTACCGCAATGTAGTCGACGCCGGCGGCGGACCGAGGGGTTTGCCGCCGTACACGACCCGGCCCTTGGCGTCCTGGTAGGTAAGCCAGGTGAGCGCGCCGCGTTGGTCGACGCCCGGCTTGCCGTAGTCGCAGACGCCGGTCGGGAACGCCTTCTTCAACGCGGCCCACTGCGCCGGTGTGAACGTGACCGGATAGTCGCTCGCGCGCAACGGCTTCTTCTGGCACTCGAGTGTGTCGTCGGCGAGTGGACCGCCGGCGCCGATCCGCGGGGTGCCGTACGCCGCGACGACCTCGTCGCACTCCCACGACGGAATGTCGACGCCGGCGCCGTTCGTGCAGCGATCGGTGATGTCGCCCGGCTTGTCCTGCACGATCTTCGCGGCGAGCGGCAGGTGGCGATGGTCGGCGTCAACGCGCGCGAGCCAGCGGTCTTCCGCGAACACGGCCTGGTCGGCGAAGTTGGCGTCGCCGAGCAAGGGAACCTGGCCGCGCCACAGGATCTGATTCGCCGCCGTACCGAAGTTGCGTAGCAGCCGGGCGCGCATCGCATAGGTGCGATAGACATCGTGGAAGGCGCCGGGGTCCGGGCCGCGCAGGTCGATGATGGCGACCTGGTTGAGGTTGTTGGCCGAGTCGACCGCACCGCTGGTGTAGACGCGCTTGAGCCCGATCAGGTCGGGCGTGCTGCGCGCGGCCTGCACGTTGGCGTTGTAGTCGAACCCGCCGATGTGCGTGTTGAGGTCGACGAACTGCTGCACGGAGACCTCACCGTTGAGCAGGCCCTGCAGGCCGTACTGGATGCCGTCGTTGCCGAACGGCCGGTTGGCGAAGCCGTCCTTGCGCTTGCCGAAGACGTTGACCATGTAGTCCTGCAACGTGCACTTGACGCCCTTGGGGTTGGTCTTCGGGTCGTACGTCTGGCCGGCCGGGACCTTCGGGCAGGACCGGCTCGGGTTGGCACTGTTGGGGATCACGGTGGTGAACGTGACCGGATTGCCGATGTTGGGATGGTCGAGCACCTGGCTGATCGCGAGCGGGTCCCACGTCGTTCCCGGCGACCAACGGGACGGGTCTTCGAAGTACTTCAGCAGCGCGGTGTAGTCGACGTACTGCATCGCCGACGACCACGCGTCGGTGAAGCTGCACTGCGGCGTGATGCCTTGGTAGATGCCGGGGTACGCGTTCGCGACCTGCTGCTGCACGAGCGATCCGCCGGAGCAGCCGCTGCCGATGGTCCAACGCACGGTGCCGTAGTGGTCGATCGTGTATTCCTTCGTCATCACCAGCGACTCGGCCTGCGTGACGATGTTGCAGTTGTGCCCGGCGTTGTCGAGCGCGTTGGACATGACCACGAAGCCGCCGGCCAGCAACTTGGTGTCGGTGACCGACGGCGCGCTGCCGCTGCCGTACTCGGTGTCGCAACTGGCGCCGTGTGTGATCACGAGCCGGTGGTTGAACTGCTTCTGCGGCGTGACCGCGGTCCACGGCTTGCCCGGTTGCCACAGCGTCGCGATGGAGTACTGGTCGCGGTCGATGTAGCCGTTCTCCTGCCGGACGATGAACGGCACGGTGACACCGTCGGTCGTCGTGGCGTTGTCGATGGTGCCCGCCGGTGGAGGGTTCTTCGGGTCGTAGCTCTGCAGTTGCGACGACCCGACCGGCTTGTACGAGTAGCTGTACGCCGGCGGCTCGTTGCACTGCTTGTCTCTCGCGGTGGCCTGACAGGCCCACGGCTTGATCTGCGGGCCGGAGAAGACCGGGCCGCCGATCGGGTGGTTGGTGACGACGAGCTTGGCGCCGGTGTCGCCGGCGCGGGCGACGAGGGTGTTGGGGCCGAGTCGCAGACCGGTGACGAGCCCCTCGTACGTCGTCCCGGTGCGGCTGAACTCGCGGGTGATGTCGCGGCCGTTCAGTGTCACCCGCACATTGGCCGGGTCGACGCCCGTCGGTGGGACGACCCGGGTCAGCACGTCGCCGCCGGACACCAGGTCGGCGCGGTCGGACAGCGTGACGATCCGCAGGACGGGCGTCGCGTGGCCCGACGAAGCGGACGAGATGCCGGTCAGCGTGCCGGCGACGAGCACCAGCGGTACGGCGATCAGCGGGACACGGCGAGATGGACGTAGCTGCATGGCGCACTCCGGGACGTTGTCGGAACACCAACGCGGACCCGCTGGGAGATCTCACTTCCAAGCGATGTCTTCTCCGCTACCCCGCTGCGTTCCTGCGAATCCGGTTCGGTTAACTCACTGCCGCGGCGGCGCGCCGTATCATTGGCACTCGGAACGGCGGAGTGCCAGCCGGCGGCGGGAGGTGACGCGGACGTGATCGAGGACCGCAAGCTCGCCGTTCTGCGCGCCATCGTCGAGGACTTCGTCTCCACCAACGAGCCGGTCGGCTCCAAGTCGCTCGTCGAGCGCCACCAGCTCGGCGTCTCGCCCGCGACCATCCGCAACGACATGGCCGCGCTCGAAGACGAGGGCTACATCACCCAGCCGCACACGTCGGCCGGCCGGGTGCCGACCGACAAGGGCTACCGCCTGTTCGTCGACCGGCTCTCGAGCGTCAAGCCGCTGTCGCCGGCGGAGCGCAAGGCGATCGAGTCGTTCCTCTCCGGCGCGACCGACCTCGACGACGTCGTGCGCCGCACCGTCCGGCTGCTGGCACAGCTCACGCACCAGGTCGCGGTCGTGCAGTACCCGTCGCTGTCGCGGTCGAGCGTGCGGCACGTCGAGCTCGTGCTGATCTCGGCGACCCGCGTGCTCGTCGTCCTCATCACCGACACGGGCCGGGTCGAGCAACGCCAGGTCGACGTGCCGACGCTGCTCGCCGACGACGACATCGCCATTCTGCGCAACCGGTTCAACGAGCGCATCGCCGGCCACCACCTCGCCGAAGCCCCCGCCTTGCTCGCGGACCTGCCGGGCGCGGTCGAGCCGCGGCTGCAACCTAACGCGACCGCCATCCTCGCCGCCGTCCTCGAAACGCTCGTCGAGCGCACCGAGGAGCGGGTCGTGCTCGCCGGCACCGCCAACCTCGCCCGCGGCGGCGCGCTCGACTTCCCCGACACGATCCGGCCGGTGCTCGAAGCGCTCGAAGAGCACGTCGTACTGCTCCGGCTGTTCGGCGAGGTCACCGACGCGCACTCGGTCCGCGTGAGCATCGGCGGCGAGAACCCGCACGAGGGCTTGCAGACCGCGTCGATCGTCACCAGCGGGTACGGCGTCGCGACGCCGCTCGCCGGTCTCGGCGTGCTCGGCCCGACCCGCATGGACTACCCGGGCGCGATGGGCGCGGTGCGGGCGGTCGCGCGCTACGTCGGCCACATCCTGGCCGAGAGCTGAGGCCGGCGCCGACATGCCACCGCGCGACTACTACGCGATCCTCGGCGTCGCCCGCAACGCCAGCGCCGACGAGATCAAGAAGGCCTACCGCAAGCTCGCCCGCGAGCTGCACCCCGACCTCAACCCGTCGCCGGAGGCACAGGAGCGGTTCAAGGAAGTCACCGCCGCCTACGAGGTGCTGTCCGACCCGCAGAAGCGCGAAGTCGTCGACCTCGGCGGCGACCCGCTCGCGCCCGGCGGCGGCATGGGCGGCGGGATGGGCGGGCCGTTCGGCGGCTTCGCCGACATCATGGACGCGTTCTTCGGCAACGCCGGCGGCATGGGCGGCGGCCGCGGCCCGCGCTCCCGCATCCGGCCGGGCGCCGACGCGCTCTACCGCGTCGACCTCGACCTGGCCGAGACGGCCTTCGGCACGACGCGCGAGCTCAACCTCGACACCGCCGTACTGTGCGCGCGCTGCCAGGGCGCCGGCACCGCGGCCGGCACCCACCCCGAGACCTGCGGCACCTGCAAGGGCCGCGGCGAAGTGCAGTCGGTGCAACGTTCCTTCCTCGGCCAGATCGTCACCGCGCGCACCTGCCCCGAGTGCGGCGGCGTCGGCTCGCGGATCCGCAACCCGTGCCCCGACTGCGCCGGCGAGGGCCGGGTCCGCGCGCAGCGCACGATCACCGTCAAGGTGCCCGCGGGTGTCGAAGACGGCATGCGGCTGCGGCTGTCCGGCGAGGGCGAGATCGGTCCGGGCGGCGGCCCGCCCGGCGACCTGTACGTCGAGATCCGCGAGCGCACGCACCCGGTGTTCAGCCGCGACGGCGACGACCTGCACTGCCACTTCTCGCTGCCGATGACCGCGGCGGCCCTCGGTACGTCGGTCAAGCTCGAGACGCTCGACGGCGAGGAGTCGGTCGACGTCAAGGCCGGCACGCAGTCGGGCACCGTCGTCACGTTGCGCGGTCGTGGCGTGCCGCACCTGTCCCGCGGCGTCGGCCGCGGCGACCTGCACGTGCACCTCGACGTCGAGACGCCGACCCGGCTCGACGGCGCGCAGGAGTCGTTGCTGCGCCAGCTCGCGCAGCTTCGCGGCGAGGAGCACCCGGAGATCACCGCCACGGCGACGGACCAGGGCGGCGGGTTGTTCTCGCGGCTGCGCGACGCGTTCAACAAGTGACGCCGCCGCTGTTCCTCGTCGAGCCGGCCGCGCTCGCCGCGACCCCGCTGGTCATCGACGGCCCGGAAGGCCGGCACGCGAGCGACGTACGGCGGCTGCGCGCCGGCGAGGCGGTCTGGGTCGGTGACGGCGCCGGCACGGTCGTCGAAGGCACCGTCGCGACCGTCGAACGCGGCGCCGTGACCGTCGACGTCGTACGCCGGCGCGAGGTCGCGCAACCGTCGCCGCGGTTCGTCGTCGTACAGGCGCTGGCTAAAGGTGGCCGCGACGAGGACGCGGTCGAGGCGATGACCGAGGTCGGCGTCGACGAGGTCGTCGCGTGGTCGGCCCGGCGCGCGGTCGCGAAGTGGACTCCCCGCGTGCAGTTGCGGTGGGAGGCCGTGGCTCGGTCTGCGACCAAGCAGGCTCGCCGACCTTGGCTGCCCGTCGTCGGCGGCCCGGCGACGACGCAGCAGGTGGCCGAACGCCTTGCAAACGCTGCACTTTCGATCGTCCTGCACGAGTCAGCGACCGACCCGCTCCCGGCGCCGCCACCCGACGGCGAGGTCGTCGTCGTGGTCGGTCCCGAAGGTGGCATCGACGACGACGAGCTGGCAGTGTTCCGGGCCGCGGGCGGGCGGGTCTGCCGGCTCGGCGGCAACGTGCTGCGGGCGTCGACAGCCGGAGTCGCCGCGCGCAGTGCGGTGTGCGCGGCGACCCGCTGGCGCTTGTAGGCAGAGCTACCAGGCGACCTGCGGCTGCGGCACCGACGGGTGCAGCTGCACCACGCTGCCGCCGGCCGTCCACCGCCACACGGCGCCGGACGTGTCGGTCAGCAGCACGGACTGGCCGTTGGTCGTGACCGCGACGTCGGCCGGGGTGTCGGTGCCGGCCACGGTGAACGCGACCGACGTCTGGCCGCCGGCGCAGCGCATGACCTGCATGCCCGAGCCGGTCTGCGTCGCGAACCACACGGCGCCGCCGCTGTCGACCTGTGCGGCGGTCGGCAGACCGCTGCTCGGGTCGGTGCTGCACGGCTGCGTGGCGTCGTCGACGCTCTTCGCCTGGTAGGCGCTGTACTGGCGGACCTGTGCCTGCGTCCCGGTCCGCACGACGGCGATCACGTGCTGCCCGTCCGGCGTGTACGACGGGTCGCCCACGACCTGCGGCGGGAACGCCGGGAAGTCGACGTACGACCGCTCGGTGTGCGTGTCGTCGATGGTGTTGTCGAGCACCAGCCGGCCCTGCGGCGTGACCGCCGAGCTGCATGACGTCTCGAAGAACGTGTTGACCCGGCTGTCCCGCGCCCACACGCCGAACCCGGCGATCGCGTAGCCGGGGTCCGGTTGCGCGACCGTCGTCGGCGGGCCGCCGGCGACCGGCACCGAGCGCAGCGCGTTGACGCACGTGCCGGCGCCGTCGACGTAGTAGACCTTGTCGCCGACGAGCTGCGGGTCGCTCGCGCCGCCACCCGGCTCGGCCGGGGTGAGGTAGCTGATCGCAGCGCCGTCGCGGCTGGAGAGCTTCGCCACCCGGCCGTTCTTCACGCCGTAGAAGTACTGCGGGTACGACGCCGCCTGCACGGTGGCGAAGTTGACGCCGACCGCGGTGATCCGGCCGGGGCCGCCGTCGGCCATCGAGAGCTCGACCACGACGACCGCGCCACGCGGGTCGGCGGCCACGAACGGGACGGTGGTCGACCACTGCGGCACGCCGTTGCCGAACGCGACCGTGGGCACGTCGCCGGTGCGAGCGATGCCATTGACGGTGCGGACGTCGACGCGGACGTTCTCGTCCACGCCGTACCCCGGCCCGGCGACAACGGCCGGTGAGGTCAGCGTCTGGCCCGGCTTCGGGTTGGTCAGCTTCAGCTCGCCGCCGCCGTCGCTCGCGCCCACGACCAGCCACGCCTTGTCGAAGTGCACCATCGACACCGTCGTGACCTTCACCGGCACGGCGCGGTTGCCGTCGTGCAGCGTGCGGCCCAAGGTGATCGTGGCGGTGCGGCCGGAGATGTGCCGGGCGAAGACGTCGGTGACACCGGGCTGCTGCACGAACGACGCGACGAAGAGCTTCGCGAGCTGCTCCGGGTCGCCCACCCACGGCTGCTTGCTCGGGCCGTCCTGCGCGGCCCACTGCTGCTCGGCCGCCGCGGAGGTGAACGGGTAGAACGCACTCGCCGGGAACGTCGGCTTGCTCACGACCGGCGCGGACGGCGTCGACACGCTCGCGTCCGGCGTCGGGGTCGGCGTGTCACCGGTGTTGCTCGCGTTGACCGAGCTTGGGTGCGTCGGCGTACGGGTCAGTGCGTACGCCCCGAAGCCCGCGACCGCGACGACGGCGACCCCGCCCAGCGCGGCGACCGGGTGCCACCATGCGGCTCGCGCGCGGCGCGTGTTCACCCGGCCCTGGATGCGCGACAGTCCGTCGCCGGCCGGGACGATCGTCTCGGCCTCGTCGTACAGGCTCGTGCGCAGCAGCTCCTCGAGCCGGACGTCCCGGTCGTCGGCGCTCATGACGTGTGCTCCAAACGTTGACGCAGGGCGGTCATGCCCCGCGAGGCGTGGCTCTTGACCGCGCCGGCACTGATGCCCATCGCGTCGGCGATCTGGGCTTCGGACAGATCCGAGAAGTAGCGCAGCACCAGCACCTCGCGCTGGCGCTGCGGCAGGCCGCGCAGCGCGACCAGGACGTGCGCCCGGTCGATCGCGGCCATCGCGCCGGTCTCGGCGCTGGGCATGTGCGCGCGGGCGTCGGCCGGCAGCAGCGAGCTCGCCTTGCGGTCGACGACCTTGAGGTGCCGCAGCCGCGAGCGGGCCCGGTTGATGACCGCCTGGCGCAGGTATGCCAGCGCCTTGTCGGTGTCGCGCAGCCGCTTCCAGCTCCCGTGCATCGCCACGAACGCGTCCTGCACGACGTCTTCCGCCGCCGGTACGTCGTGCAGCAGCAGCGCCGCGAGCCGGACCAGCGAGCGGTAGTGGGCGGTGTAGATGGCGACCAGCGCCTCGTCGGCGTCGCGCGCAGCGGCGTCCACGAATCGCCCCCTCTGTTCGCCGGCAAGCGTCTCGATCACGACGGTACGACGCCACACCGCGGCAGGGGGTTTACTTCGGGCCGGTCGGCCGGGTGAAAAAAACTCGCGCCCAGTTGTCGATCCGGGGCTTGACCGTACGTCGGGAGGAGTGTGAGGTCCGAGAAGCGGACCGAGACACCGCCGCGGCGGTGAGGGAGGAGTGCTCGCGATGGCCGAGTACCTGGTGCTGATCTACGAGAACGAAGCCGAGTACGCCAAGGGCGACCAGGGCGTCTTCGACGAGGTCATGAAGGCGCACAACGACTTCGGTACGACGCACGGCGCGTCGCTGCGGGGCGGCAACGCGCTGCAGCCGGCGTCGACCGCGACGACGATCCGGGGTACCCGGACCGACTCGGCCACCGTCACCGACGGCCCCTTCGCCGAGACGAAGGAGACGCTCGGCGGCTACTACGTCATCGAGGCGCCCGACCTCGACGCCGCCATCGAGATCGCCAAGCAGGTGCCGGCGAAGTTCGGTGGGGTCGAGGTGCGGCCGATCCGGGTGTTCGACTGAGCGGCGTTGCCGCGGCGGTCGCGGACG
>JAVEEI010000047.1 GCA_030840525.1 Frankiaceae bacterium
GCTGCGCGAGGCCCGCCGCGACGACGTTCTTCGCCACCCACCGCATCGCGTACGCCGCCGACCGGTCGACCTTCGACGGGTCCTTTCCGGAGAACGCGCCGCCGCCGTGCCGGGCCATGCCGCCGTACGAGTCGACGATGATCTTGCGGCCGGTCAGGCCGGCGTCGCCCATCGGCCCGCCGATCTCGAACCGCCCGGTCGGGTTGACCAGGACGCGGTACGACGAGGTGTCGAGGTCGAGGTTGCCGAGCTCCGGCTCGACCACGTGCTCGAGGATGTCCGGCGCGAGCAGGGTGTCGATGTCGATGTCGGCGGCGTGCTGGCTCGACACCACGACGGTGTCGAGCCGCACCGGGCGGTGGCCGTCGTACTCGATCGTGACCTGCGTCTTGCCGTCGGGCCGAAGGTAGGGAACGGTGCCGTCCTTGCGGACCGCGGACAGCCGGCGGGCGAGCCGGTGGGCGAGCGCGATCGGCAGCGGCATCAGCTCGGGCGTGTCGGTGCACGCGTAGCCGAACATCAGCCCCTGGTCGCCGGCGCCCTGCCGGTCGAGCGGGTCGTCGGAGCCGTCGTGCCGCTCCTCGTACGCGTCGTCGACCCCCTGCGCGATGTCCGGCGACTGCGCGCCGATCGACACCGAGACGCCGCAGGACGCGCCGTCGAAGCCCTTCCGCGAGGAGTCGTAGCCGATCTCCAGGATCTTCTCGCGCACGATCGTCGCGATGTCGACGTACGTGCTCGTCGTCACCTCGCCCGCGACGTGCACCTGACCGGTCGTCAGCATGGTCTCGACGGCGACCCGGCTGCGCGGGTCGTCCTTGAGCATCGCGTCGAGGACGGCGTCGCTGATCTGGTCGGCGATTTTGTCCGGGTGACCTTCGGTCACCGACTCGGACGTGAAGAGACGACGGGACACGGAACTCCCTACGGTCGGCATGCGGGTTCGGCCGAGTCTACCGAGGCAGCCGGGCAGCGACCGCATCCCAGATCGCGTCGGCGAGGCGCTCCTTGCTGCCGAGGGGTACGTCGACCGCGGAGCCGTCGGCGCCGAGCAGCGTCGCGGCGTTGTCGGCGGTGCCGAACCCGCGGCCCTCCCCCACCTCGTTGACGACGAGCAGGTCGGCGCCCTTCGCGGCCAGCTTCGCCCGGCCGTTCGCGAGTACGTCGTCGGTCTCGGCCGCGAACCCGACGACGACCTGGCCGGGCCGCGGCCGGTCGTGCGCGAGCTCGGCGAGGATGTCCGGGTTGCGGACCAGCGCGATCGGCTCCGGGTCGCTGCCGGTCTTCTTGATCTTCGTCGCCGACGTCGTGGCCGGGCGGAAGTCGGCGACCGCGGCGACCATCACGACCGCGTCGGCGGTCGCGGCCGCTTCTCGTACGGCGTCGCGCATCTCGGCCGCTGTCCGTACCCGGACGACTTTCGCCCCGGCGGGGTCGGGCAGCTCGACGTTGGCGGCGACGAGAGTGACCTCCGCGCCGCGGGCAAGCGCGGCCCGGGCGACGGCGTACCCCTGCCGGCCGCTGGAGCGGTTGCCGAGGAAGCGGACCGGGTCGAGCGGCTCGCGGGTGCCGCCGGCGCTGACGACGACGTGCCGGCCGGCGAGGTCGAGCGCCAGCCCGCCGGCGAGGCTGAACGCCCGTGAGCCGTGGTCGAGCCCCCGCGTAGCGCGATCAAGCACTGTGCGGGCGGCGGCGAAGATCTCGGCCGGCTCGGGCAGCCGGCCGGGGCCGCTGTCGGCGCCGGTCAGCCGGCCGGCGGCCGGGTCGAGGACCACCGCACCGCGCGACCGCAGGGTCGCGACATTGGCCTGTGTCGCCGGGTGCTCCCACATCTCGGTGTGCATCGCCGGCGCGTAGAGGACCGGGCAGCGCGCGGTCAGCAGCGTCGCGGCGAGCAGGTCGTCGGCCCGGCCGGTCGCGGCGCGGGCAAGCAGGTCGGCGGTCGCCGGCGCGACGACGACGAGGTCGGCCGACTGGCCGAGCCGCACGTGCGGCACCTCGTGCACGTCGGACCACACGTCGGTGTGCACCGGGTGCCCGGACAGCGCGGCCCACGTGGGGGCGCCGACGAACCGCAGCGCGGACGGGGTCGGGACGACGCGGACGTCGTACCCGGACTCGGTGAACAGGCGGAGCAGCTCGCAGGCCTTGTACGCCGCGATGCCCCCGGCGACACCGAGAACGATCATCGCCGGGCGGTCGGTCAGACCTCGAGCTGCTCGAAGGTCAGCATGCCCTCGTTGACCTCGCGCAGCGCGACCGAGAGCGCCTTCTCCTGCACGTGGGTCGGGACGAGCGGGCCGACGTATTCGAGCAGGCCCTCGCCGAGCTGCGAGTAGTAGGCGTTGACCTGGCGGGCGCGCTTGGCGGCGTAGATGACGAGGGCGTACTTGCTCTCGACCTTCTCGAGGAGCTCGTCGATCGGCGGGTTGGTGATGCCGATGGGTGCTGCTTTGGTGCCGGCCACGAACGAGCCCTTCTACGACGGATCGGTCGGTCCAGGCTACCAGTCACCCGGCGTGCATCAGGGTGACGAGAGCCTCGGCAGCCTCGGCGACCGACGTGTTGACGACCGTCGCGTCGAACTCCTCCTCCGCCGCCAGCTCGATCCGCGCGGTGGCGAGCCGGGCGTCGATGACCTCGGCCGGCTCGGTGCCGCGGCCGCGCAGCCGGCGCTCCAGCTCGTCCCAGGTGGGCGGGGCGAGGAAGACGAGCAGTGCGTCGGGCATCTGCCCGCGGACCTGGCGGGCCCCCTGTACCTCGATCTCCAGCAGGACCGGCGTGCCGTCGCGGAGCCGCTGCTCGACCGGGGCGCGCGGCGTGCCGTACCAGTGGCCGGCGTACTGCGCGTGCTCGAGCAGCTCGTCCGCCTCGACCATGCGCGCGAACGCGGGCCCGTCGACGAAGTGGCGGTCGACGCCGTCGACCTCGCCGGCCCGCTTGGGCCGGGTGGTGACGCTCACCGAGTGCCAGATGCCGGGGTGGTGCTGGCGCAGGTAGGCGACGACCGTGCTCTTGCCTACCCCCGCCGGGCCGGAGAGCACGGTCAGGCGGTCGGTGCTCACCGCGTCACCCGGAGTCGGGGCTGGCGAACTCCCGCTGCAGCGCGGCGCGCTGGTGGGCGCCGAGCCCGCGCACCCGCCGGCTGGGCGAGATGCCGAGCTTCTCCATGATCCGCTGCGCGCGCACCTTGCCCACGCCGGGCATCGACTCGAGCACGGCGGAGACGCGCATCTTGCCGATGACCTCGTCGGTCTCGCCGCTCGCGAGCACGTCGTCGAGCGAGGCGCCCGCGTGCTTCAGCCGCTGCCGGAGCTCGGCCCGGACTTTGCGGGCCGTCGCCGCCTTCTCGAGTGCAGCCGCCCGCTGCTCAGGAGTGAGTGGCGGAAGAGGCACGGCGGCAACTTAGCAGCATCCGTGGGACGCGCGAGCCGGCCGTCCGGGCTAACCCGCGGAGAGGCTTGCCGCGATCGCCTGCGCCGCCTCGGCGGGGTCGGCGGCGCCGGTGATCGGCCGGCCGACGACCAGCAGGTCGGCGCCGTCGGCGAGCGCCTGCTCCGGCGTCGCGACCCGCGCCTGGTCGTTGACGTCGGCGCCCGCGGGCCGGACGCCGGGGGTGACGAGTACGACGCCAGGGCCGACCGCGGCGCGGACCAACGCCACCTCGCGCGGCGAGCAGACCAGCGCCCGCGCGCCCGCGTCGACGGCGAGCCGGGCCAGCCGGGTGACCGCCTCGTCCGGCGTACCGGTGATGCCGAGCCGGTCGAGGTCCTCGGCCGACAGCGACGTGAGGATGGTCACCGCGGCGACCAGCGTGTCGGGGAGGGCGTCGGCGGCGGCCGCGACCATCGCCGGTCCGCCGCCGGCGTGCACCGTCAGCAGCCGCGGCCGCAGCGACGCGAGCGAGCGGGCCGCGCCGGCGACCGTCGCCGGGATGTCGTGCAACTTCAGGTCGAGGAACAGCTCGACGTCGTCGGCGGCCGCGCGCACCTTCTCGACCGCCGCAGGCCCCTCGGCGCAGAAGAGCTCGAGGCCGACCTTCACCGTGCTGACGTACGGCGCGACCGCCGCCGCCCACCGCGTCGCGACCGCGACGTCGGACGTGTCGAGCGCGACCGCGATCGGTGCGCGCGAGTTGTCGGTCATGACCCTCCTCAATCTCCCTCGTTTCCCTCGTTCACTGTGACGTTCGAAGCGTTATCGCGACGCCGTTCCGCCTCGAACGTCACAGTCGACGCGTCGTCGAAGCTGACGTGCCGGCGGACCGGGTCGGGCTCCGGTTGCTCGTCGCCGAGCGGGTCGGCCTCCTCCGGCACCCGGATCGCGGGCGGCCGGTGGGCCAGCCCGATCGCGTCGCGCAGCCGCTCGAACCCGCGCGCCGCGAGCGCCGTACGCAGCTCGGCCGAGATGCGCGACGGCGCGGACGGGTCGTTGAAGATGACCGTCCCGACCTGTACGGCGCTCGCACCGGCGAGCACGAACTCCAGCGCGTCGGTGCCGGTGCGGATCCCGCCGATGCCCATGAGCGGTACGTCGGGAAGGGCTGCGTGCACCTGCCACACGCACCGGACCGCGAGCGGGCGGATGGCCGGCCCGGACAGGCCGCCGGTGATCCCGGCCAGCGTCGGTCGCATCGTCACGGTGTCGATCGAGACGCCGAGCGTCGTGTTGATCAGCGACAGCCCGTCGGCGCCGGCGTCGACGCACGACTGCGCGACCGCGACGATGTCGGTCACGTCCGGCGACAGCTTCGCGAACACCGGCACGCTGGTCGGCGCGTTGCGTTTCACCGCCGCGACGACGGCCGCGGCGGCGTTCGGGTCGCAGGCGAACACGTGGCCGCGGTCCTCGACGTTGGGGCACGAGATGTTGACCTCGATCAGCGCGACCGGCTGCCCGCGCAACCGGCCGGCCAGCCGGGCGTACTCCTCGACGCTGCCACCCGCGATCGACACCGCGGCGCGCACGTCGTTGTCGGCGAGCCAGCGCAGGTCCTTGGCGAGGAACGCGTCGATGCCCGGACCTTGCAGGCCGATCGAGTTGAGCATCCCGCTCGGCGTCTCGGCCATGCGCGGCGTCGGCCGGCCGCTGCGCGGGTCGACCTGAATCGACTTCGTCACCACGCCGCCGAGTGCCGAGAGGTCGTTGAACGGCGCGAGCTCGCGGCCGGCGGCGGCGCAGCCCGACGCGGTGAAAACCGGGTCCGGAACGTCGAGCCGGCCGAGCGACGTGGACATGTCGACGTCGGCCGCCGGCGTCGCGTCCGCGGACGTACGGATCTGTACGTCGCCCATCAGCGCGCCATCTGCCCTGCGGTTGAGAACTGGGCCATGGCGCCAAGCGCGTCGGCGGGGACGGCGCCGAGCGAGTCCCAGCGGATCCGGTCGCCGGTGAACACCGGCCCCTCGATGCACGACCGGGTCATCCGCGTCACGCCGTCGTCGCCCACGACCGGCAGCACGCACGTCATGCAGACGCCGACACCGCAGGCCATCGACTCCTCGACCGCGACCTTCACCGGAATGCCCGCGCCGCCGTAGGACTCGGACGCGACCCGCGTCACCGCCTCGAGCATCGCCATCGGCCCGCAGGCGTAGACGACCTCGGCGCGGGTGCGCTCGATGACTTCGGGGAGGACGTCGGAGACGCGGCCCTGCTCGCCGTACGAGCCGTCGTCGGTCGTGAACGCGACGCTCGCGGCCATCCGCTTCGCGTCGAGCGCGCCGAACAGCCGGTCGGCGGTCGCGGCGCCGAGGACGACGTCGACGCGGCAGCCGCGCTTGCGCAGCGCGTCGGACAGGCTGAACAGCGGCGCGGCGCCGTAGCCGCCGCCGACGAGCACGCAGCGGGCCGGCTCCTTCGGCAGCGCGAACGGCTGGCCCAGCGGGCCAACGATGTCGACGGTGTCGTGCGGGCGCCGGCCGGCGAGCCACGCGGTGCCCTTGCCGGCGACCGAGAACACGAACTCGACCGTGCCGCCGTAGACGCCGCGCTGCGCGACCTGGTAGATCGAGAACGCGCGGCGCAGCAGCATCGCGCCGTCGTCACCGCCGACCGCGACGGCGACGAACTGGCCGGGACGCGCTTGCTCGGCGACGCCGGACGCGACGACGGTCATCGACAGGTACGCGCCGACCTGCTTGACCGACAGCACCTCGCCCTGCACCTGCACCGGCGTCACTGGGCGTCACCCGCTTCCCGCACATGTGAATTTCGAGCGGCGCGAATCCGTACGTGGTGCTCCTGCAACGGCGCGACCGCGATCTCACCGCCGCGGAGCGCCTCTATGCCCTGCACGGCGGCGGCGAGTGCCTGCACCGTCGTCAGGCACGGTACGCCGCGCAGCACCGCGGCCGTACGGATCTCGTAGCCGTCGAGCCGCGGGCCGGAGTTGCCGAACGGCGTGTTCACGATCAGGTCGACGTCGCCGGCGTGGATGCGGTCGACCACGGTCGGCTCGCCGTTGGGGCCACGGCCTTCGCTGTTCTTGCGCACGATGGTCGCGTTGACACCGTTGCGGCGCAACACTTCCGCGGTGCCGTCGGTCGCGAGCACCTCGAAGCCGAGGTCGGCCAGCCGCTTGACCGGGAAGACCATGTGCCGCTTGTCGCGGTTGGCCACCGACACGAACACGCGGCCCTTCGTCGGCAGCGCGCCGTACGCCGCTTCCTGCGACTTCGCGAACGCGGTGCCGAAGCTGTCGTCGATGCCCATGACCTCGCCGGTGGACCGCATCTCCGGGCCGAGCACCGTGTCGACGCCGCGGAACCGCGACCACGGCAGCACTGCTTCCTTCACGCAGATCGACGCGTCGAACGGCAGGTCGGCGCCGTCGCCGCGCGGCAGCAAGCCTTCGTCGCGCAGTTGCGCGATCGTCGCGCCGAGCATCACCCGCGCCGCGGCTTTCGCGAGCGGTACGTCGGTCGCCTTGCTCACGAACGGCACGGTCCGCGACGCGCGCGGGTTGGCTTCGAGCACGTAGAGCGAGTCGCCGGCGATCGCGAACTGCACGTTGAGCAGCCCGCGTACGCCGACGCCCTTCGCGATGCCTTCGGTGGCCTCGCGGATCCGCGCGACGTCGGCACGGCCGAGAGTGATCGGCGGCAGCGCGCAGGCCGAGTCGCCGGAGTGGATGCCGGCCTCCTCGATGTGCTCCATCACGCCGCCGAGGAACAGCTCGTTCCCGTCGTAGAGCGCGTCGACGTCGACCTCGATGGCGTCGTCGAGGAAGCGGTCGACGAGCACCGGGTGCTCGGGGCTGACCTCGGTCGCGCGGTCGATGTAGCCGGCGAGGTGGTCGTCGTCGTAGACGATCTCCATGCCGCGACCGCCGAGCACGTACGACGGCCGGACGAGGACGGGGTACCCGATCTCGTGCGCGATCGCCTGCGCTTCGTCGAACGAGCGCGCGGTGCCGTGTTTCGGCGCGAGCAGGCCGGCCTCGTGCAGCACGCGGCCGAACGCGCCGCGCTCCTCGGCGAGGTGGATGGCCTCGGGCGGGGTGCCGACGATCGGCACACCGGCGTCCTTCAGTCGTTGCGCGAGAGCGAGCGGCGTCTGGCCGCCGAGCTGCACGACGACGCCGACGACCTTTCCGCTGCGCTGCTCGGAGTGCACGACTTCGAGCACGTCCTCGAACGTGAGCGGCTCGAAGTAGAGCCGGTCGCTGGTGTCGTAGTCGGTCGACACGGTCTCCGGGTTGCAGTTGACCATGACGGTCTCGAACCCGGCCGCCGCGAGAGCGAAGCTCGCGTGCACGCAGGAGTAGTCGAACTCGACGCCCTGGCCGATCCGGTTGGGCCCGCTGCCGAGGATGAGCACCTTCGGCACGTCGCTCGGCTCGACCTCGTCCTCCTCGTCGTAGGACGAGTAGTGGTACGGCGTGCGCGCGGCGAACTCGGCCGCACACGTGTCGACGGTCTTGTAGACCGGCCGCACGTTCAGGGCGTGCCGCAGCCGGCGTACGTCGTCTTCGTCTCGCAGATCTGCGCGGATCGCGCAGATCTGCGAATCAGAAAAGCCATGGCGTTTCGCCATCCGCAGCACGCTCTCGTCGAGCGCGGGAGCGGCTTCGACCTCGGCCGCGACTTCGCACAGCAACTGCAACTGATCCACGAACCACGGGTCGACGCCGGTCCTCGTCGCGACCTCGTCGACGGTCGCGCCGGCGCGCAGCGCCTGCACCAGCCACTGCAGCCTGCGGTCGTGCGGGCGGCTCGCGTTGGCGAGCGCGGTCTCCTTGTCCGGCGGTGTCGAGGCGAAGTCCAGCTCGGCGCCCTTGGCTTCGAGCGACCGCGCTGCTTTCTGCAACGCCTCGACGAAGTTGCGGCCGAGCGCCATGACCTCGCCGACGCTCTTCATGTGCGTCGTCAACGTCGTGTCGGCGCCGGGGAACTTCTCGAACGCGAACCGCGGGATCTTGACGACGACGTAGTCGAGGCTCGGCTCGAAGCTGGCCGGCGTCTCCTTGGTGATGTCGTTGGGAATCTCGTCGAGGGTGTAGCCGATCGCGAGCTTCGCCGCGATCTTCGCGATCGGGAAGCCGGTGGCCTTGCTCGCGAGCGCGCTCGACCGCGACACCCGCGGGTTCATCTCGATGACGACCTGGCGCCCGGTCTTCGGGTCGACCGCGAACTGGATGTTGGAGCCACCGGTCTCGACGCCGACCGCGCGGATGACCGCGAACGCCATGTCGCGCATCCGTTGGTACTCACGGTCGGTCAGCGTCATCGCCGGCGCGACCGTGATGCTGTCGCCGGTGTGCACGCCCATCGGGTCGAAGTTCTCGATCGAGCACACGACCACGCAGTTGTCGTGCTTGTCGCGCATGACCTCGAGCTCGTACTCCTTCCAGCCGAGCACGCTCTCCTCGACGAGGACTTCGTGCACCGGGCTGGCGTCGAGGCCGGCCGCGACCATCCGCCGCAGCTCGGTCTCGTCGTGCGCGAAGCCGGAGCCCGCGCCACCGAGGGTGAACGACGGGCGGAGCACGACCGGGTAGCCGAGTTGCGCGGCGACCTCGACCGCGGCCTCGACGCCGCGGACCAGCTCCGAGCGCGCGTAGTCGGCACCGATCTGGTCGCAGATTCCCTTGAACCGCTGGCGATCCTCGCCCGCGCGGATGGCGTCGATCGACGCGCCGATCAGCTCGACGCCGTAGCGTTCGAGCACACCGCGCTCGTGCAGCGCGACCGCGGTGTTGAGCGCCGTCTGGCCACCGAGCGTCGCGAGCAATGCGTCCGGGCGCTCGCGCTCGATCACCTTCTCGACGTACTCCGGCGTGATCGGCTCGACGTACGTCGCGTCGGCGAACTCCGGATCGGTCATGATGGTCGCCGGGTTGGAGTTGACCAGCGACACGCGCAGTCCCTCGTCGCGCAGTACGCGGCACGCCTGGGTGCCGGAGTAGTCGAACTCGCACGCCTGGCCGATGACGATCGGACCGGACCCGATGACGAGGACGCTTTCGATGTCGGTACGGCGTGGCATCAGACGGCCAACCCCCACAGGACGAGAGCGGTGACGGTGACCGCGGCCACGACGACCGCGGCGAGCACCGTGCGACGGTCGAGCCGGACGCGGACGACGCCGGCGTTCGGGTCGGCCGGGTGGTGATGGTGGTGGTGCTCGCTCACCGGCTCGACTCCATCAGGTCGGCGAACGACGCGAACAACCCGGTCGCGTCGTGCGGGCCGGGCGCGGCCTCCGGGTGGTACTGCACCGAGAACGCGGGCACGTCGAGGCAGCGCAGGCCCTCGACGACGCCGTCGGTGAGGTCGACGTGACTCACCTCGACCCGGCCGAACTCGCTGTCGCTCACCCGGTCGGCGGGCGCGTCGACCGCGAAGCCGTGGTTGTGGCTGGTGACGTGCACCTGGCCGGTCGCGCGGTCCTGCACCGGCTGGTTGACCCCGCGGTGGCCGAACTTCAGCTTGTACGTGCCGAAGCCGAGCGCGCGGCCGAGCACCTGGTTGCCGAAGCAGATGCCGAACACCGGCTTGCCCGCGCGCAGCACGCCGCGCATCGCGTCGACCGCGTAGTCGGCGGTCGCCGGGTCGCCCGGGCCGTTGGAGAAGAACACGCCGTCCGGGTCGATTGCGAGCAGGTCGTCGGCGGTCGACGTCGCGGGCAGCACGTGCACCTCGCAGCCGCCGAGGGACAGGTAGCGCGGCGTCGACGCCTTGATGCCGAGGTCCATCGCCGCGACGACGTACCGCTTCTCCCCCACCGCGGGGACGACGTACGGCGACGGCGTCGAGACCTCGCGGGCGAGGTCGGCGCCTTCCATCCCGGGCGAGGCGAGCACCCGCGCGAGCAGTGCGTCCGCGTCGGTCTCGACGGTGCTGACACCGACCCGCATCGCGCCGCGCTCGCGCAGGTGCCGGGTCAGCGCGCGGGTGTCGATGCCGCTGATGCCGACGACGTTCTGCGCGACCAGCTCGTCGTCGAGGCTGCGCCGCGACCGCCAGTTGCTCGGCACCCGCGCGGGGTCGCGCACGACGTACCCGCTGACCCAGAAGCGGCGCGACTCCGGGTCGTCGTCGTTGACGCCGGTGTTGCCGATCTGCGGCGCGGTCTGCACGACGACCTGCCGGTGGTACGACGGGTCGGTGAGGGTCTCCTGGTAGCCGGTCATGCCGGTGTTGAACACCGCCTCGCCGAACGCCTCGCCCTCCGCGCCGTACGCGCTGCCGCGGAACGCGCGGCCGTCTTCGAGGACGAGCAGTGCGGGCTTCACGCCGGCTTCCCGTCGAGGACGGTCGGGCGGCCGCGCAGGAACGTCGCGACCACGCGGGCGGGCAGCTCGCGGCCGGCGTACGGGTTGTTGCGGCTCCGGCTGGCCGACGTGCTCGGGTCGACGACGACGCGCGCGGCCGGGTCGACGAGGACGAGGTTGGCCGGGGCGCCGGGGAGCAGCGGCTGGCCCTGCGCGGTGAGCCGGCCGATCCGCGCCGGCCGGACGCTCATCCGGTCGGCGACGCCGCTCCAGTCGAGCCGCCCGGTCTCGACCATCGCGGCTGCGACGACCGACAGCGCGGTCTCCAGGCCGGTCATGCCGAACGCGGCCGCGGCCCACTCGGTTTCCTTGTCTTCCAACGCATGTGGCGCGTGGTCGGTGGCGACCGCGTCGATCGTCCCGTCGGCGAGCGCCTCGCGCAATGCCTCGACGTCTTCGCTGCCGCGCAGCGGCGGGTTGACCTTGAACACCGGGTCGTAGCTCGAGACGACGTCGTCGGTGAGCAGCAGGTGGTGCGGCGTCACTTCGGCGGTGACGTTCCAGCCCTTGCGCTTCGCCCAGCGGACGATCTCGACCGAGCCGGCGGTCGACACATGGCAGAAGTGCACCCGGCTGCCGACGTGCGCGGCGAGCAGGCAGTCGCGCGCGATCACCGCCTCCTCGGCCACCGCGGGCCACCCGGCGAGACCGAGCCGGCCCGACTGCGGGCCCTCGTTCATCTGCGCGCCCTCGGTGAGCCGCGGGTCCTGCGCGTGCTGCGCGACGACGCCGTCGAACGCCTTGACGTACTCCAGCGCCCGGCGCATCAGCAGTGGGTCGTGCACGCACCGGCCGTCGTCGGAGAACACCCGCACCCGCGCGGCCGAGTCGGCCATCGCGCCGAGCTCGGCAAGCTGCTCGCCGGCCAGCCCGACGGTGACCGCGCCGACCGGGTGCACGTCGCAATGGCCGGCCTCGATGCCGAGCCGCCAGACCTGCTCGACGACACCGGCGACGTCGGCGACCGGCTCGGTGTTGGCCATCGCGTGCACCGCGGTGAACCCGCCGAGCGCCGCCGCGAGCGTCCCCGTCTCGACGGTCTCGGCGTCTTCGCGGCCGGGCTCGCGCAGGTGCGTGTGCAGGTCGACGAGCCCGGGCAGCGCGACGAGCCCGTCGGCGTCGAGCACCTGCGCGCCGACCGGCGCCTCGTCGACCAGCGCGCCGTCCTCGACGTACAGGTCGGCCGCCTTGCCGCCGAGCGGGCGCGCCCCGCGGATCACCCAGGACGTGCTCACGCCGCCACCTCCGTCGCCTCGACCAGCCCGCCGCCGAGCAGCAGGTAGAGCACCGCCATCCGCACCGAGACACCGTTGGCGACCTGCTCGACGATCGTCGAGCGGACGCTGTCGGCGACCTCGGCGGCGATCTCGACGCCGCGGTTCATCGGGCCGGGGTGCATCACGATCGCGTCGTCGGGCAGCGTCGCCATCCGGCGCGCGTCGAGACCGTAGCGGCGGCTGTACTCGCGCGTCGTCGGGAAGAAGCCGCCGTACATCCGCTCCCGCTGCACCCGCAGCATCATGACGACGTCGCTCTTCGGCAGTACGCCGTCGAGGTCGTAGGAGACCGCGCACGGCCAGTGCTCGACGCCGACCGGCAGCAGCGTCGGCGGCGCGACGACGGTCACCTCGGCGCCGAGGGTCGAGAGCAGCAGGACGTTGCTGCGCGCGACCCGCGAGTGCAGCACGTCGCCGACGATCGCGACCCGCAGCGCCTCGATGCGGCCGAGCCGGCTGCGCATCGTGTACGCGTCGAGCAGGGCCTGCGTCGGGTGCTCGTGCGTGCCGTCGCCGGCGTTGACGACGCTGCCGCGAATCCAGTTGGCCAGCCGGTGCGGCGCTCCGGACGCGCCGTGCCGGCAGACGACCGCGTCCGCGCCCATCGCCTCCAGCGTCAGTGCGGTGTCCTTCAGCGACTCGCCCTTGCTGACGCTGCTGCCCTTCGCGGAGAAGTTGATGACGTCGGCCGAGAGCCGCTTCGCCGCGACCTCGAACGACGTACGGGTCCGGGTCGAGTCCTCAAAGAACAGGTTGACGACGGTGCGGCCGCGCAGCGTCGGCAGCTTCTTGATCGGCCGGTCGGCGACCCGGGCCAGCTCCTCCGCGGTGTCGAGGACGAGCAGCGCGGCGTCGCGGGTCAGGTCGGCCGCGGAGAGCAGGTGCTGCGGCAGTGCTGTCTGGGGGTGGGTCATCGGGTCTCCCCCCGCGAGAGGTCGGCGGGACCGAGGAGTACGGCGTCGCGCCCGTCGGTCTCGTCGAGCAGGACGTGCACGGTCTCGGTCAGGGAGGTCGGGATGTTCTTGCCGACGTAGTCGGCCCGGATGGGCAGCTCGCGGTGGCCGCGGTCGACGAGGACGGCGAGCTGCACCGCGCGCGGCCGGCCGAGGTCGGACAGCGCGTCGAGCGCCGCGCGGACGGTGCGGCCGGAGAACAGCACGTCGTCGACGAGGACGACGACCTTGCCGTCGATGCCGTCCGGCGGGATGTCGGTCGACTCCAGCGCCCGGACGCCGCGCAGCCGGAGGTCGTCGCGGTACATCGTCGCGTCGACCGAGCCGACCGGGGTCGGCCCGGCGGCCTCGATCGTGTCGATGCGGGCGCCGACCCGCCGGGCGAGCGAGACGCCCCGGGTCGGGATGCCGAGGACGACCACGTCGCCGGCGCCGTGGTTGCGCTCGACGATCTCGTGGGCGATGCGGGTCAGGGCCCGGCCGACGTCGGCTGCGTCGAGGACGGGGCGCGCGACGGACGGGTCTCCCGTCACCGGCCGCGCGGGTGGATGGGCAGAGGTCACCCTGCTCCCTCCTTCCCCGCCTCACAGGACGGGAGTTAAAGGACGGTAGGTCGGGCGCCACGCTACCAGCCCGGCGCCGGAAGGGCCCGCCGGGCGGCCTCGCCGGGCATGTCGGCGCCATGTCGGCGCGAAGGGGTCCTTGACGCTCCTCCCGCCGCCGCCTACCGTCACTGTGAGTAACCATCGGAACGGGGGCGCCCGCCCCACCGAACCGAGCGAGCGGAGCAGCACGCATGACCGAGGAAGCCCACACCCCGTACGCCAAGGCGCTGGGTCAGCGGCTCCGTGCCATCCGCATGCAGCAAGGGCTCTCGCTGCACGGGGTCGAGGAGAAGTCCCGCGGCCGCTGGAAGGCCGTCGTCGTCGGCTCGTACGAGCGCGGCGACCGGGCCGTCACCGTGCAGCGGCTGGCCGAGCTCGCCGACTTCTACTCGGTGCCGATCAACGAGCTGCTGCCCGACGCGACGCCGGCCGCGGCCGCGACCGAGCCGCCGCCGCGCCTCGTGCTCGACCTGGAGAAGCTCCAGCACATCCCGGCCGACCAGGCCGCGCCGCTCGCGCGCTACACCGCGACCATCCAGAGCCAGCGTGGCGACTACAACGGCCGGGTGCTGTCGATCCGCCAGGAGGACCTGCGCACCCTCGCGGTCATCTACGACGAGACGCCGAGCCAGCTCACCAACCAGCTCATCAACTGGGGCGTCCTCAACGAAGAAGCCCGCCACACCATCGAACTCCCGGCCTAGCTCACCCCCCACCCGCTCCGTCGAGTGCGACGAAGCTCGTCTTCTCAGCGCCTCAAAAGACGACGTACGTCGCACTCAACCGGGGGTGGGCTTCGCCGCCAAGACGCGTGCCAGCACTCCGTTGACGAAGCGGGGGGACTCGTCTGTCGACAGGCTCTTCGCCAGCTCGACCGCTTCGTCGATCACCACCGCGTCCGGGACGTCCGGGCAGTAGAGCAGCTCGTACGCCGCGAGCCGCAGAATCGTCCGGTCGACCGAGGGCATCCGCTCCAGCGGCCAGTCGCCCGAGTACCCGCTGAGCAGCGCGTCGATGTCGCCACGGTGCGCGGCGACGCCGGAGACGAGCGACGCCGCGTATCCCTGCACCGGCGGGTCCGCGCGAGCGGTCCACTCGCCGAGCGTCTCGACCGCGTCGCGGCCGCGCAGGTCGGCCTCGAACAGCACGTCGAGCGCGCGCTTGCGCGCCTTGCTCCGAGCGGCCACGGGAACGAGAGGGCGACGGGCTAGTTGACCCGGCCGATGTACCGGCCGTCGCGGGTGTCGACCTTGATTTTCTCACCCTGCGTGATGAACAGCGGCACCTGCACGGTGGCGCCGGTCTCGAGCGTCGCCGGCTTGGTGCCGCCGGTCGAGCGGTCGCCCTGCACGCCCGGCTCGGTGTAGGTGATCGTCAGCTCGACCGACGCGGGCAGCTCGACGTAGAGGACGCTGCCCTCGTGCCGCGCTACCGTCGCGTTCATGTTCTCGAGCAGGTAGTCCTTGGCGTCGCCGACCGCGCTCGCCGGCACGTGGATCTGGTCGTACGTCTGCGCATCCATGAAGACGTAGTCGGCGCCGTCCTGGTAGAGGTAGGTCATCTCGCTCTTGTCGACGGTCGCCGTCTCGACCTTGGTGCCGGCGTTGAACGTGCGGTCGACGACCTGCCCGGTGCGCACGTTCTTGAGCTTCGTCCGCACGAAGGCGCCGCCCTTGCCCGGCTTGACGTGCTGGAACTCGACCACGCCGAAGAGACCCTCGGGCAGGTCGAGGGTCATGCCGTTCTTCAAGTCGTTCGTCGTTGCCACGGAGAGGTCACCTTGCTGCCGCGAATGAGGATCGCTTCAGGCTACCGGCGCCCGTCAGAGCTCCAGCAGCTCACGGGGTGACGTGGTGAGCGACGTCGGAGCACCGTCACGGATCACGACGGTGTCCTCGATG
>JAVEEI010000031.1 GCA_030840525.1 Frankiaceae bacterium
TCCGATCCCGAGACCGAAGCCCTCGCCCTGCTCAGGAGCAGTTTGGGCGCCGAACGCATCGACGACTGAAGGCGCCCATCTGTGCCGCCTTCACGAGGCCTTCACAAGTACGCGGCGTTCAGGAGTCCGGGTCGCCTGGCAAGGAGTAGCCACCGCGTCGGCGGATCTCGTCCATCGTCCCCATGATCTGCACCGTCTCATCCAGCGGCATGACGGCGCTTTCCAGCTGACCCGCGGCGACACAGCGGGCGACCTCGGCGGCTTCGTAGCGCAGGCCGTGGCCCTCGTGCGGAAACTCGAACGCCTCGGCGTGCCCGTCGCGGTCGGTGATGGTGAACCGGCTCGGTCGGTACCACGCGCTATCGATCTCGAGACGGGCATCTCGGCCCACGATGGCCGCCACCGTCGGCGACACCGCGCGCAGCGTGGTGTTCACCACGGCCTGGGCGCCGCCGTCGTACCCGAGCACGACCGAGATCTGCCCATCCACGCCGGTGAAGGCGGGATCGTCGATCATCGCCATCCGCTTCGGCGGCCCGAGGATCATTGAGGCGAAGGACAGCGGATAGATGCCCAGGTCGAGCAGTGCGCCGCCACCCAGGGCCGGGGCGAACAAGCGGTTCTCCGGGTCGTCGGGAAACCACTGCCCGTGGTCCGCGCTGACCGTGACGATGTCCCCGAGCCGGCCCGAGGCCAGGACGTCGCGGACCGCGACGATGTGCGGCAGGAACCGCGTCCACATCGCCTCCATCAGAAAGACCTGCTTCTCGCGGGCCCGCCGCACCAGCTGCTCGGCCTGACCGGCGTTGACGGTGAACGCCTTCTCGACGAGGACCGCCTTTCCGGCGTCGATCGCGGCCATGGCGCCGTCGAAGTGCATCGGGTGCGGCGTGCTGACATAGACCGCGTCCACGGTGTCGTCGTCCGCCAAAGCCTCTGCGTCGGTGTGGCGGTGGGCGATGCCGAACTCGTCGCCGAAGGCGTCGGCGGTCTCCTGCCGCCGCGAGCCGACCGCGGTGACGCTCGCGCTGGACAGCAGCGGCAGATCGCCGACGAAGTCGTGCGCGATGCCGCCGGTGCCCAGAATGCCCCAGCGCAGAGGCGGAATGCTGGTCGAGGACGGTGGTGTCATCGGGTCAACCCACGGTTCAGTCGCATCGTCTGTCCACTCGATCGTCGCTCTGTCCGCGCCGCTGGACGATCCGGCGCTCCGGTTGTCCAGGCTATGGCAACGGGTTACGGCAACGGCGTGGGAGGTCCGCCGGGCGCGACGATTAGGGTCGAGGCACACCCTTCGACAGTGATGAGAGTGTCGTCCGTCGGCCCGCCGGGTTTCGTGCCGGCCGCTGTGTCCGCGGACGGAATGAAAGGGGACGTACGTGCGTATCGGTTACTTCCTGTCCTGCGAGGAGTACACGCCGGCCCAACTCGTCGAGCAGGCCAAGTCGGCCGAGCAGGCCGGCTTCGACGCCCTGTGGGTCTCCGACCATTTCCACCCGTGGAACGACGAACAAGGCCAGTCCTCGTTCGTATGGTCGGTCATCGGCGCGGTGTCGCAGGCGACGAACCTTCCCGTGGCCACCGCCGTCACGTGCCCGACGACGCGGATCCATCCCGCGATCGTCGCGCAGGCCGCGGCCACCTCGGCGACGATGCTGCCCGAGTTCATCCTCGGCGTCGGCACCGGCGAGCTGCTCAACGAGCACGTCCTCGGCCAGCGATGGCCGAACACCAGCGAGCGCCTGGAGATGCTGGAGGAATCGATCGAGGTGATGCGCAAGTTGTGGGCCGGCGGTTTCGTCGACCACCACGGCGCGCACTACACCGTCGAGAACGCGCAGGTCTACACCCGGCCGCAGACACCGCCCAAGGTGTACATCTCCGCGTTCGGGCCGAAGGCGGCGGCGCTGGCCGGACGCATCGGCGACGGTTTCGTGTCCACGACGCCGGACGCGGACGCCATCAAGGCGTTCCGGGAAGCCGGTGGCGAGGGGAAGCCGATGCAGGCCGGCTACAAGGTCTGCTGGTCGGCCGACAAGGACACCGCCCTCGACACCGCCTACAAGGTGTGGCCCAACGAGGCCCTGCCCGGTGAGCTGGCGCAGGCGCTGTCCAGTCCCAAGCACTTCGAGCAGGCCAGTGAGCTGGTCACCAAGGACATGATCGCCGAGAGCTCGATCCTCGGCAACGACGTCGACGAGCACGTCGAGGGCTTCCGGCCCTTCGCCGAAGCGGGCTTCGACGACATCTACATCAGCCAGATCGGCGCCGGCCGCGCCGGTACGGAGGCCGCGGGCTTCTTCGAGTTCTACGCCAAGGACGTCCTGCCTCGCCTCCGGGATCTCCACGCCAGCGGTGTGCGGTCTGCCGCATGAGTGCCGAGCGGGCCGGCGAAGCCGGGTACGACACGGCGGCCTTCGACGTCGACGGCACCTTGGTGGATACCAACTATCAGCACACCATCGCCTGGTTCCGTGCCTTCCGCCGCCACGACATGACGGTCCCGATGTGGCGAATTCACCGCTCCTTGGGCATGGGTGGGGACAACCTGGTGACGGAGGTGGCCGGCGAGGACGTGGAGACCAAGTTCGGCGATGAGCTGCGCGCCGCCTGGAAGGAGGAGTTCGACCCGCTGATCCACGAGGTCGTCGCGGCCGAAGGTGCGCGCGAGCTGCTGGTCGCCGCCGGCGAGCGCGGCTTCAAGGTGGTTCTGGCCAGTTCGGGCGCCGAGGAACACACGAAGTACTACATCGACCTGCTTGACGCCGCGGGCGTCATCGACGGGTTCACCACCGCCGACGACGTCGAGAAGACCAAGCCGGCCCCCGACCTGATCCACTCCGCCCTGAAGAAGGTCGGCGGCACTCGGGGCATCCTGATCGGTGACTCGACCTGGGACGCGCAGGCCGCAGACCGGGCCGGGGCGTTGACGTACGCGGTCCTGACCGGCGGCTTCTCGGTGGAGGAGCTGGAGAAGGCCGGTGCTCGACGGGTCTTCGTCAGCTTGACTTCTCTTCGCGACGCAATGGACGAACTGGAACTCAAGGCCGCCAACTGAGGAGCGCGTGAATGAAGGAAGTATCGAGGCGTATCGACGCGTCGCCCGAGCAGATCTGGGCGGTGCTCAAAGACGGCTGGCT
>JAVEEI010000110.1 GCA_030840525.1 Frankiaceae bacterium
GGCGACGATGGCGGGGTAGGCGCCGACCGGCACACCGGAGTCGACCCGCACCGGCGCCGACCAGGTGGCGCCGTGGTCGGTGCTGTGGCTCAGCACGATGTGGTGGCCGTTGTCCCACACCATGTACGCCGTCCCGCTCGCGTCGACCGTGAGCTGCGGGGCGCCGTGGTAGCCGAAGCAGTAGGCCTCGCTGACCCACCAGCCGTTGGTGCGGCACGGCATCGTCTTCAGCACGCTCGGGCTGTTCCAGTTGAGGCCACTGTTGCCGGTCGACGCCGTCTCGATCGTGGTGACCGCGGTCTCGAAGCCGAACGGGTCGTTGCCGGAGCAGGTGAACACCGAAGACACGATCCGCTGGCAGTTCGGCAGCGTCGTCGGGTAGAGCGGGACCAGGCCGTTCGAGCCCTGCATCACCGATCGGGACACGAACGTCGACGGGGAGAAGAAGTCGTGCACGCCGGTGTCGAGCACCCGGGTGAGCTGCACGTACTCGGTGCCGCCGCGGCTGAGCGCGTAGTCGGCGACGCTGTCCGCGGTGTCCTGGAACGTCATGCCGCTGGTGTCGCCGTCGATCGCGACGACCGCGGGGTTGTCGAGGTCGCCGGTCGCGGTTGTCGTGACCGCCGCGCTCGGGCTGGTCAGGAACGAGTGGGCGCCGTCGCGGGACGCGCCCGCCGTCACTACGGAGTCGGTGAAGAACGACGTCACGGCGCCGCTGGCGAAGATGAGCCGGTCGCCGCTGCCGGTCGGCGGCGCGAGCGGAGTGCTGCCCGACGGCGAGGCGGCGAGCGAGCAGCTGCGCGCGGACACCGCCGACGCCGACGCCTGGTCGGGCCGACCGAGGTAGGTCGGTGCGTCGTGCCCGCGGCCGTCGGCGTCGAGCACGTCCGACCAGATCGCGCAGGGCATCTTGTGCGGCGTCGCCCCGAAGACGACCGTGCCGGCAGGCAAGGTCGCGGGGTCCGAGGTCGTGGTCGGCGCCATCGCGAAGACGTTGCCGTGGCTGTCGATGGCGAGGCTCGCGTCGATGCTCTGCTGGCCGAGGTTGGGCAGCCGGACGGCGGGGGTGAAGCCCCAGCCCGCACCGCGCACGGGCTGCGCGTCGGGCCGCAGCGGCGCCCGGGCGATCTGCGTGATCCGGCGGACCCGGCCACTGAGCTCGTCAGTCACGACGAGGTCGCCGGCCGGGTTGAGATGCAGGCTGTGCAGGCCGGCGAAACACGCGGTGGCCGCGGCACCGCCGTCCGCGCACTCGCCGCCGCTGTACCACCAGCTCCCGGCCGCGCTGCCGACCGCGTAGAGGTCGTAGGTGTTGCGCGTGTTGCCCGCGACGGTGCCGGCGACGCCGTCGGCGCCGACGCGCCGGATCCGGTTGTTGAACTCGGCGACGTAGAGACTGCCGTCGGGGCCGATGTCGATCCCGTACGGCATCAGGAACGCGACCTGGCGCGCGTGGCTGCCGTCGCCGTAACTACAGAGCACGTCCGTCGTGCAGCCGGAGCCGCCGGCGTACGTCGCAATGGTCCGCGGCGCGAGCGAGTAGCCCCACAGGTCGACCGGCTGCGTGCCGACGTTGACCGCGAGCACGCGGCCGGCGCCGGTGCCGGGACCGGTGCTGGTGAACGGGTCGGCGACCAAGAGCAGGTCGCGGCGGCGGTCGTACGCGAGCGCCGACGGCAGGATCGTGACGTTGTACGCGGGCGCGCCGTCGAACAAGGGTGCGGCGGTCGGCGGCGGCAGGCCGACGAGTGCGGCGACCTGGGCGGCCAGCGTGCTCGCCCGGCCGGCGACGAGGAAGTCCTTGCCGCAGTAGTTCACCGCGAGCACCTGCCCGTGCAGCAGGTCGGTGACGAACAACGTGCCGCGGCGCGGGTCGAGCGTCATCGAGCCGAGGCCGATGACCGCGTCGAGGTAGGTGTTGCAGAAGTCCTCGCACCGGCCGATGGTCGGGAACAGCGGGACGTGCAGCCGCAGCGCCGGCCGGTGGTAGACGGTGCCGATGGTGCCGGGCCGGACGGTCACGCCCTGCGGCCGCAACGTGTGGCCGCCGAAGTTCACGTACCGGACCGCGTCGCCGTCGGAGATGTAGAGGTTGTCGTACTGGTCGAGCAGCAGCGACTCGGGATCCTCGAGCACCGCATCCTGCGGCCGGCCGCCGTCGCCGGACCCGGCCTGCGGCGGCTGGCAGTTCAGCGTGAGCCCGAAGTAGAACGGCGGCGCGACCGAGCACGACCGCGGCGTGCCCGCGGCGATGCTGACCGTGCCGTCGGTGCCGACCCGTACGACGACGCCGTAGTTGGGGATCGCGGCGTACGTGACGCCGTGGCTATCGGTGACCGCGTCGACGGCGTCGCCGATGTCGGCGCCGGTGAGGTACGTCTGGTTGCGGGCGAGCGCGCCACCGGCGAGGCCGGCCGGGCGGGCGGAGTCGCCGGCCGCGGCCGAGCCGATGCCGCAGTAGGCCGCCTGGCCGTTGCCGGCGAGCCGGCGCAGGTGCGCGGCTGTCCCGGCCTCGACGATGCGGCTGCCGCCCCAGTCGGAGACGACCAGGCCGCCGTGCGGCGTGGCCGCGACACCCATCGGGTAGTCGAGCCGGTCGAGGAGGTCCTTGGTCTTGCCGCCGGCGACGGTGCGGACCGTGCCGCCGGGGGAGATCGCGCGGATCGCGTCGTTGTAGGTGTCGGCGACGAGCAGGCCGCCGTGGCCGTCCGGCGCGAGGTCGCCGTAGAACCAGCCGTCGTGGTCGCGGACGTCGAACCGCGCACCGCTCAGCGGTCCGCCGTCACCGGCGTAACCGGGGGCGCCGCCGCCGAGCGCCGCGACCGTGTCGGGCGCGACCGCGGTGCCGTACATCGGGCCGGCCGAGCCAGCGGTGTTGAGCCCGAGCAGGTAGACCGAGCTGCCCTGCACGACCCACGCGGTCGGGAACCCGTCGACGCCGCCGACACCGCGGTAGGTCTCGCTGGACGCGAGCATCGTGAGCCCGCGCGGGCCCACGACCATGCCGGCGACGAACGGGATGTGCGCGGCCGACGCGGGCACCGGCTGGTCGCCCGGCGCCGGCGCGGGAGTCGTGCCGAACGTGGTGTCGGTGAACGTCGGCTGGTTGGGGTCGCCGGCGATGGTCCCGACGGTGTGCGCGTCGACCGTCACGTCGTTGCCGGTGCCCGGGTAGAAGGTCACCGGCCGCGCCGAGAGGTTCAGGAACCGGATGACCGTGGTCGCGGTGTAGCCGGGCTGGTCGGTGCCGAAGCGGCCGCTCGACGGCGCCTGCGCCTGCCCCTGCGGGATCGCGGTGATGCTCGCGTCGGCGACGTAGAACGTGCTGGAGTCGGCGACGTAGAGGTTGCCGTTGTCGTCGGCCGCCATCGCGGCGATGTTGTTGAACGCGGCGGTGCTGACCGCTTTGCCGTCGTTGCGGTCGGCGGGGAGAGCGAGCGAGCCGGCGATGAACTGGTTGGAGCCGTCGGCGCGCAGCCGGCCGATCACGGGACCGCCGGCGGGGACGTCGCGCGCCTGCCAGTCGGGGCCGGCCGGGTGGCCGTCGTCGACGTACCGGTTGAAGGTGTAGAAGACGCCGCCCTGCTGGTCGGCGACGATGCGCACGTCGTTGCTCTCGATGCCGCCCCAGCCGCGGCCGAACCGGCCCTCCATCGGGCCGTTGAGGTTGCCGAGGGTGCGGACCCGGCCGTCGCGGTCGAGGGTGCGGATGTAGGCGCCGGACTGCGCGTGCAGGTCCGAGCCGACGTCGACCCAGAAGACCCGCCCGGCGTGGTCGACGACGACGTTGCCCGGGCTGACCGACGCCTCGAGTCCCGGCAGCCCGTCGCAGCGGCCGCCGAGCACCGTCGAGACGGTGCCCGGCCCGTGCGTGACCGTCGGCGGCGGGTAGAAGACCGACTGCCGCGTCCCTGCGAGCTTGACGTCCCACGGGTCGCCGGGGCTCCCGGTCGACGAGGTGCTCGCGCTTTCGGCCGTCGCGGCCGTGCCGGCGGGGGCGACCGAGCGCGGCAACATCGGGTCGCGGACGCCGGTGTGCTTGCCGGCCGGCAGCTTGAGGTGCGGGTTGGCGTTGAGCGCCTTGCCGGCGAGCTCGTCCCGCGCCTCCTGCGTCATCGGCAGCCGGCCGAGAACGGGGGTGGCAGCAGGTACGACGAGGTGCCGGCCGTTGCGGACGTCGAACACCAGTTGGCGGCCGTTCATCGTGCCGAGCGAGATGAACGGCGACGTGATGCGGGCGGCCTTCGACTGGGCGGTGCCGAACGCCGCGTGCCAGCCGGGAACCCAGGCGAGCGCGAGCGTCGCGGCCAGCGCGAGGCGCAGCGCCGTACGAGCGCGGGTGCGCCCTCGCAACCAGCGGTGCACCACGCCTCCCCCGAGCTGCCAGGCGGCTGGGGAAGGGCCTAGACAAGCTACGACAAACGGTAAGGCGCGGATGTACCGGAGGCAAGGTAGGTCGCGGCCGTCCGGCCGCCGAACCGGGCGTCGTAGTCGCCCGCGTCGACGGCGGCGAGGAAGCGGGCGAGCTGGTCGGTCGGGAGGACGAGGTAACGGCGCCGGGCGCCGGCGTCGACCGCGAACGCGACCCGGTCCCAGCGGGCCACCACGGTGCGCAGCACGAACCCCGGCCGGGCGAGGTCGTCGACGACCCGGCCGTGGGTCCCGGCGGCCGGCACCTCGGCGGGCGCGCCACGCGGGTCGCCGGCCGGCCGCTCCAGCGGCAGCGGGCGCCGGCCGTCCACGAGCGCGTCGACGACGGTGACGTCGGGGGCGCCGGTGAGCTCGCCGGCGAGCGGCCGCAGCAGCTCCCACACGAGCGCCAGGTGCGCACCGGCGGTCGTCTCGCCCTTGCTGGTGGGCAGCGGCGTACGCCGGCCACCGGCGTACAGGTCCGCGCCGGCCGCGCAGCGGTCGACGTACCAACCGAACCGGCCGTTCGCGCGTTGCAGCCGCAGCTCGGGCCGCGGTAACGACCGGAGCAGCCGCGGGTGCCGCGCGCAGGCGACGGCCCCGGCGATAGCGAACGTCACCGCGGCCCGCAACTGGTCGGCCGCGGCGTACTCGCCGCCGATCTCCAGCCGGCCGCGGCGCGGCCGCACCAGCAGCCCGGGCGACCCGGCCCGGTCGAGCAGCAGCATCTGGGCGACCGCGAGGTGCCGGGCGAACCGGTCGGCCGTGCGGACGACCGCGCGGTCCGGCACGGTGACGTTGATATGCGTCGAGTAGCCGCGCAGCCGTAGCCCGCCCGGGAGCGCCGCGCGCAGCCGAAGGTGCCCGAGCCGGGCCAACGCCTCGACGTCGGCGGCGACCCCGGCGCCGACCGGGACCGGCGGCGTCGCGACTTCGGCCTCCGGCCCGTCGGCGGTGACGACGCCGCCCCACCGGCAGCGGTGCGCGTGCGGGTCGTCGGGGTCGAGGCGGCGCCCGTCCAGCGGGAGCCGGTCGACCAGCTCGCGGAAGTCGACCGCGGCGCCGTCCCGGCGGACCACCCGCCACTCGCGTTCGACCCCGGCGAACATCAGGGGCCCCAACATCAGTGGCCCCAACATCAGTGGCCGAGGTACGGCGCCAACGCTGCGGTGACGACGGCGACGGCGGCGACCTCGTCGGCGGCCGGGTCGACGAGATGGCCCGCGCTCTCGTCGAGCGTGATGGTCGAGATGATCACCGTGACGTCGCCGACCGGTACGACGGCTTCGGCGGGCAAGAACTGCGTCGTACCGTTCGCCGTCTGAAGGAAGGCCGGGTGCGCGAACGCGCCGGTGGCCAGGCCGGTGAGCGGTCGCGGGGCGACGTGCGCGGCGGCGAGGGTCTGCCGGACGTGGGCGGCGTCGAAGTGCCGCTCGTAGCGGATCTCGAGGGTGCGGAACGGCGCCGGGGCGGTGCCCGCGTAGAGGCAGGACGCCGGCTTGTTCTCCGAGGTGTCGACCGGCGCACCGACGGCGTGTTGCGCGGCGGCCTGGCTGACGAGCGCGCACGGGGCGGGCAGGCTCGCCGGCTTGGCCGCGCTCGTCGGCGACGGCGCAGGCGACTGGCCGGCGAGTGGCGCCACGTGCGGGTGCGGACGGGTGCCGGACGGTCCCGACTTCACCGCCGCGGCGGCCGCGCCGGCCACGAGGGTCAGCACCGCGCCGGCCGCGAGCACGCCGGCGAGGCCGGAGAACCCGGTCCGGGCCATGCTCGCCGCGACACCGCTGCGCGCCTTGTCGCGACGGCCGTGCGGGGCGAGGCGACCGGTCACCGGATGGCGTTCGGCGGCGACCAGCGACGTCGGGTCCAGCCGCTTGCGCAGCCGGACCGGATGACGGTCCATGCGGTGCCGGCTAGCGCTTGGCGGGCGGGCCGGAGCCGGCGGACTTCTTCGCCGCTGCCCGGCGCTTCGAGCGATCCTCGATCTTCTCGGTGGCCGCGCCCAGGACGGCGCCGGCGAGGAACTCGCCGCCGGTCTTCGCGACCAGGCCACCGACCATCTCGCCGGTCGACTCGCCGCCTTCACCGCGCGCCTCGGCGGCAGCGCTCACGGCTTCCCGCGAAGCCGAGCCGCCGGACCCGCCCGGGCCACCGGACCCGCCGGGGCCGCCGGCGGCACCCGGCCCGGTCGCCGTCCGCGTGCCCGTGACGTCGCCCGGCGCACCGGCAGCGTCGGCTGCGTTGCCCTTTTCACCCATGGTCGGGAACCCCCGTGTCTTCGGCAGTTCCTGAAAGATAAGTGGCCGCCGCGGGCCGCGCAGCCGGTTCGGGCAATCCGGCGCCGGCCTTACGACGGGAGGGTGAGCCAGATCTGGCGACCCGCGGTCCACTGCACGTCGCCGGCGTACTCGTCGGAGAACTTCGCCCCGACGTTGGGCCAGTAGTGCCAGCCCGACGTGATGTCGGCGGTGCTCCACGCGACCGCGTCGCCGGGCAGTGCGGCGTGCATCCCGTCGGTGCCGGCCAAGTCGCCGGTGCACGCCTCCGCGGGAAGTGGCTCGGCCGCGAGCGCGGCCGCGTCGGTGCCGTCGTAGATGCACGACGGGTCGGCGGAGAACGCGAGGTCGCTGCCGTGCGCCCAGACGTACGACCAGAGCTCGGTCGGGCCGGTGAGCCTGGCGTGCCCGTAGGAGTGCGCGTCGGGACCGCGCCCGCTCGTCAGCGTGCTGGCGTACGTGGCGCGGTGCGTCGCGCGGTACGTCCCGGACACGGCGAGCGGCCAGGACACGCGCTCGGGTGCGGTCGCGAGCACGACGAGCCAGTAGGTGCCGCGGGGCAAAGACGTGAGGGCGCCGGTCGGGCGTTGCTCGTAGCGGTAGCCGCCCGAGCCGTCGGGCAGCGACATCGCCAGCACCGAGAGATGCCCGGTGAAGCCCTGCGCGGTGACGACCTTCGTGTTGACCAGCGCGACGCCGACGAAGTGCGCGGGGTCGCTGACCGTGAGGTGCACCGGGAGGTCGTAGCCCGGGTCGCCGAGCGGGAGGTCGCGCACCAGGCGGACGGTGGTGAAGGCCGCTCCTGGCGACGACACGACCAGGCCCGCATGCGCGGCCGGCGCGGCCGCCACCGGAGTCGTCATCGCGAGCGCGACGACGAGAGGTAGGGCGCGCCGTACGAGACGGCGCGCCCCTCTCGGTGTGCTCAGACGGGCCCGCACGACAGGGGGCCGTACTGGGTCGTGCCGTTGAAGAACGACACCTGGACGCACTTCGTCAGCGGGTCGTTGTTCTGCTCGACGAAGCTGCCGGTCGCCGCGGCGGCGTTGTCGCGCTGGAAGCCCGAGTCGACGGTCAGGACGGGCTGGCCGTCCTGGGTGATCGTGCAGGTGATGCGAGTGGCGAGGACGTCGGTCCCCTCCACGACGCCGGCGGCCTGGACCTCGATCGTCGCGCCGCCCGGCTGGCCGAGGCCGACCGGAGCCTGGACGAACTCGGGCTGGCACCACTGCGTGTACGGGTGCAGGTTGATCAGCCCCGCACCGCCTGACCCGAGGTCGTCACTGAGGTTCGCGGCCTGCGCGCCGGGCGCGGTCATGGCGAACAGGGCGCCGAAGGTGGCAGCGCCAGTGGCGATCATGCATAGCTTCTTCAACGTAGCTCGTTCCTTTCCTTCTCCCGCGGGGTTCCGCGAGACCTGACGTGGACCCGGGAAAGGTGGGTCCCGTCCGGGGCACCCTGCCCCGTCAACCCGTAATACCGTCCGGAAGGTCGTTTGCTTACGCGCGGTTTCTCCGTGTTCGGGGCAGCGCGGTCGGTTCGTGGCCGGTCCCAAAATGAGCGCGCGCGGTTGTGACGGACTCCACGAGGAGGCCGCGAGGACGGCGTCGAAACCCCGTTTCATGACTGTGCCCTCGTCACAACACCGGCTGCCCAAGGCGATCGCCGCCGTCGCCGTCCTCGCTCTCGCCGCCGTACCGGTGGTCGCGGGCGCGTCCACGACGTACCCGACCGCGCACGCGGGCCAGGACTACCGGTCGCTGCACATCAAGAACGGCAGCTGCGCCGGCACCCTCGACCCGGCGACGCAGCACCCGGCCGGGAGCGACCTGCCGCCCGGCTTCCGGTGCAAGGACTCGCAGAAGCTCACCAGCTACGCGCCGCAGCCCGGCGACAACGACTACGACCCGAGCGTCGAGAACAACCCGCAGGAGCTGTTCGGGGTCAAGGGCTCCAGCACCAACCTCGCGTGGGAGGTGACGACCGGCCGCCCGGACACCGTCATCGCCGTCCTCGACTCCGGCATCGAGTACGACGACCCGCTCGTCGCGAACAAGATCGAGCTCAACCGCGGCGAGCTGCCGCCGCCGTGCCCGGCCGGCACCGCCGTCGCCGACTGCAACGGCACGTACGGCGACGCCGGCGCCACCTACGACACCAACAACGACGGCGTCCTGTCGGTCAGCGACTACACCGGCGACCCGCGCATCACCGCGGCGATCCCGGCCGCGGCGACCCGCGCGCTCAACCCCGAGGACCTCATCCGTACGTTCTCCGACGGCGTCGACCACGACGGCAACGGCTACAAGAACGACATCGCCGGCTGGGACTTCTACCAGCACGACAACAACCCCGCGGACGACGTGCACTACGACCACGGCACCGGCGAGGCCAAGGACTCGACCGCCGAAGCCACCGCCAACAGCATCAGCCAGTGCCCCAACTGCCGGGTGCTGCCGCTGCGCGTCGGCGACTCGTTCATCGCGGACGTCAACCACTTCGCCGCCGCCGTCGTGTACGCCACCGACAACCGGGTCGACGTCGTACAGGAGGCGCTCGGCACCCTCAACCACACGGCATTCGCGCAGAAGGCCGTCGACTACGCCTACCGGCACGGCGTGCTGATCGTCGCGAGCGAAGCCGACGAGGAAGCGGGCCACCACAACTACCCGGCGGCGCTCAACCACACAATGGTCGTCAACTCGGTGACGCAGTACGCCAACCAGGACGTGCCCGGCACCGGCGTCAACGCGACGCTCGAGGCGCCGAAGAGCTACCTCGCCTTCAACGGCTGCACGAACTTCGGCGGCTACACGTGGGTTTCGGTCGAGTCCAACTCGTGCTCCTCCGACGCGACCGGCCAGGCGAGCGGCATGGCCGGACTGCTCTACTCCGCCGCCGAGAACGCGGTCGAAAACGGCGTCATCAAGCCGGACGCGAGTGGCCGCCCGCTGTCGGCCGAGGAGGCCAAGCAGCTCTACCGCGTCGCCGCGCAGGACATCGACTTCTCCGACCCGCAGCTGCCCGTCGGCCCCGCCAACAACTTCGCGACGACGCTGCCCGACACGGTGAAGTACGTCACCACCGGCGGCTGGGACCAGATCACCGGCTGGGGCCGGATCAACGCCGACAACCTGGTCCGCATGGTCGCGCACGGCGACATTCCGGCCGAGGCCGACATCACGTCGCCGAGCTGGTGGTCACCGCTCGGTACGACGGGCACCGTGCCGCTCGTCGGCCGGGTCGCCGCGCCGCGCGCGTCGTCGTACACGTACGACGTCGAGGTCGCGCCGGGCGTGCAGCCGGCGCCGTTCCCCGCGACCGACACGTGGACGACGGTCGCGAACGGCAGCGGGACGCAGCCGAAGTCGGGCGTCCTCGCGACGCTCGACCTGGCCAAGATCCGCTCGCTCATCGACGCCGCGGTGCCGGCGTACACCCCGGCCAACGACCCGACGTCGCCGGACCTGCCGGAGAAGGACGCGTTCCGGGTGCGCGTCGTCGTACACACCGCGGGCAAGCCCGACGCGATCGAGCAGCGCGAGTACTTCGACTCCGCCGACACGACGATGCTGAAGGGCTTCCCGAAGCCGCTCGGCGCCGACGCGACGAGCGTCGCGTTCGCCGACATCGACGGCGACGGCAAGGCGGAGATGGTGTTCGGCGACGGCAACGGCAACGTGCACGCGATGAAGGCCGACGGTCGCGAGGCCACTGGCTTCCCGGTGCAGACCGAGGCGCTGTCGTGGCTGCCGTCGTCGGGACGCAACGGCTTCACTACCGGCGCCATCTCGGCGAACGTGCACGCGCCGCTGCTGCTCGGTAGCCCGCTCGTCAGCGACCTCAACCACGACGGGTACCCGGAGATCGCGGTCACCGACATCGAGGGCCAGCTGCACCTCTTCGACCACACCGGGCGCGAGGAGCCAGGGTTCCCGGTGCACACCGACCCGGCGTACTCGCACGACCCGGGCTGCGAGACGGCGATCGGGCCGACCTGCGATCACTACGTCGTGCACCACGTGCGCGACTACGTCAACACGGTCGACAAGGCGTTCGCGGCCATGCCGTCCGCGGGCGACCTCGACCCGTCGTACCCGGGCCTGGAGATCGTCGCCGGCGCGATGGACGGTCACATCTACGCGTGGCACGCCGACGGCACTCCGGTCGCGGGGTGGCCGGTGCTGCTGCGCGACCCGTCGAAGGTCGCGAGCGTCGACCCGGTCAGTCACCGCATCACGTTGAAGAGCGGCAACGACAAGGGCAACTCTTACTACGGCCGGCAGGTCATCACGACGCCGACGCTCGCCGACATCAACGGCGACGGGAAGCTCGAAGTCGTCGTCAACGTCGACGAGGAGTACAAGGAGACGCCGAACTACAGCGTGCGCACGCCGACCGTCGACCTGCTCGGTCACTCCGGCGCGATCGGCGACGGCAACACCCGGACGTATGCGCTGTGGGCAGACGGCACTCGCCACCCGGGGACCGAGAAGGTGCCCGGGCTCGGTGACAACGCGTACCTCGCGGGCTGGCCGGCGAGCATCGGCATGGTCGAGGCCGAGGTACTGCCGGACGTCGGCGCCGGCTCCAACGGCTCGCCCGTCGTCGGGCACGTCATCGCCGGGTCGTCGACGCCGCAGATCGCGACCGCGTCCGTCGGCGGCCCGCCGTACCTGTTGAACCCGGACGGGAAGAGCACGTACGGCACCGACCCGGAGGGCCACTCGATCACGATGGGCACCGAGGAGGGCCACGGCGCCGGCACCGACCTGCCGGCGGTCGCGTCGCTGGGCGGCGGTGTGCTCGGCAAGCTCGGCGGGGCCAACTCGCCGATGTCGTTCGCGATGGGCGCGACCGGCGTCAAGCGGCTGCTCGACATCATCCTGCCGGACCAGCAGCTCGGCGCCGAGGACTACGTCGGCGCGTGGGACGGCACGACCGGGACGTTCGAGCCCGGCTTCCCGGCGCGGATGAACGACTTGCAGTTCTTCAACACCCCGGCGATCGCGGACGTCGACGGCAGCGGCCTGCCGTCGGTGTTGCAGGGCTCGGCGGTGTACGACCTGCGCGGCTACAAGCTCGGCGGCGTCCCCGCGACCGGGTTCCCGAAGTTCACCGGCGGCTGGATCACGCAGACGCCTTCGGTCGGCGACGTGCTCGGCGACGGCGGGCTCGAGCTCGCGGTGCCGACCCGCGAGGGCAACCTGTTCGTCTGGAAGACCGGCGGCTCGGTCTGCGGCGACCTCGAGTGGCCGAAGTTCCAGCACGACCTGCGCAACACCGGCGACTACGACACCGACGCGACACCGCCGGGCGTGTTGCGCGACGCAGCTCTGACCGGCGGCACGGTTCGGCTGACGGCGAGCGGCGACAACGGCTACTGCTCGGGTACCGCGGCGCACTACGTGCTCACGGTCGACGGCGTCCAGCACGTACTCGCGACCGCACCGGCGGCGGCCGGTACGGCGCAGGCGCTGGACGTGGCGGCGCTCGCGGCCGGCGCGGACGACGTCTCGCTGTCGGTCGAGGACGCGGCCGGCAACCTCTCGTACCCGGTCGTGCTGCGCGGCGGGCACAAGCACGGCAAGGGCGAGGATTCGCAGCCGGGCCACGGCAGCGACGGCGACCACGGCGATGCGGCCGGGTCGGACGCGAGTGCCGCGGGCACGCCGACACCACCGTCGGCGCCGTCGTCGCTGAGCTCGCGGCTGGCGAGCTTCGCGGTCGACGCCGACCTCGCCGTACTCGCCGCGCTGGCGCTCGCCTTCGCGCGCGTCGCGGGGCGGGTGAACCGATGACCCGGTTGCCGCGGCTCGCGCTCGTCCTCGCGGCGGCGCTCGCCGTACCGGGGGCGATGGTGTCGTCGACGCACGCGTCGCCTGTCGCCGCGGGCGGGTGGCGCGTCGGCGCCGCGATGGTCGACATCACGCCGCCGGCGTACGCCGCCGCGGACGATGCGCGCGACTTCCCGTCGTGCCCGACATCGGTGTTCAACGGGGCACGCGCGTTCGACTTCGAGGAGCCGTACGTCGACCAGAACGGCAACGGCGTGTACGACTTCGGCGAGCCGTACTGCGACGCCAACGCGAACGCGCGCTGGGATGGCATCTTCATCTCCGGCGGGGTCGGCGAAGTCGCGACGACGGTGCACGACCATCTCTATGCGCGGGCGTTCGCGGTCGCGCACGGCACGCGTTCCGCCGTCGTCGCGTCGGTGACGGCGCAGGGCTTGTTCAAGAACTACGTCGACGACATGCGCGCGAAGGCACTCGCGCAACGGCCGCAGATCGGCGGCATCGTCGTCACGGCGAACCACAACGAGTCGTCGCCTGACACGGTCGGCATCTACGGCGCGCCGTCGCTCGGCGGGGCCGCCGGCGGCCGCAGCGGCATCGACGACTACTACATGGACTTCCTCGACAAGCAGGTCGCGCGCGCCGTGGTTTCGGCGTACGACGACCTGCACGCGGGTGCGCTGCGGGTCGGCGAGACGACGGTGCCGTCCGGGTTGTCCATCCGTCTGTCCAACAACTTCCCGACGACCGACGACACCGGCAAGGGCGTCGCGACGGACCCGTACGTGCGGGTGCTGCAGGCGACGGACTCGCGCGGCGTCGTGTTCACGGTGATGAACCTCGCCGCGCACAACCAGGAGATCGGTCACGGCGACAACCCGGGCCAGCTGTCGGAGGACTGGCCGGGGTACTTCGAGCGCCGGCTCGACGCGACGGTCGGCGGGACCAGCATCTTCCTGGTCGGCGACAACGGCTCGATCGAGGACCCCGCTGCCGATCACGACGGCACTTATGCGGAGGCTTCGTCGAGCGGTGCCGGGTTCGCCGACTTGGTTGCGTCGCTCGTTCCGTCGCTGTCTTCGCTGAAGCCGGGCGACGTGTCGCTGCGGACCGCGACGTTCGACGTACCGCTGCAGAACAACCTGTTCGTCGCGGCAGTCGGGGCGGGTTTGTTCGGCAAGCGGACGGTTGACCCCGCGGGTGCTGTTTCGACGGACGGGCCGGTCGAGCTGCAGACCGAGACTGGCGTGCTCGACCTCGGGCCGCAGCTGCAGATGCTGCTGTATCCGGGTGAGACGTTCCCGGCGTTGGCGGTCGGGTCGCACTGGGGTATCGAGGACGCGCCGTGCGCCGACCGCGCCAACCCGCCGGTGCCGACGTGGCACGCGGGCGCGACGTGGCGGTTCGAGGTCGGCCTCGCCGACGACATGCTCGGATATCTGTTGCCGCCGTGGGCGTTCGCGACCACGCCCGGTACGACGCAGTCGACGTGCACGACCGACCAGAACGACAAGGACTCGCTGGGCCATCAGCACAAGCTGGAAGACGAGTCGGTCGGCTGGACGGCTGCGGGCTCGGTGGCTAGTCAGTTGGCGGGCTTGCTCGACAGTGACCCGTCGGCCGCCGGGGCCGGTGTGGTCCGGGCCGGGCGCTACCTGCTGTCGAGCGGGTCGCTGTCTCCGTCACCGGCGGGTGCCGTGGGGGTCCGGTTGGCGGACGGGACGGTGCTGACGCGCGGCAGCTTCGTGGACTTCGACGGGGTGGCGCAGCCCAACGGCCCGAACCAGTGGACCGCCGGCTTCCGGACGGGCCACACGACCTACTACGTCGACGTGTATCCGGCCGCGTGACCGTGACTGTCGCCGCCGACGATTCGGGATGAATGGCGTCTGTCGCAGACTGCCGCCCCGACCCGGCGGTCGCGCTGACTCGGCGAAACAAGCGGTGCCATCAGCGTTGCCTTCATCGGCATGACGACGCAAGTTAGGTGCCACTCGGCGCACCCTCGCGGGTGCGTTCGTGACACGTCGCCGCCATGACGTACAACGGCTGCTATGGAGAGGCTGCGGCCGAGCTGGGTCCGACAGCTACGTGCTTAGCGATTGCCGCGACCCTTTGCAACAGCAATGTCGGCACAGAGGTCAGGTCAAGGGCATGCCGCGTGATTGTGACGTCAGCGTTCGCTATTCGGACGGTTGTCGTCTGCTGGTGACCCTCCGCATAGACGAGGTGTCCGGAGTTCAACTTGAGCGCGGTGCAATACGCAAGGAGCTGATAGAGGTCGACGTGGGGAAAGCCGCTCGGTGTCTCCTGCTTGTACTTGGCATCGAGGACCGAGAGAGGCTCGCCCGCCTTGCCATAACGCACGAGATCGGGACGCAACCTCACTGTGCGAAAGTCGTCGAGCGCATGGCGCCGATCCTGCGACACGCATCGTCCGCCGTAAGGGGCTAGTGCCTCCGTCAGCGCGGCGCAAACAAATTCCTCGAACAACGTGTTCATGTTGATCAGAAATCCACTCGCGCGCGTTCCAGCGTGCAGCACATCCACAGAGCGTGCTCTGAGAATCATGCGAGCGAGGGACAGCGCCGGCTGGTAGCGAGCATTGAGCCTGGTTGCCCGGAGTTCCGGCAACGGTTCGCCCGGAACGAGCCTTCGTGCCTCCCCGAGTCGCGCCAAGAGGTGGCGCAAACGCCGCATCGCGACTGGGTGAACATGGGACATCCGCAGCAAGCGCTCGGTGGCCGCACGCAGTAGCTGGTTCTCGGGAATGTCTACGTCGTATTCGTCGAACCTCAACTCGAGTGGCACGGGTAGGCCAGCATGACGCCGCAACTGATCTACTTCGCGTAGGCGTCCACGCAGCACCAATTGAGCGGATTCCTCTGTTCGGTATCCCTGAAGGAGGCCTTGCTCCAGACTTCGTTCGGCGGCTCGTGCGAAGACGTGCGCCATCGCCGGCCAGAGTTCGTCTTGGTCGTCGAGGGGGGCCGGATCGTCCCGCCACACTTTAGGATTCGCTGCGTAGCCGAGCATGAAGATCATCCGCGCGATAGGAATCCTCGGCCGAATTCGCACAGTCACGTCATTGACGGAAAGGACGCCGACTTCAGCACCCGCCGTGAGCATCCACGACGCGCCGTCCCAACCACGCGTCACACTGACTGCTCGCGTGGCTGCTAGTGCTTCTGCGTCGGCAACGGACAACCCCGAGCACTCGACCGTGGCATAAGCCTCGACCGTGACGGACGTCATGTAGTGGGTTCTTGATTAGTAGAGGGCGCCGCCGGCTGATCCAACGCTTCTCGTTCGCTCAGGTTCTTGGAGAGGACCTTCCGGAGAGCTGCGAGCCCGAACTCCGCCTCGATGTCTCGGCCTTCGCCGAAGTAATGCTCGGCGAGTAAAGGCACGATGGCGGTCCTCCAAATCCGCTCCAAGCCACCCGGGTTTCGAAGAGCGTGGCTCATCAAATACGACGGACCGATCGCAAAATCAGGATCATCGATCGCGTCGTTCAAAGCCACGAGCAGTTCGGCCGGCTCAGTGGGAAGATCTCGACTAGCTAGCCACTGCGGGAGGACGCTACGCACAGGCTCGGCAGTCGGAAAGAGCGACTGGAAGTAAAACCGCCGGCGCATCGCTGCATCCACCAGTGCAATCGAACGGTCGGCGGTGTTCATCGTTCCGATGAGGAACAGGTTTCGAGGCAGCGAGAACGCTTCGTCGGAGTACTGCAGATTCACGGACTGCCCACGGTATTCGAGTAGGAAGTAGAGCTCGCCGAATACTTTGGCAAGGTTCGCGCGGTTGATCTCGTCAATGATCAGCACGAACGGCTTCCCGGGGTTCTTCTTGGCTAATGTGGCCATTCGCCGAAGAGGACCGTGAACCAATTCGAACGTAACCGCCCCGGAGCCGTCCTGGCTAAGTCGCGGTCGCAACCCTTCGAAGAAGTCCTCATATGCGTACGAGGGATGGAACTGGACGACTTCGTATTCGCCGCCGCCACCCTCGACGAGGGCCTTGCAGAGTTCCTGCGCGAGGAACGTCTTTCCCGTGCCCGGTGGTCCATACAGGACGATCTGACGCTTCTCATTCAGGAGCTCGACCGTCTCGCGAAGCCAATCCAGTGGAAAGAACAACTGCTCCGCTAGCAGCGTGTCTGGCGCGGGTAGCGCGATATCTATGTCGCTAGCGGTTCCGGCGACCTCCTCGACAGCATCAAGTTCCACTCCTCCCAGGCGGGCGAATTCGGGGAGTGATTGGGTGAGGTCACTGACCGTCAACTGGCCGCGCAGTCTGTCCGCTGCGTCGCTTGAGAGCGCCCCCCTTGCGAACGGTGAATCTGTGTTAGCCCACTTCACGGCCCGGCGCCGGTTAGTCAATAGCTCGTTCGGAACGTATGTCGGGTCCCCAGTGACGACGCCTACATACACGTTGTTGCCGTCCACCGTGACAACGACATCGTCGACGTCCATGTCATTGATGAACCGGTTGAGGATTCCGACGTAGAGTCCCTGCGCAATCGCGGTCGCTTCGGGGGCGGATTCGCTGACGTGTTTTGCGATGACGGCCTTCGCCGTTCCTCGCGCGATGTCCGGCACATCAGCCGTGATCGAACAATAGCCTTGGCTGAACCACAGCGGCAGCACATTCGTGCCGTCGACATTCGCGCCGCGCACCAGCCAGGCGCGTCGCAGGCGAGACGTGGATTTGGCCAAGGCGGCAGCCTCAACATCCGCGGCTGCTTCTTGGGCGTCATAGTTGCTAGCGTCGGCGGCTTTCCATGCTGCGTATTTCTCGATCGCTGTCTTCTCGAACTGCTCCGGATCGTCCAACTGCAGGTACGCCTGCCGTCCGTCGTCCGTAAGCCGCCAGACGCCCTTCTCCTTCATCAGCCACCCAGCCTTGACCGAGGTGATCGTCGCGAATCGCAGCATCTTTGGGTACCGTCGCTGACCGGGCTGACTTGGATAGTCCTCGTTCTCAAACGCGGTAGCGGGACACAGTTCCTCCGCTCGCTCGGTGACCTCCTTGACCGCCAAACCACCGGGTTCATCCATCAGAACCTGAAAGACCGCCCGCTGCAGCTCGCCGATGCGCCTACGTGTGATCTCAGCCATGGGAACTCGCCTTTCAGGGCTTAGTCATCTGGCCCCGACTCTAGGCATCCGCTCGGCCGATGGCCTGTGACCCGAACCCTGTGGCCGCCCAGGCGTCCGCCACCGGGGACCGCAACGCTGCCGCTCGACGACGGCCGCCGTAGGGCCACTCCAAGATCGCCTGATGGTTGGTGGGCGAGGGGGGAGTTGAACCCCCACGTCCTTTCGGACACACGGACCTGAACCGTGCGCGTCTGCCTATTCCGCCACTCGCCCGAGAGGCCCGACCACGCTAGCACCCGCGCCGCCGCCCCCGCGGCCCGAAAGCGCCCCCAAAGGCCCCCTTAAGCCTCGCTGGATACGATCATGGCCGCTTGGGGAAGGGACGCTTCGTGGGAGTGGTGCAACGCTTCGAGCGGCGTCTCGGCGGGCTGGTCGAGGGCGCCTTCGCCAAGGTGTTCAAGGGCGAGGTACAGCCGGTCGAGGTCGCCCAGGCCCTGCAACGAGAGACCGACGACCGCCGGACCGTCGTCGGCGACGGCAAGGTGCTCGTCCCCAACGACTTCGTCGTCGAGCTCGGCCCGCACGACCACGAGCGGCTCAGCCCCTGGACCAAGGCGCTCACCAAGGAGCTCGCCGCCATGGTCCGCGAGCACGCCACCGAGCAGGGCTACTCCTTCGTCGGCCCGGTCACCGTCGCCCTAGAGGAGGCGCCCGGCGTCGACACCGGCGTCTTCCGGGTCCGCAGCGGCGTCTCCGCCGGCGACCTCGTCGACGGCGGGGTTCTCACCAAGGCCGGCTCCGGCGCCGACGCCGACCCGCAAGCGCCCCAAGGCCCGCAAGGCGCCCTGCCCGGCCGGCCGCGGCTCGTCTTCAGCGCCGACGGCAAAGCCGAGGCCGGCTCGCCCGAGGGCCGCGGCGAGGAGCGCGCGTACTTCCTCACCCATGCCGTCACCGTCCTCGGCCGCGCCACCGACTGCGACCTCCAGCTGACCGACCCCGGCATCTCCCGCCGGCACGCCGAGCTACGCGTCGAGAACGACGCCGTCGTCCTCGTCGACCTCGGCTCCACCAACGGCATCCGCGTCAACGAAGTCGCCGTCGGCCGCCGCGAGCTGTCCCCCGCCGACCGCATCCAGCTCGGGTCGATGACCCTCATCTTCCAGCGCGACGAGAGCTGACCGACCTCATGAGGATCCGATGAGCGCCGTCCTCTTCGTGCTGCACGTCGTCGTCCTCGTCCTGCTCTGGGGCCTCGTCCTCGCGGCGATCGTCGCCGTACGCCATGACGTCTTCGGCGTACGGCGGCAGCCCGCGCCAACCCCCACCGCGCCGGCCCGGCCAGCAGCACCGAAACGCGCCCAACCCGCGCCGAAGCCGCAACAGAAATCGCAGTCGAAGGCCGCGCGGACACTCGTCGTCACCGGCGGGCCGCTCGCCGGTACGACGCTGCCGCTCGACAACACGCCCATCACCATCGGCCGCGCCGACGGCAGCACGCTCGTCATCTCCGACGACTACGTCTCCAGCAACCACGCCCGGCTCGTCCCCAGCGGCGACGCCTGGGTGCTCGAAGACCTCGGCTCGACCAACGGCACGTTCCTCGACCGCCAGCGGGTGACCGCCGCGACGCAGGTCCCGCTCGGTACGCCGATCCGCATCGGCAAGACCGTGCTGGAGCTGCGCCGGTGACGCTCTCCCTCCACTACGGCGCGCGCAGCGACGTCGGCCTGCTCCGCGAGCTCAACGAGGACGCGATGTACGCCGGGCCGCGGCTGCTCGCGATCGCCGACGGCATGGGCGGGCACGCCGCCGGCGAGGTCGCCAGCCGGGTCGCGATCGAGTCGGTCGCGCCGCTCGACGACGACCAGCCCGGCGCCGACCTCGTCACCAGCCTGCGCGAAGCGGTCGAGACCGCCAGCCACTTCCTCCAGGACATGGTCGAGGCCGACAGCGCGCTCGACGGCATGGGTACGACGCTCACCGCGCTGCTGTTCAGCGACCGCCGGCTCGGCCTGGTGCACATCGGCGACTCGCGCGGCTACCTGCTCCGCGACGGCGTACTCAACCAGATCACCCACGACCACACCCTCGTCCAGCACCTCGTCGACGAGGGCCGCATCACGCCCGAAGAAGCGAGCACCCACCCGCAGCGCTCGTGGATCACCCGCTCGCTGACCGGCCGCGGCGAGCTCGAGCTCGACCTGTCCATCCGCGAGGTGCGCGAGGGCGACCGCTACCTGCTGTGCAGCGACGGCCTCTCCGGGCCGGTCAGCGAGGAGACGATCGCCGACACGCTGCGCAACGCGACCAGCCCGCAACAGGCCTGCGACCAGCTCATCGAGCTCGCTCTACGCGCCGGCGGCCCGGACAACATCACGGCGGTCGTAGCAGACGTCATCGGTAGCGACGTCGCCGACGAGGCGCCGATCGTCGGTGGCGCGGCCGCGACGCCAGTCACCGCCAGCGGCGACGGGCCGGATACGCCGGCCGGCCGGGCCGCACGGTTGTCCCGTCGCGGCCGCCGCGAAGGCCGGCACGCCGCGGCCGCCACCGACGCGTCGACCGAGACCCCCGCGACGCGGCCGCCCGAGCGGTCGCGGGCCGGCCGCCGGGTCGCGCTCGCGTTCGGCGTGGTCGCGCTCGTCGTCGCCGCCCTCGTCGTCGGCGCGTTCTTCTACATCCGCACCCAGTACTACGTCGGTGTCGCGCGCGGCAACGTCGCGATCTACAACGGCGTCGACGGGAAGATGCTGGTCGACCTGCACAGCGTCGACCGGCGCACCGACCTCCCGGTGCAGGCGCTCCCGGCGTACCAGCAGGACCAGGTCAAGCACACCATCGCCGCGTCGAGCCGCGCCGACGCGCAGCGCATCGTCTCCAACCTCCGCTCGCTCGCCTGCCCCACGCCCGCGCCCACCCCGACGCCGACACCGAAACCCAAGACGGCCGCGCCCGCCCCGACACCCACCCCGACGCCCTCCTACTGCGCGAGCACCCCATGACCGCCGGCACCTTCGCCCCCGCCGCCGGGTTCGGCCGCCGCCGCGGCACCGAGCTGTCGCTGATCGTCTTCGCGATCGTGCTGACCCTGACGGCGTACGCCGCGACCGGCCTCGCACACGGCAAGCACCTGCCGACCGACATGGTCACGTACGGGCTCGGCTTGGTCGCGCTGTTCGGCGTCGCGCACGTCGTCGTCCGCCGGTTCGCCCCGTACGCCGACCCGTTGCTGCTGCCGATCGCGGCCGCGCTGAACGGTCTCGGCCTCGTCCTGATCTGGCGGCTCGACCTCGCCGCGGCAGACAGCGCGCGCGAGGCGCATCGCGCGGTGCCGCGCGGTGCCGCACCGCTGCAACTGGTCTGGATGTGCATCGGCGTCGCGCTGTTCGTCGCCGTACTCGTGCTCGTCCGCGACCACCGCAAGCTGCGCTCGTACAGCTACACCGCGATGTTCTTCGGGCTCGCGCTGCTGATCCTCCCGGCGGTGCTGCCGGCCAGCCACAGCGAGGTCAACGGCGCGCGCATCTGGATCCGGTTCGGTGCGTTCTCGTTCCAGCCCGGCGAGGTCGCGAAGATCCTGCTCGAGGTCTTCTTCGCCGGCTACCTCGTCCGCCACCGCGACCTGCTCCGGCTCGCCGGCCGGCGGGTCTGGCGCATCGACCTGCCGCGCGCCCGCGACCTCGGCCCGCTGCTGCTCGCGTGGGGGGTGAGCCTGCTCGTCCTGCTGCGCGAGAGCGACCTCGGGTCGAGCCTGCTGTTCTTCGGCATCTTCCTGGTGATGCTCTACATCGCGACCGAGCGCGGGTCGTGGCTGCTGCTCGGGCTGGTGCTGTTCGTCGTCGGCTCGCTGATCGCGTACGCCACCATCGGGCACGTGCACGACCGCGTCACCGCGTGGCTCGACCCGTTCAACAACCACATCTACAACAAGAAGTTCGGCAGCAGCTACCAGCTCGACCAAGGGTTGTTCGGGATGGGCACCGGCGGCATCACCGGCACCGGGCTCGGCCAAGGCCGGCCCAACCTCGTCCCGTTCGCCAACACCGACTTCATCATGGCGTCGATCGGCGAAGAGCTCGGCCTCGTCGGCGTCATGGGCATCCTCACCTGCTACCTGCTGTTCGTGAGCCGCGGCCTGCGCGCGGCGCTCGGCGCGCGCGACGGTTTCGGCAAGCTGCTCGCCGCCGGTCTCGCGTTCAGCTTCGCGCTCCAAGTGTTCGTGCAGGTCGGTGGCGTCACTCGGCTGATCCCGCTGACCGGGCTCACCCTGCCGTTCCTTTCGTACGGCGGGTCCAGCCTGGTCACCAACTGGGTGCTGCTCGCGTTGCTGCTGCGGATCAGCGACGCGGGGCGCCGGCCGCAGGCGCCGCCCGCACCGGCGCCGGACGAGAACGCGACGGTGGTGGTCCGGCCATGAACCGGCCGCTGCGCAAGGTCGTCGTCGCCGCACTCCTGATGTTCGCTGCGCTGCTCGTCAACGCCAACCTCGTGCAGGTCGTCGAGGCGCACTCGCTCGCGAACGACAGCCGCAACAGCCGGCTGCTCTACCAGCAGTACTCCTACCAGCGCGGGCCGATCGTCGTCGGCGGCAAGCCGGTCGCCGAGTCGGTCGCGACGCACGACGCGTTGAAGTACCTGCGCATCTACCCGCAGGGCCCGCTATACGCGCCGGTCACCGGCTACTACTCGCTCACGTACAAGTACTCCGGCATCGAGGCCGCGGCCAACGACCTGCTCTCGGGCAGCTCGGACAAGCTGTTCGTCAAGCGGCTGTCCGACTACTTCACCGGCCGCGAGGTCCAGGGCGGCGCGGTCGTCCTCACGATCAACCCGCGCGCACAACAAGCCGCGTACGACGCACTGACCAGCCACCACTACCGCGGCGCGGTCGTCGCCATCCAGCCGTCGACCGGCGCGATCCTCGCGCTCGTGTCGACTCCGTCGTACGACCCGACCAAGGTGTCGACGCACAGTGCCGCCGCCAACACCGCGGCGTGGGACTCCTACCTGAAGAACCCGTACGCGCCGATGCTCGACCGCGCGATCTCGCAGACGTACCCGCCGGGCTCGACGTTCAAGGTCATCACGACGGCCGCGGCGCTGTCGACCGGCAACTACAACCCCGACACCGTCATCCCGGCACCCGACAAGCTGACGTTCGCCAACGGCAAGCCGCTCGGCAACTTCGCCGGCGAGACGTGCAGCTCGTCCGGCCGGATGACCTTGCGGGACGCGTTGCGGCAGTCGTGCAACACCGCGTACGGCGCACTCGGCGTGCACATCGGCAGCGCCCGCATCGTCAACCAGGCCGAGGCGTTCGGCGTCGGCCGCTCGCTGTCGATCCCGATGCCGGTCGCCAACAGCCGGGTGCCGCGCGAGACCGCCGCGCCGTTCGTGGCGCAGGAGGCGATCGGCCAGCACGACGACTCGGTGACGCCGTTGCAGATGGCGATGGTGGCGGCCGGGATCGCCAACGGCGGCGAGGTCATGCGGCCCTACCTCGTCGCGCAGGAACGCGCGCCCGACTCGTCGGTGCTGTCGCAGGCGACGCCGAAACCGTTGTCCCGCGCGGTGTCCCCGACCGTCGCGGGCGAGCTGACCTCGATGATGGAGACCGTGGTCACGTCGGGCACCGGCACGGCCGCGCAGATCCCGGGCGTCGTCGTCGCCGGCAAGACCGGTACGGCGCAGCACGGCGGCGCGGCGCCGTACGCGTGGTTCATCAGCTTCGCCCCGGCCACGAACCCGAGCGTCGCGGTCGCGGTCGTCGTCGAGAACACGACGCCGAGCGACACCGGTGGGATCGTCGCGGCGCCGATCGCCCGCGCGGTCATGGAAGCGGTGCTGGGTCGATGATCCTGTCGCCCGACCTGACGATCGCCGACCGCTACGCGCTGCAGGAGCGGGTCGCGGTCGGCGGCATGGGCGAGGTGTGGCGGGCCCGCGACGTCGTGCTCGACCGGCGGGTCGCGGTCAAGGTGCTCAAGGCGGAGTACGCCGCCGACCCGCGGTTCCTCGACCGGTTCCGGGCCGAGGCGAAGCACGCCGCCGGGCTGTCGCACCCCGGCATCGCGAGCATCTTCGACTACGGCGAGATCGACGAGATGGCCTTCCTCGTCATGGAGTACGTCGACGGCGAGCCGCTGTCTGACCTGCTCGCGCGGGTCGGGCGGCTGCCGGCCGACCGCGCCCTCGACGTCGTCGGCCAGGCCGGCCTCGCGTTGCAGGCCGCGCACGACGCCGGTGTCGTGCACCGCGACGTCAAGCCGGGCAACCTGCTCGTCCGCCCCGACGGCGTCGTCAAGGTGACCGACTTCGGCATCGCCCGCGCGGTCGACGCCGTACCGCTGACGCAGACCGGCATGGTCATCGGCACCGCGGCGTACCTCTCGCCCGAGCAGGCCGCCGGCAAGACGGTGACGCCGGCGACCGACGTCTACTCGCTCGGCGTCGTCGCGTACGAGTGCCTCAGCGGTGAGCGGCCGTTCGCCGCCGACTCGGCGGTCGCGATCGCGATGGCGCACCTCTCGAAGCCGCCCCCGCCGCTGCCGAAGGACACCCCGCCGATCGTCGCGGACCTCGTCAGCCGCGCGCTGGAGAAAGAGCCGGACCGCCGGCCGCCGTCGGCCGGCGTCTTCGGCCGTACGGCGCTCGCGCTCGCGACCACGCTTCGCCAGCCGGCCGGCGCTGGCGGCGACACGAAGCTGCTCACGGCGGCGTACCCGACCACGGGCGAACGGCCGGCGCCGCGACCGGTCCCGGCGGCCGAGCAGCGGCGGTTGCGCAACATCTTCATCGCGGTCGGCGCGGCGGTCGTCATCCTCGGGTTCCTGCTGCTGCACTCGTGCGCGGGAGGCGCGCAGCAGGTGACGATGCCACCGGTGACGGGCGAGAGCTACGCCAAGGCGGCGGCAGCGCTGCACACGCTCGGCCTCAACGCCACGGAGCACGTGATCCACGACGCGGCCCACCCGGCCGGACTGGTCGTCCGGCAGTCGGTCGCGCGGGGCGCGCGGATCGGGTCCGGCAGCACCGTCGCCCTCACCGTCGCGAGCGGCCCGCGGACCGAGACCGTCGACCCGCAACAGTACGTCGGCCAGCCCGCCGCCGTCGTCGTCGCGGCGCTGAAAGCGAAGGGCCTCGTCGTCACGTCCACGACGACCAACACCGACGCGTTCCCGGGCGGCCGCGTCGTCTCGGTGACGCCGAGCGGCTCGCTGCACGAGGGCGACAGCGTGACGGTGACGGTCGCCGCGGCGCCGCCACCGCCGAAGCACCACGAGCACGGCAAGGGCGACGGCGGGCATGGCTAGGGAACTGTTGGCCGGGCGCTACCAGCTCGGCGAGATCATCGGCCGCGGCGGCATGGCGGAGGTGCACCGCGGCCGCGACGTACGGCTCGGTCGCGACGTCGCGATCAAACTGCTCCGCCCGGACCTCGCCCGCGACCCGTCGTTCCAGGGGCGCTTCCGCCGCGAGGCGCAGGCCGCAGCCGCGCTGAACCACCCCGCGATCGTCGCCGTCTACGACACCGGCGAAGACCCGCGCGACGGCGCGGTCACGCCGTACATCGTCATGGAGTACGTCGAAGGCCGGACGTTGCGCGACGTCCTCGCGGCGGAAGGGCGGCTGCTGCCGCAGCGCGCGCTCGAGATCACCGCGCAGATCTGCGCCGCGCTCGAGCAGGCACACCGGGCCGGCATCGTGCACCGCGACATCAAGCCCGCGAACGTCATGCTCACCCCGGCCGGCGAGGTCAAGGTGATGGACTTCGGCATCGCCCGCGCGGTGACCGGCGCGTCGTCGACGATGACGCAGACGGCGGCGGTGATCGGGACCGCGCACTACCTGTCGCCGGAGCAGGCGCGCGGCGAGCACGTCGACGCGCGCAGCGACATCTACTCGACCGGGTGCGTGCTCTACGAGCTGCTGACCGGCGGCCCGCCGTTCGCCGGCGACACCCCCGTCGCGGTCGCCTACCAGCACGTGCGCGAAGACCCGGTGCCGCCGTCGCGGATCGAGCCGGACGTCAACGAGTCGGTCGACGCGATCGTGCTGACCGCGATGGCGAAGAACCCGGCCAACCGCTACGCGTCGGCGGCCGACATGCGGGTCGACATCGAGCGGGCGCTGGCCGGCCAGCCGGTCGAGGCGCACCCGGTCCTGGCCGAGGAGTCCACCGGGCTGCTGCCGCCGCCGCCGACGACGGTCCTCATCCGGCAGCCGCCGCCGCGGCGTGGCCGTGCGCTCGCCTACACGATGCTCGCGGTCGCGACGCTGCTGGTGTTCTTCGTCGCGCTGCTGCTCGCGCGCAGCCTGCTCTCCGGCGGTACCGGCGACGTCAACACGCCCAGCGTCGTCGGCGAGAAGTTCGAGGACGCGCGGGCGACGCTGCTCGCCAACGGGCTCAAGGTCGGCAAGGTCAAGCACTCCTACAGCGCGACCGTCGCGACGGACGTCGTCATCAGCCAGACCCCGGAGCCGCAGATCCTGCTGTCGAAGGGGTCCGCGGTCGACCTCGAGGTGTCGCTCGGCATCCACTACGTCGCGGTGCCGTCCAACCTGATCGGCCTGAACCAGGGCGACGCGAGCAAGAACCTCGCCGCCGTCGGGTTGAAGGTCAAGCAGGTCGTGCCGCGCAACTCCAACCAGCCGGCCGGGCAGGTGCTCGACGTCGACCCGCCCGGCGGCGCCCAGGTACCGATCGGCAGCGGGGTGACCCTCGTCGTCTCGAACGGCATGGTGCAGGTGCCGAACGTCGTCGGCAAGACCGTGCAGGAGGCGGCGCAGGCACTGGCCGCGGCCGGCTTCCAGGTGACGTTCGACCCGCCGTCGTCGCCACCGACCGCGGTGGTGCTGTCGCAGAACCCGGCCGCCGGCTCGTTCGCGCCGTACAGCTCCCCGGTGTCGCTGCACACCAACGCGCCGACGCCGAGCCCGACGCCGACGAACACACCACCGCCGACGCCTAGCAACACACCGACGCCGAGCTCTACGCCGACACCGTCGACCTCGCCGACCCCCTCGCCGACGCCGACGTAACTAGGCGACCTAACTAGGGCAGGGCGTGCTCGCGCTGGCGGTCGAGTGCGGCACTCAACGCCGGCACCCGGTCGGCCGCGCCGGGGTCGCCGCACACCCGCAGCCAGTTGGCCAGCAGGTGGTGCCCGCCTTCGGTGAGCACCGACTCCGGGTGGAACTGCACGCCCTCGATCGCGAGGTCGCGGTGGCGCAGGCCCATGACGACGCCGCTGGCGGTGCGGGCGGTGACGTCGAGCTCGGCCGGCAACGACGCCGCGTCGACGGCGAGCGAGTGGTAGCGGGTCGCGACGAACGGGTCCGGCAGCCCGTGCAGCACGCCGGCGCCGTCGTGCGCGACCTCGCTCACCTTGCCGTGCAACAGCTCCGGCGCGCGTACGACGCTGCCGCCGTACGCGACCGCGATCGCCTGGTGGCCGAGGCAGACGCCGAGGATCGGGACCGACCCACCGCGCGCGCGGATGAGCTCGACGCACACGCCCGCGTCCTCGGGCCGGCCCGGTCCGGGCGAGAGCAGGACGCCGTCGACCTCGAGGCCGTCGACGTCGGCGACGGTCACCTCGTCGTTGCGCCGTACGACGACGTCCGCGCCGAGCTGGGCGAGGTACTGCACCAGGTTGAACACGAAGCTGTCGTAGTTGTCGACGACGAGGACGCGGCTCATGGCGACCCCGACGGCGAGGGCGTGGGCGTCGACGTGGTCGTCGTCGGGTCGACGGTGACGTCGTTGAACGGCAGGCGTTTCTCGGCCCACGGGAACACGAGCTTGAACAGCAGCACGAGCACGGCGAAGAGCAGGACCAGGCAGCCGAGCAGCTTGCCGGGAACGCCGCCGGGCAGCCGGCGCCAGATCCAGACGTACACGCGGTCAGCCTCGCGGGTTCGTCGTGAGCGCGGGCGGCAGCGCGGGCTTGAGCGTGTCGGAGACGAGCATCGCGTGGATCACGTAACGCTCGCGCGCCGAGTACTCCGGATGGCACGAGGTGAACGTGAGCAGCTTCAGCGTCGGCGTCTTGCCCGGGTCCGGCTGGTCCGGCACCGGGTACGCGACCTGCACGGCGGTCGGCTGCACGATCTCCTTCCACGGGATGTTCGTGCCGGGGATGTCCTCGATCCGGTAGGTGAACCAGTGGTTCTTCGTCTCGAGCACGACGTAGTCGCCGCGGCGCAGGTTCGCGATGTCCTTGAACGGGTGCAGGTAGGTCGTGCGGTGGCCGGCGACGGCGAAGTTGCCGACCTGGCCCGGCAGCGCCGTACCCGGGTAGTGCCCCGGCCCGCGCTGCAGGTCGGAGAACCCGGTGCCCTCGACGACGACGAAGTGGTAGTGCCGGCCGAGGCGCGGGATGAACAGCACCGCGATGCCGGTGCCGAGCCGCACGTTGTCGACCGACAGCGTCGACACGTCCGGCGCGCTGCCGCCGCTCCACTGGTGCTGGATCGTCGTCTCCAGGTTGTGCTGCTGCGCCTGGGTGTAGAAGCCGGTGCCCCACAGCTCGTAGGCGACGAACAGCAGGATCAGCACACCCGCGGTGATCAGGAGCTGGCCGATGCCGCGCGCGGCCATCCGCAGGCCGTCGCCGGAGTGGCCGCCGGCGTGCCGCGACTCCACCGCGAGATCGGTCATGACACCGCCTTTGCGTGGCTGAGCTCGAGCGGCCCGGTGTAAGTGGGCAGCGTGGTCGCCGTGGCCGTCGTCACGGCGTACCGAAGACCGTACGTCGCGACGTACTGCTTGAAGATGGAGACACTCGGATCCGCGTCGAGCGCGCGGCGCAAAGCGGCCGGGTTGCCGACGGCGGTGATGACGAACGGCGGGCCGTACGTCTGCCCGTGCAGCAGGAGGGTGTTGCCGACGCAGAGGACCGCGCTGGTCGCGACGACCCGCTGCCCCATGATCGTCATGCCGTCGGCGCCACCGGCCCAGAGCGCGTTGACGACGCCCTGCACGTCCTGCTGGTGGATGACGAGGTCGTCCGGCGCCGCGCCGGCGGCAAGGTCGCGCTGCTGGTCGGCCTTGCTCGCGTCGTTGAGCGAGACGGTGACCGACGGCCCGCGCAGGGCGACGAGGCCGGCGGCGAGCGCGAGCCGGCCGGCGTCGGCCTGCGCGGCGCCGACCTCCCGGCTGTTGCGGCCGACCTGCGCCGTCGCGGTCGAGATCTCGTTGCGCAACCGGTCGGCCGCTTTGGTCAGGCTGGCGAGGGTCGCTTCCTCCGCCTTGATCCGCTCGGTGACCGGTACGGCGTCGCTGGAGCGAAGGTCGGTGCCGCGGGCGGTGACCGCCGACGTGACCAGAAGCAGGGCCGCGGCCGCGACCACGACGGGGACGAGCGCTCGCCAGACCGTCGCCGAAGCCGGGCGCGAGGTCATGGCGACTACGCTAGGCCACGAAACGACTCTGAGGAGGGGCTCGGTGCCGAAGTCCAGGGCGCGGCAGAAGACGGCGTACACACCGCCGCCGACGCGGTCGGCGAAGAAGAGCGTGAGCCCGCCGTGGGTGGCGCCGCTGATGCTCGGGCTGTTCCTCGTCGGGATTATCTGGCTGATCTTGTTCTACGTGACCGACGGCAAGATCCCGATCAGCGCGCTCGGCAACTGGAACCTGATCGTCGGCTTCGCCTTCATCATCGCGGGGTTCGGCGTCAGCACCCAGTGGCGCTAGCGCGACACACTCGCGTAGTCACACCCGTGTAACTATCCCCAGCACATGTCCACAGTGGGGATAACCGGCGCGACTTAGAGGAGCTCGAGGATCGTGGCGTTGGCGAGTCCGCCGCCCTCGCACATGGTCTGCAGGCCGTACCGGATGCCGTTGTTGACCATGTGGTGGACGAGCCGGGTCATCAGCACCGCGCCCGAGCCGCCGAGCGGGTGACCGATCGCGATCGCGCCGCCGAGCGGGTTGAGCGTCTTCGGGTCGGCGCCGGTCTCGGCCAGCCAGGCCAGCGGCACCGGCGCGAACGCCTCGTTGACCTCGACCGCGCCGATGTCGCCGATCGACAGGCCGGCCCGGGCGAGCGCCTTCGCGGTCGCCGGGATGGGCGCGGTCAGCATCATGATCGGGTCGTCGCCGGCGAGGGCGAAGGTGTGCAGCCGGACCAGCGGCTTCAGGCCGAGCTCGCGAGCCTTCTCGCTCGTCGTGACGAGCAGCGCCCCGGAGCCGTCGGAGATCTGCGAGGAGTTGCCGGCGTGGATGACGCCGTCCTCCTTGAACGCGGGCTTGAGCGAGCCGAGCTTCTCGAGGGTGGTCTCGCGCCGTACACCCTCGTCGACCTCGAGCCCGGTGCCCGGGACGACGGCGTACTGGCCGGTGAACGCGCCGGAGTCGATCGCGGCGGCGGCCTTCTCGTGCGAGGCGAGGGAGAACTCGTCGAGCTGCTCGCGGGACAGCCCCCACTTCTCCGCGACCATCTCGGCGCCGAGGCCCTGGTTGATGGGCTGGCCTTCGTAGCGGGCGAGCATCTTCGGGCCGAACGGGAAGCCGACGTTCGCACCGAGCGACGAGCCCATCGGGACCCGGGTCATGACCTCGACGCCACCCGCGACCGCGACGTCGTACTGCCCGGAAATCACGCCGGCCGCGGCGAAGTGCACGGCCTGCTGGGAGGAGCCGCACTGCCGGTCGAGCGTGACGCCGGGGACCGACTCGGGCCAGCCTGCGCCGAGGACCGCGTTGCGGGCGACGTTGACCGCCTGCTCGCCGACCTGGCCGACGACGCCCCAGACGACGTCGTCGACGATCGCCGGGTCGATGCCGGTGCGCTCGACCACCGCGTTGAGGACGTGCGCGGACAGGTCCACGGGATGGACGTCCTTGTACGCGCCGTTGCGCTTGCCGACAGGGGTGCGTACGGCGTCCACGATCACGGCGTCGCGCATGAGGTCCTCCCGAGAGATCGCTGTTGCTTGCGAGGATCGTACGACGAAACAGAACGCCGTTCGGGTGCCGGGTTGTTCCGCGCTCCTTCAGCTCCTTCGGCCCCAGGTTGCGCCGCCACCGCGACCTCTATGTCGCGCTGACGGCGATGATCTTGGCGGCGGGGCTACGTGATGCCGTGGGTGTTGCAGTACTGCAACGTGTCCTGGTCGGCCGTCGTATGGCACTCGGTCGTCACGTGGCTGGCGCCGACGAAGCCGCAGGCGGCGAGGACGACGGCGAGGACGGCGACGCCGGCCGCCTGGAACCGGTCGCGGTGCGGGCCGCTCGGCGCTGCGGCGAACACGTACCCGACAATGCCGCCGGCGATCAGCCCGCCGACGTGCCCGCGCCAGTCGATGTTGGAGAACGAGAACGAGAAGACGAGGTTGAGCGCGATCATCGCGACGATGCCGCCGGTCTCGAGGTTGCGCCGGCGCAGGATGACGAAAAACGCGCCGAACAGCCCGAAGATCGCGCCGGACGCACCGGCCGACTCGGCGAAGACCGGCCCGAGCGCGAACGAGAAGATGCTGCCGCCGATGCCGGCGGCGAAGTAGAGCGCGAGGTAGCGCAGCCGGCCGAGCATGCTCTCCAGCGCGTGGCCCATGATCCAGAGCGCATACATGTTCACGGCCAGGTGCGGCAGGCCGTAGTGCAGGAACATCGAGGAGATGATCCGGTACCACTCGCCGCTGGCGACCGCCGGCGGGACCAGCGCGAACCGGCGGTAGATGTCCGACGTACCGCTACCGGTCAGCGCGTTCGCACCGGACGAGATGGTGACGGCGAAGATCGCGACGTTGATGCCGATGAGGAGTTTGGTGATCTCGCTACGGTCGCCGCGGGCGCGGCCGCCGTACACCGTCTTGGCCGGGCGGACGCTGCGCTTCCCCTCGCGGACGCACTCGGGGCAGTGGAAGCCGACCGAGGCGGTGACCATGCAGTCCGGGCAGATCGGCCGGTCGCAGCGGGAACAGCGGACGCCGGTCTCGCGACCGGGGTGGCGGTAGCAGACCGCCGGTCCCGCGTCGACCGGCGGCGGGGGCTCGGGCTCGGACATGCGCGGTGGGTCAGGCGGAGGCGCGTTCGATCGTGACCGAGTTGACGGTCACGTCTTCGAGCGGCCGGTCGCGGCCGTCGGTGGCGGTCGCCGCGATCTTGTCGACGATCGCGCGGCTGTCGGCGTCGGCGACCTCGCCGAAGATCGTGTGCTTGCCGGTCAGCCAGGTCGTCGGCGCGACGGTGATGAAGAACTGCGAGCCGTTGGTGCCCGGGCCGGCGTTGGCCATCGCGAGCAGGTAGGGCTTGGTGAACGCGAGCTCGGGGTGGATCTCGTCGTTGAACCGGTAACCCGGGCCGCCGGTACCGGTGCCGAGCGGGTCGCCGCCCTGGATCATGAACCCGCTGATCACGCGGTGGAAGATCGTCCCGTCGTACAGCTTGTCCGTGCTGCGGTTGCCGCTGCGCGGGTCGGTCCACTCGCGGCCGCCCTCGGCGAGCTCGACGAAGTTGGCGACGGTCTTGGGGGCGTGGTTGGGAAACAGCTGCACGCGGATGTCGCCGGCGCTGGTCGACAGGATGGCGAACAGGTCCTCGGCCACTGGTTCTCCTCGCGGGTACGTCGGGGGTTTGCGCGACGACATCCTTGCACGGGGCCGGTTGTGCCCGGCCGAGGCGGGGAAGGCCCCAAGGTAAGGACAGCCAAGCCACCTTTTCGCGACCGGAGGAACCCGTGTTCGGCAGCAAGAGTGTCGCGTCGACGAACCCCGCCCTGACCACTCGGCTCACCGAGACCTGGGACAGCGCCCGCACCACGCTCGCCCCGCACGTGGAGTCCGCCCGGGTGGCGGTTGCTCCCCGGATCGCGGCCGCGCGCGACGCGGTCGCGCCGCTGGTCGACGAGGCGAGCGCCCGGATGACTCCGGTGCTCGACACCGCGCGGACGCGGCTGCGCGAGGACGTCGCGCCGGCGGTCGCCGCGGCGGTCGAGAACTCCGCGCCGGCGCGGGCCGAGGCTCGCGACCGGGCTGCTGCCGCGCTGCTCGCGTTGCGCGGCGAGCGCAAGAAGGTACGCCGCTGGCCGCTCGCGCTCGGCTGCCTGGTCGCCGGTGCCGCCGCCGGGATCGCCGCGGGTGCGATCAACCGGAAGATGGCGACCCCGGTGTCGCCGACCCCGTTCCCCGCGCCCACCCCTTCCGCTTCGACCACCGAGCCGGAGACGACGCCGTACCCGGTCAGCCGGTCCGGCGGCGCGACCTCTTAGAAGTCGGAGTACGGCGGGCAGTCGTAGACCGGGTTGAGGCCTAAGTCCAGCGGGTCAGGCGCATAGACGTCGCCGTCGGGACCAATCGTGAACGGACCGATACTGCCAGCGAACGATGCCAGGACCGGGCAGGCCAGCGGGTCCGCCTCCGAGTGGAGGACGGATCGCACGAGGTCAGCGGTCGGTGGCAGGAGGTCCGCGATCGCCTGCGGTGGAACCTCGGGCCCGTCGGTGACAGGCGTGCAGACCTTGGGCTGTGTCGTGCCATCGGCATAGAGAACGGTCTCGCACAGCAACACGGCGTCGCCGACACCGGCCACGAAAATCTCCGTCTCGGCGCCGCCCTGGACCCCCTGTGCGCCAGTGAAGTGCGGTTGATCGATGTCGTCGATGCCGTTGACGTCGATGTTGCAGGTCACGCTCGCCCCGGTCGGCACAAGCTTCGCGTCAGTTGTCACCGAAGCGTCGCCGACCTCGGCGTGGTACGTGTCCGGACTCGTCGGGTCCTCGACGGCCACCATGAAACAGCCGCCGTGGATGGTGTCGCCGGCCGAGTTCGACTGACTGAGCGGAGCCACGCCGACGAGCACACGGGTCTTCGCGTCGCGAACGCCCGCATGCGCCGCCGGTATGACGCCCGCGGTCAGCCCCACGATGGCGACAGCCACGATCGTTCGTTTCGTCGTAGCGCGCATTGCCCCTCCTTGCCCGATGGGGAACCTGGGGCCTCAGCGGTACTACCGTCCGAACGGACCGCCCCTTACGGCGCAACTTCCGCGCGACTTGTCAGCGCGTGGCGGGGCTATAGCCGTGTGTGGTGCTGACAAGTCGGGATGCGCGCGCTCTCACGGGTGGAGCTGAGGGGGCTCGAACCCCTGACCCCCTGCTTGCAAAGCAGGTGCGCTACCAGCTGCGCCACAGCCCCGTACGACGTACCCATCGTAGGCGGGTCGGCGCCGTCAAGCGCGCGGCCTCGTTGAGTGCGACGTACCTCGTCTTTTCGGGCGCTGAGAAGACGAACTTCGTCGCACTCAACGGGGGGCGACGGGAGGCGGAGGGTGCGCTAGCGGAGGTCGCGCGGGGTAGTCGCTTCTTGCCAGAGCTCCGCGTCGGCTTTGCGGGACCGCCAGTTACGCAGCGCGGCGAACGCCGCGGCGATGGCGCCGACCGTGAGCACGAGTCGTTTCACGTGGGCCTGGATGGACTTGAACCATCGACCTCTTCCTTATCAGGGAAGCGCTCTAACCGAGCTGAGCTACAGGCCCCAGATGCGTACGCACCGCCCGACGAGATTACCTCAGCCCTTCTCGGCGAGGGTTACTTCGACCCCGCCTACCAGGTCGGTGCAGATGTTGTAGATGAACGCCGTCACCGTCGCGAACGCGGTGAACAGGATCACGTTGATCACACCCACCACGGTCGCCACCGTCAGCACGCGGCCGAAGCTCAGCCAGGTCGCGATGCCGCTGCTGTTCTTGCCGCCCTCGACGTCGTGCAGGAACGACCGGATCGAGTTGAGCACGCCCATCGCGTCGACGATCGCGTACAGCGCGACTACCGCGACCAGCAGGACGACCAGCCCGGCCAGCGAGTAGACGAACGAGAACTTCAGTGTCGACCACGGGTCGATGCGCTTGACCGTCAGCCGGGCTCGCCGGCCGGCCTTCCGGACCGCGGCGGAACCGCCGACGGTCAGCGGCCGCTGGCCCGTCGTCGCCGTCGCGGGTCGGGCCGCCGCGGGAGGCGGGGCGGGGCGCGCGGGCGCCGCCGGAGCGGGACGGGCCGCAGCGGGAGTCACCGGAGCCGAGGGCGCCACCGGCGCAGACGGGCGCGGCGCGCCTCCACCCGGAGCGCCGCCACCCGGAGCGCCCCCACCCGGGGCACCTCTGCCAGGGTCGCCCCCTCCCGGTGCGGGGGGCGCGGCCGGCCGAGCGGGCGGGACCGCCGCACCCGGCCAGCCGACCGGCGCCGGCTCACGCGCGGGCCAGCCGGACGGCGACGACGGCCGGGCCGGCCGCTCCCCCTCGTCGGTCACTTCTCGTCGGGCTCCGTGTCCGGCTCGGCGTTGCGAGCGACCGCGACCACCGACTGGTTCTCCGGAAGGTTGATCAGCCGCACGCCCATAGTCTGCCGCCCGGTACGGCGTACCTCTCCGGCGGTGGTGCGGATGACACCCCCGTCGGACCGGATGGCGAACAGCTCGTCCTCGGGCTTGACCACCAGCGCGCCCACGAGCTGGCCGCGGGTCGACACGATCTTCGCGGTGAACACGCCCCGGCCGCCGCGACCCTGCGGGCTGTACTCCTTCACCCGGGTCCGCTTGGCGAAGCCGCCGTCGGTCGCGACCAGCAGGTCGACCTCGCCCTCGTCGGAGCCGAGCGCGACGACGTCCATCGACAGCAGCTCGTCGCCCTCGGCGAACCGCATGCCGATCACGCCCGAGGTCTGCCGCCCCATCGGCCGCAACGCCTCGTCGTCGCCGTGGAACCGGATCGACATCGCCTTGCGGGACACCAGCAACAGGTCGTCGTCGGCCGACATCAGCGCGGCCGAGATCAGCTCGTCGCCGTCGCGCAGGTTGATCGCGATGACGCCGCCGGTGCGGTTGGAGTCGAAGTCGGTCAGCGCCGTCTTCTTCACCAGCCCGAACTTCGTCGCGAGCACGAGGTACGGCGCCGCCGTGTAGTCCTTGATCGTCATGACCTGGGCGATGCGCTCGTCCGGCTGGAAGCCGAGGATGTTGGCGACGTGCTGGCCGCGCGCGGCCCGGCCAGCCTCCTGCAACTCGTGCGCCTTCGCCCGGTAGACCCGGCCCTTGTTGGTGAAGAACAGCACCCAGTGGTGCGTCGTCGTCACGAAGAAGTGGTCGACGATGTCGTCCTGCTTCAGCGTCGCGCCTTGCACGCCCTTGCCGCCGCGCCGCTGGGATCGATAGAGGTCGGTCTTCGTCCGCTTCGCGTAGCCGCCGCGGGTGATCGTGACGACGACGTCTTCCTCGGCGATCAGGTCCTCCATGGACATGTCGCCCTCGTACGCCGTCAGCCGGGTGCGCCGGTCGTCGCCGTACTTCCGGGTGATCTCGCCGAGCTCCTCGCCGATGATCGAGCGCTGCCGGTCCTCGCTGGCGAGGATCGCGTTGCACTCGTCGATCTTCTCCATCCACTTGTCGTACTCGTTCTGCAGCTCTTGCCGCTCCAACGCGGCGAGCTTGCGCAGCTGCATGTCGAGGATCGCGCGGGCCTGGATCTCGTCGATGTCGAGCAGCGCGATCAGGCCGGTCTGCGCCGCGGCGGCCGACTCGCTCGCGCGGATCAGCGCGATGACCTCGTCGATCCGGTCGATCGCCTTGAGCAGGCCGCGCAGGATGTGCGCCCGCGCCTCGGCTTCGCGCAACCGGTATTGAGTACGGCGGACGATCACGTCGATCTGGTGCGCGACGTAGTAACGGACCATCTGGCCGACGTTGAGCGTCCGCGGCACACCGTCGACGAGCGCCATCATGTTCGCGCCGAACGTGTCTTGTAGCTGGGTGTGCTTGTAGAGGTTGTTCAGCACGACCTTCGCGACCGCGTCGCGCTTGAGCACGATGACGAGCCGCTGACCGGTCCGCGCGCTCGACTCGTCGCGGACGTCGGCGATGCCGCCGACCTTGCCGTCGCGGACCAGGTCGGCGATCTTCTCCGCGAGCGCGTCGCGGTTGACCTGGTAGGGCAGCTCGGTGACGACGAGCTGCTGGCGGCCGCGCTTGTCTTCCTCGGCCTCGACCACCGCGCGCATCCGGATCGAGCCGCGGCCGGTGCGCAACGCCTGGTCGATCCCGTCGCGGCCGACGATCAGCGCGCCGGTCGGGAAGTCCGGCCCCTTGATCCGCTCGACGCACGCCTCGAGCAGCTCGTCGTCGCTCGCGCCGGGGTTCTCCAGGAACCACTGCACCGCCGCGGACACCTCGCCGAGGTTGTGCGGCGGGACGTTCGTGGCCATGCCGACGGCGATGCCGGCCGAGCCGTTGACGAGCAGGTTGGGGAACCGGCTCGGCAGCACGACCGGCTCTTGGCCGCGCTGGTCATAGTTGGGCGCGAAGTCGACGGTCTCCTCGCCGATGTCGCGCAGCAGCTCCATCGCGAGCGGCGCCATCCGGCACTCGGTGTAGCGCGGCGCCGCGGGCGGGTCGTTGCCGGGCGAGCCGAAGTTGCCCTGCCCGTCGACCAACGGCAGCCGCATCGCCCACGGCTGGGCGAGCCGGACCAACGTGTCGTAGATCGGGGCGTCGCCGTGCGGGTGGTAGTTGCCCATCACCTCGCCGATGACGCGGGTGCACTTGTAGTAGCCGCGGTCGGGGCGGTAGCCCCCGTCGTACATCGCGTAGAG
>JAVEEI010000219.1 GCA_030840525.1 Frankiaceae bacterium
CGACGTCGTCCTCGGCGGCCTCCCGCAGCAGCCGGCGCACGTCCTCCTCGGTGCGCAGGACCGACCGGGCGACGTCGTAGAGCCGCTGGAAGCGGAACCAGCCCTTCTCGTCGGCGGCCGAGAGCCGCGGAGGCCAGTCCTCCACCAGCGCGTCCGGCAGGTGGATCCCGTCGCGCCGCGCCAGCTCCACCAGGGTGGAGTGCCGCATCGAGCCGGTGAAGTGCAGGTGCAGGTGCGCCTTCGGCAGGGTCCGCAGTGGGCGGCGCCCCGGCGCGGGGGACCGGCTCAGGAGAGCAGCTTCTGGATCCGGCCCACGCCCTCGACCAGGTCGTCGTCGCCGAGCGCGTAGGACAGCCGGAGATATCCCGGCGCCCCGAAGGCCTCGCCGGGTACGACCGCGACCTCGGCCTCGTCGAGGATCACCTCGGCGAGCTCCGCCGAGCTGCCCGGCGTACGCCCGGCGACCTCCCTGCCGAGCACGCCCTTGACCGAGGGGTAGGCGTAGAACGCGCCCGTCGGCTCCGGGCACTCGACGCCGGGGACCTCGTTGAGCATCCGGACCATGGTCCGGCGGCGCCGGTCGAAGGCGTCCCGCATCGTCGCCACCGCGGACAGGTCGCCCTCCAGCGCCGCGATGGCGGCCCGCTGGGAGACGTTGCCCACGTTGGAGGTCAGGTGCGACTGCAGGTTGGTGGCCGCCTTCACGACGTCCTGCGGGCCGATCAGCCAGCCGACGCGCCAGCCGGTCATCGCATAGGTCTTCGCCACCCCGTTGACCACGATGCAGCGGTCGGCCAGCTCGGGCAGCGCCACGGGCAGGGACGTGGTCGTCACACCGCCGTACGTCAGGTGCTCGTAGATCTCGTCGGTCACCACCCACAGGTCCCGCTCCTGCACCCACCGCCCGATGGCCTCGACCTCCTCGGCCGAGTCGACCGCGCCGGTGGGGTTCGACGGCGAGCAGAACAGCAGCGCCTTGGTGCGGTCGGTCCTCGCCGCCTCGAGCTGGTCGACGGTGACCTTGTAGTCCTGCGTCTCGTCCGCGAGCACCTCCACCGGGACGCCGCCCGCGAGCCGGATCGCTTCGGGGTACGTCGTCCAGTACGGCGCCGGCAGCAGCACCTCGTCACCCGGGTCGAGCAGCGTCGCGAACGCCTCGTAGATCGCCTGCTTGCCGCCGTTGGTGACGAGCACCTGAGCGGGCTCCACGGCGTAGCCCGAGTCGCGCCGGGTCTTCTCCACGATCGCCCGCTTCAGCTCCGGCAGCCCGCCTGCCGGGGTGTAGCGGTGGTTGCGAGGGTCCCGGCAGGCCTCGGCCGCCGCCTCGACGATGTAGTCGGGGGTCGGGAAGTCCGGCTCGCCCGCGCCGAACCCGATCACCGGCCGGCCAGCGGCCTTCAGCGCCTTGGCCCTGGCGTCGACCGCCAGCGTGGCCGACTCGGTGATCCCGCCGACGCGTGCCGAGACCCGGCCGGCGGGGTGGCCGGCGGGACCGGCGGGGGAGTGCTGCGAGGGAGAGGCTTGGGTCATGGCGCCTATGCTCGCACTGAGCGGCCGACCCGCCCAGCCTGGTCCCGCGTCGGTTCGACTTGATGCCGGGCCGCCCCGTACACTGGGTCCTTGGTGGTTCCCACCCTTGATAGCCATGCCCGGGGTGACCCACGGGCAGCCGCCGGGAGCCACCTGACCACCGGAGCACCACCGGAGGGCACTAGCTCAACTGGCAGAGCATCGGTCTCCAAAACCGAAGGTTGGGGGTTCAAGTCCCTCGTGCCCTGCTCGACCGCAGCACGCCAGCGACACCAGCACAGCACCTGACCTAGTCAGCACGAAGAGTGGAGGAACCGTGACGCAGAGCCGTCCCGTGCGGTCGTCAGGCTCGTCGGGGTCGTCCCGCGACCGGCGGACCTCCCCCGCCACGTTCTACCGCCAGGTCGTGGCCGAGCTCCGGAAGGTCGTCTGGCCGACGCAGCAGCAGCTGATCACGTACTTCGTGGTGGTGCTGGTGTTCGTGCTGGCGATCATGACGATCGTCTCCCTGCTCGACCTGGGCTTCGGGCGACTGGTCTTCAAGGTCTTCGGCTGACCTCGCTGAGTCAGCAGCTGACGCCGCCGCACCACCCGAGCCCGCAGCCGCCGGGACCCTCACGATGAACCGAGTAGATGAAGGTGACGAAGTAACCGTGTCGCAGCCGTACGACGAGCAGCTCGAGGCCGTTCCCTCGGCCGATTCGTTCCAGACCGCCGTCGACGAGGACAGCGTGGCCGAGGAGGCCGCCGCCGACTCCGCCGCCGTGCCGGCCGCCGACCAGGACTCCCCGGTGGAGGAGGCCCCGCTCGAGGAGCCCCTGGACGACGCGTCCGAGCCGCCGGCCGACCCGATGCAGGAGTTCCGCGACGCGCTGCGCGCCAAGCACGGGGACTGGTTCGTGGTGCACACCTACTCCGGCATGGAGAACCGGGTGAAGGCGAACCTCGAGAACCGGATCAGCTCCTTGAACATGGAGGACTACATCCACGAGGTGATCGTGCCGACCGAGGAGGTCGCCGAGATCAAGAACGGCCAGCGCAAGCTCGTGAAGCGCACCGTCCTCCCCGGCTACGTGCTGGTGCGGATGGACCTCACGGACGAGTCCTGGGCCGCCGTACGCCATACGCCCTCG
>JAVEEI010000199.1 GCA_030840525.1 Frankiaceae bacterium
ACGGCCTCGTCCGCGACGTCGGCGCGACGACCGCGTCGACGGTGACCTACCTCGTACCGCTCGTCGCCGTCACCCTCGGCGTCGCCGCGCTCGGCGAGTCGTTGCGGTGGAACGACTTCGTCGGGGCCGCGATCGTGCTGGCCGGCATCCTTGTTGCCGAGGGGCGGCTGCGCAGGCGTACATTCGTGGGCGAGGCACGCGGGAGCTCGGAAGCACCGGGCTGAGAGGGTGGCTGTCCGGCCACCGACCGCCTAACCGGCCCGGTAATGCGGGTCGTAGGGAGTGGCCATGACGGCGACAGCCGAACGTCTTCCGACCACAGCCGCGACCGGCAACGTCGAGGCACCGCTGACCCTCGACGAGCCGCCGCCGCGGGTGCTCGGCTGGTGGGACCAGATCGCCCTCTGGAGCAACCTGGGGATGTCGATCCTCGGGCCGGTCACGGCGATCTACATCCTGCAGCCGTACGGGTTGGCGCAGATGTCGTTCGTCGGCGCCGGGCTCGCCATCATCGTCGGCACGATCCTCGGTACGTTGCTGGTCGCCGCGGCGGCGGTGCCGGGCGCCGAGACGGGCGCGCCGGCCATGGTGCTGCTGCGCGGGCTGTTCGGCCGCCGGCTGTCCTACCTGCCGACGTTCGTCAACGTCGTACAACTCGTCGGCTGGTCGGTGTTCGAGATCGTCGTCATCGCGGCGGCCGCCGAGCAGCTGTTCCCGTGGCGCGGGCACCGCTGGCCGTACGTCGTCGTCGCGGGCGCGCTCACCACGGTCATGGCGATCCGTCCGCTCGGAGTGGTCCGGGTGCTGCGGCGCTACGCCATCGCCGCGGTCGTGGTGACGACCGTCTACCTCTACGTCGAGCTGTTCACCCACCACGCGCCATCGCTGACGCACGGGTCGTGGTCGGGGTTCTGGCCCGGCGCCGACTACGCCATCGCGGCCGCGGTGTCGTTCGTGCCGCTCGCGAGCGACTACACCCGGCACGCGCGCTCGCCGCGGTCGGCGTTCGGCGCCGCGATGATCGGCTACTCGGTGACCCAAGCGGCGTCGTACATCCTTGGTCTCGTTGCGATCGCCACTGTCGTGAAGGCGTCGCAAGCCGCCGACACGCAGACGATGTTCGCGGCGTTCATCGCCGTGCCGGTCGGGTGGCTCGCCTTCGGGATCCTCGTCGCCCGCGAGCTCGACCAGTCGTTCGCGGACAGCTACTCCACGGTGATGTCCGTGCAGAACGTGCTGCCGCGCTTCGACCGGCGGGCGCTGGCGGTCGTCGTCGGCGTGGTCGCGACGGTGCTCGCGCTGGCGCTCAACATCAACGACTACGCGAGCTTCCTCTCGCTGCTCGGCTCGGTGTTCGTCCCGCTCACCGCGGTCCTGCTGGTCGACTACTTCCTCGGCCGGCGGGGCCGATGGGACGTCGGCGACGACGCGCCGACGCGCTGGGTGATGGTGGTGCCGTGGCTCCTCGGTGTCGTGATGTACCAGCTCGTCTACCCGGGTGGCGTGAGCTGGTGGGTCGACCGCTGGACCACGGTTCAGGGCTGGTTGCACTTCACCCCGCAGAGCTGGATGAGCGCGTCGGTGATGTCGTTCCTGCTCGCCGCCGTGCTGACCCTGCCGCTCACCCTGGCCAACCGGCGCAGAATGGCGCGGTGACCCTCCGCCGATCGCAACGCTTCCTGGCCTACGGCCTCGCCGGCTGGTGCAGCGAGGTCGTCACCACCGGGCTGCGCAGCCACGGCCGCGACGGCGACTGGCGGCTGACCGGTACGACGTACCTCTGGATGCTGCCGATCTACGGCGCAGCCGCCGTCTTGTTCGAGCCGGCGTACGCCGAGGCGCGCCGCCGCGAGCTTGCCTGGCCGGTCCGCGGCGCGCTCTGGACCGCCGGCATCTATGCGGTCGAGGCCGCGAGCGGCGAGCTGATCCGGCAGGCCACCGGCGAGGTGCCGTGGGACTACTCGCGGCCGCGCGGACGCAAGCCGGTGCCGCGGCACTGGCGCGGCCTCGTCCGGCCGTCGTACGCGCCGTTGTGGTTCGCCGTCGGCCTCGGGATGGAACGGCTGCACGACCTGCTCGACCGGGTCGAGCTCACGCCCGAATGACAGAATGGTCCGTTATGGCGCCCTCCCGCCGGTTGGCCGGCGCAGCCGCGATCGGCATGCTGCTGCTGACCGCGTGCGGGACCCGGCTGTCCAACGGCGCGTTCGAGCGGGTGCAGAACCAGCAGTCCGGCCAGGGCGGCCCGCAGGCGACCGGCGGGCCGACGGCAGGGCCCGGCGCGTCGAGCGGCCCGGTCGGGCCCGGGGGCGGCCCGACGCAGGGACCCGGCGGCAGCAACGGCGGTAACGGCAAGCACGGCGGCAGCAACGGCGGCGGCACCGGCCCGCAGGGCAACACCGCGTCCGACATCGGCGTGACCCCGACGTCGATCACGATCGGCAACATCGTCAGCAAGACCAACCCGTTCGACGCGCGCGCGTTCGTCGGGCCGACGTACGGTCTCGAAGCGTTCGTGCACTGGACCAACGCGCACGGGGGCATCCACGGCCGCACGCTGAAGCTGGCGTTCTGCGACGACCAGGGCAGCGGCGACCAGAACAACACCTGCGTGCACCAGCTCGTCGACTCGCAGCGGGTGTTCGCGTTCGCGAGCAACGCGATCCTCACGTACTCCGGTGCGTCGTACGTCAACAGCAAGGGTGTGCCGGACGTCGGCGCGCAGCCGATCGACAACGCCTACAACGAGTACCCGCACATGTGGGACATCTACGGCGAGGAGTACCCGCGCGACGGCAAGCAGATCGGCATCAAGGGCCAGCTGTACGGCGGGACCGAGATCTACCGCTACTTCGAGAACACGTACCCGCACGTGGCAAAGGTCGCGGGTGTCGTCGACTACAACCAGTCGGCATCGACGCGATTCGGCAACAGCATCGCCGACGGTTTGCGGCACGAGGGTTACACCGTCGTCGTGAAGACGGTGAACTTCGCGCTGCCCGACTACGACTCGGTCGCCATCGCGTTCAAGAACCAAGGCGTGAAGTACGTCTACGACACGATCGACCGGCAGGGCAACATCCGGCTGTGCAAGGCGCTCGACGACAACGGCGTCTCGGACTCGTTGCAAGCCAAGGTGTTGACGACGCAGAGCTGGGAGCAGTCGGTCGACGGCGACTACACCGACTCGCCGAAGTGCCGCAACAAGCTGTTCGCCACCGGCATGAGCCGCAGCTACGAGGACACGAAGTACCCGGGTGTCGCGGCGTTCCGCCAGCAGATGGCGGCGGACGCGCACGGCGGTGCCGACTTCCTGTCCGAGTGGGCGCTCGAAGGCTGGGCCGGCGGGCAGTGGCTGGCCGATGCGATCGCGTCCTGCGGCGCCGACGTGACCCGCAAGTGTGTCGAGAAGTTCGTGAACGCCGGCCCGTCGCACCCGTACGACGGGCACGGCCTGCTGGTGCCGCGCTACTTCGAGGAGCGCAGCACGCCGCGCGAGCCGCAGTACAACTGCATCAACGTCGCGAGGTGGAGCGACTCCGCGCACGGCTGGCTGACCCAGGTCCCGGACATGGACAAGAACTGCTTCTCCGTCCACGAGTGGCCCTACAGCGCCACCTAGCCCCCGCCGCCCCGCCGCCGCCGTGCGGCCAAGATCATCGCGTGCTCAGCCAGCCAGATCGGCTCCCTGAGGCTGGCTGACCTCGCGATGATCATGCGCCGAGCTGCAGCCCGTCAGCCCAAGACAGATGTGACGTAGCCCGGCAGCGCGCGGCCGGCGAGCTCGCCCGGCTCGCCGGCGAATACGACCTCGCCGCGCGCCAGCACATACACGACGTCGGCCAACCGGAGCGCGTCGGACAGGTACTGGTCGACGAGCAGCACCGTCGTGCCACCCCGGGCCAGCTCGCCGACGACGTCGAACAGCCGCCGGGTCACTCGCGGCGCGAGGCCGAGCGAGATCTCGTCGAGCAGCATCAGCCGTGGGTCGCGCAGCATCACCCGCGACATCGCGAGCATCTGCTGCTCGCCGCCGGACAGGCTGCCGGCCCGCTGGCCGAGCCGCTCGGCCAACACCGGGAAGGCGGCGAGTGCGGCGTCCGGCGGCGCACCGTGGCCGGCGAAGATCTCGAGGTTCTCCCGCACCGACAGCGCTGTGAAGATGCCGCGCCGCTCCGGCACCAGCGCCAGCCCGGCCCGCGCCCGCCCGTCCGGCGGCACCCGGGTGATGTCGCGCCCGGCCCACACCACCTGACCGGCCCGCGCCGGCAGCAGCCCCGCGACCACCGACAGCAGCGTCGTCTTGCCCGCGCCGTTCGGTCCGAGCAGCGCGGTCAGCGCCCCGGCCGGTACGTCGAGGTCGACGCCGTGCAGCACCTCGACCGCGCCGTACCCGGCCCGCAGACCTCGCAGCGACAGTTCGATGCTCATCGTTCGGCCGCCGTCACGTCGAGGTACGCCGCCTGCACGGCCGGGTGCGCGCGTACGTCGTCCGGCCGCCCGGACGCGATCAGCCGTCCCTCGGCCATCGCATAGACCATGTCGGCGACGCCGAACACCAGGTCGACGTCGTGCTCGACCAGGAGTACGGCGACCCCGCTCGCCGCGACCTGCCGGATGACGTGCTGGAGGTTGTCGGTCTCGTTCGTGTCGAGACCGCTCGCCGGCTCGTCGAGGAGCAGCACCGACGGGTCGTTGCACAGCGCGCGGCCGAGCTCGACCAGCCGCAGCGTGCCGGTCGGCAGCGCGCCGGCCGGCATGTCGCGGACGCCGTCGAGCCGCAGCAGCGTCAGCGTCTCGTCGACCTTTCGCTGGTGCCGCGCCGTGTCGACCATCGGGAAGCCGAAGATGCCGAGCAGTGACTTTCCGTTGCGTACCAACCCGTTTCCCGGCTCGCGGTTCTCGGCGCCGACGCCGAGGTTGTCCGCGACGGTCATCGTCGGGAACACCGCGAGGCGCTGGAACGTCCGGCCGATGCCGAGCCGCGCCCGCGCGTCCGGCGACAGCGCGGTGATGTCGCGGTCGTCGAGCACTACCCGGCCGGCGTCCGGCCGCTCGGCTCCGGTCAGGCACTGGAACAGCGTCGTCTTGCCCGCGCCGTTCGGGCCGATGAGCGCCGTCACCCGGCCCGGCTCGGCGACGACCGAGACGTCGTCGACGGCGGTCAGCCCGCCGTACCGGCGGGTGATGCCGATGCCTTCGAGCCGCGCGCCGGCCGTCGTCACGACCGCTCCGCCCTTGCTGCGCGCAACCGTTCGAGCGCCGCCCGCCCGCGCTCCGACAGCACCGGCTCCGGCCGCGGTGCGGCGTGCGCGGCGTACCGCCGGATCAGCGCCCGCGGCGTCTGCACCCACTCGATCACGCGCCGGTTGACCTCCGCGACACCGCCGGGCAGCCGGCCCAGGAACGACGCGAGCAGCCCGACGATGATGAGGTACGCGCCGGCCTGGCCGACCACCGCGTTGACGAGAACGACGAGACCCGCGCCCGCGACCGCGGCCGCCGCACTGTCCGCGCCGAACACCACGACGACGGTGAACCACGGCAGGCTGTTGCCGAGCGGGTCGAAGTCGTTGGTCGGGTCGAACGCGACCTTCTGCTGCGCGAGCAGCGCACCACCGAGCCCGGCGAGCATTGCGCTCACGGTGAAGATGAGCACCTTCAGCGAACGTACGTCGACACCGACCGCGCGGGCGCCGTCCTCGTTGTCGCGGATCGCGATCAGCGAGCGGCCGAGCGCGCCGGAGCGCAGGTTGTACATGATGAGGAACGCGATCGCGAGCATCGCCAGCTCGAACAGGTAGAACGCGTGGTCGCCGGCGAGCGACCAGCCGAACAACGACGGCCGGCGCACCGTCACGCCGTTGGTGAAGTACGGCTGCTGGAAGACGAACCGGCTGACGAACGTGCCGACCGCGAACGTCGTCAACGCGAGGAACAGGCCGCGCCGGCGGATCGCGGGGTAGCCGGTCGCGAACCCGACGATGCCGGCGACGAGTACGCCGACGAGCAGCGCGACGAGCTCCGGCGTACTGCCGCTCACTTTCGCGAAGAACAGTGCGCCGAGGCCGGCGTACCCGGCTTGGCCGAGCGAGATCTGCCCGCTGTAGCCGGTGACGGCCACGAGCGAGACGAAGATGATCGCGAGCGCCGGCACCTCCTGTGCCTCGCGCAGGTGCACCGGGTCGAGCAGCAGCGGCGCGAACAGCGCGACCGCGGCGAGCCCGTACTGCAACGCCATCATCGGGATCGACGGCTCGGCCGCGCGACGTTGCGCGAACGTCGTCGCGATGCCCGCGTCGCCGCCGCCGCTCTGCGCGAGGCGTTGCCGGGCGAGCAGGGCGAGCAGCAGCAACACCACCGGCAGGTTGGCGTGCAGCGCGTTCCAGATGTCGAGCACCGGTCCGGGCGACGGCGAGAACAGGTTCATCTCGCTCGACCCGATGCCGAGCGCGATGCCCGCGGCCACCGCGATCGGGATGTTGGTCAGCCCCGCGATGACCGGCATCGCGAACGTCTCGAGCACCACGAGGGTGAGGTTGAACGGGTCGAGCGACAGCTGCGACGCGAGCAGGATCCCGGTCAACGCGGCGAACACCGACCCGAGCGCCCAGCCGATCGCGGCGACCCGGTCGGCGTTGACGCCGGACAGCTCGGCGAGGTCGCGCCGGTCGACGACCGCGCGGATCTGCGTGCCGAGCGGGGTCAGCCGCAGCAGCAGGCCGAGGCCGAGCGTTCCGACGATGACCGCGCCGAGGTCGGCGAACGCCTCGACGTGCACCGTCAGCCCGCCCGGGTGGATCACGTCGTTGGGAAACAGCGACGCCGGGTGCCGGGCCTGGTCGCCCCAGACGATGTGCGCGACGCCGAGCAGCAGGACGAGCATGCCGATCGTCGCGACCAGCGACTCGGCCGGCGAAGCGAACCGCCGCTGCAACGGCCGGAACACGACCCGCTCGACGACCGCGCCGAACGCCGGCGCGAACACGAGCAGGACGGCGATCGCGGCGGCCCACTCCGGCACGCCCCAGCCGGCCGAGAGCTGCCAGTAGAGGTACGCCGACAGCATCGCGACCGCGCCGTGCGCCATGTTGAACACGCCGGTCGCGCGATAGGTGACCAGCATGCCGACACCGGACAGCGCCGCGACCGCGCCGAGCGCGAGGCCCGCGAACAGGTAGTCGAGTGCGAGCACGTCAGGGCGTACCGGGCGAGCAGACCCGGCACGGCGACAGGCCACGTGCGGTCACGGCCGCTTCGTCGACGGCCGTGGCCTCGCGCTTGCCGGCGACGAGTGCGCAGTCGGGCCGGTGGTACGACGACCCGCTCGGCAGCGCGACGTACGTCGCCGGGCCGGCCGGCGTCACCGGCAGCGGCCCACCATCTGCCGCGGCGATGTCGGCCGCGAACAGCGCGTACAGGTCGTCGACCTTGCGCTGCAGCTCGGCGATCTGCGCGAACTGCCGGCGCATGTCGTCGGTCGCGAGAAAGACGCCGGCCATGATGAACAGCGCGACGCCGGTCAGCCCGGCGGAGACGAGATACGGGATCTGCTTCGAGGTCAGCGCCTGCCCGGAGACCCCCCACCAGCCGACGAACAGCGCGACCGCGCCGGCCAGCGCGAGCGTCCAGCCGACGATGGGCCGGATCGCCGACCAGACCCACTGCCAGAAGACGCGACGATCGGGGAGGTCGAGCGGTGCTTCGGCCTGTGTCATGCACCTCTCCCGGCGAACGGCCGCCACCCGCGCCGCAGCGAGCGATAGGCCGTCATCCCGCGCCAGCCTACGAACATCAGCACCGTGCCGAGCGCGATGACGGCGTACAGGTTCTGCAGCGAGAACGCGTCGAGCAGGAAGCGGATCGCTGCGGGACGGCTTGCGACAACCGGCGCCGACACGGGCGGGGCCGGCTGGCCGACCTGCGTGGGCAGCCCCGGGTTCGTGCTCGTGGTCACCGGCGTGGTCGCCGGCGGGACCGGCATGCCCGGCGGGACGAACCCACCGAGGTCGAAGCCGGGCTGGGTCTGCGCGGCGGCGACCGCACCGGCCGCGCCGAGGGTGACCGTGCCGACGTACGTGCCGTTGGCGTTCACGCCGGGGATGACGTCGAACGGCGGCGGCAGCGGGTTCGGGATGTAGGGGAGCCCGGAGACCGGGACGCTGAAGCCGATCGACAGGCCGGTCGCGTCGCTGCGGCCGGTGCCGGTCGTGTCGGCCCGGTTGACGCCGACCGTCCGCACGGTGACGCCCTGCTGCACGAGCTTTTGCGCGAGCGACGGGCCGTTCTGGCCGGCGATGTGGATGCCGTCGCCGTCGATGCTCGCCGGCTGGCCGGCGACGGTGACGCCGGTGACGGTGACGTTCGGGTGGTCGACCGGCTTGCCCGCCGGCCGCACGGTGATGTCGTCGACCGCGCGCACTGACGCGATGTGCACCAGGCCCGCGATCGTCACGTCGTTGACCGCCGACTCGACGTGCACGGTGATGGCGTCGGCGGTCGCGTGCAGCGTCGACGCCGCGCTCGCCGCACCGACCGTGACTGCCGCCGGCGAGCCCGCCAGCAGCGAGAGCGCGGCGCCCGCGGTGGTGCCGTTGTTGCCGTCGGCGGTCGCCGTCGCGTCGGCGCGGGCCGGCGTGAGCACGAGCGGGTTGGAGCCGACCGGCGACTGGTTGGTCTGCGCGTGCGCTTCCTTCGTCCGCGGGTAGCTCGCGTCGGCGAGCAGCGGGTACGCCGGCGGCGGGACCGGGCAGGCCGGGAACGGGTCGCTGCCGAACACGTCCTCGCAGAGCAGGCTCGGCCCCTGTACGACGAGGTTGCCCGGGTACAGCGGCGCCGCCTGCGCCTCGCTGCCGCCACTGGAGTCGTAGGCGCTCGCGGCGTACGCGGCCGCGTCGTCGACGAGCGACGCGGTGATGATCGAGGCCGACGGCTTCTGCGTGACCGTGAGGTGGACCGCGGTCGCGGCCGTCTGGCCCTCGAAGTAGTAGGTCGGGGTCGCGGCGCTCGCCGGGTGCGGGGAGAGGCCGGCCACCGCCGCGCCCACCAGCAGGACGGCGAGCCCGGCCGCGGCAGCCCGGCGCCGGCCCATCGGCCGCGCAAGCCCCGGCTCCGGCAACCCGCTCACCTCGTCGGCCTCCCCGGACAATGCGGTGTTTACCGCACGTTCAGGATACGGCGGAAGGCGTTCGCCGTCCCGTGCCAGCATGTGGGCCGTGCCGGGTGCGCTGAGCCATCCGCTGGGCCCTCCCCAGGTCGTCGCGCACCGCGGCGCCTCGGACGACGCCGCCGAGCACACCCTCGCGGCGTACCGGCACGCGATCGCCAGTGGCGCCGACGCGCTGGAGTGCGACGTCCGGCTGACCCGCGACGGGGTGCTCGTCTGCGTGCACGACCGCCGGGTCGACCGGACCAGCGACGGCCGCGGCGTGGTGTCCGCGCTGGAGCTGGCCGACCTCGCCGAGCTCGACTTCTCCTCCTGGCACCCGTCGCGGGTGGAGGCGCCGGACCTCGAGCACGGGCCGGACGACGTCGACCGGCGGGTGCTCACCCTCGAACGGCTGCTGGAGACGGTGGCCGACTGCGGCCGCCGGGTCGAGGTCGCGATCGAGACGAAGCACCCGACCCGGTACGCCGGGCTGGTCGAGCTGACCCTTGTCGAGCTACTGGCGCGCTTCGGACTCGACCGCCCCGACGCCGACGGCGGGTCGCCCGCGCGGGTGATGAGCTTCGCGTCGTCGAGCCTGCGCCGGGTGCGCGACCTGGCTCCCGCCGTACCGACCGTCTACCTCATGCAGCGGGTGCCGCTGCGGCTCCGCGACGGCGTACCGCCGGGGCCGGCCGACGCGGTCGGGCCGTCGCTGCGCGCGCTGCGGGCGTTCCCGGCGTACATCGAGCGGTCGCACGCGCACGGCGTACCGGTGCACGTCTGGACCGTCGACGAACCGGCCGACGTCGACTACGTCGTCGGGCTCGGTGTCGACGTCCTCATCACGAACCGGCCGGCGGCGGTGCGCCAGCAACTGACGGGCCAACGGGCTCACGGCTGACCGGTTCCCGGCTGACCGGGCAGCTCATGCACCGCGGCCCGCCGCGGCCGGTGCCGAGCTCGCTGCCGGGGATCCGGACGACCTCGATGCCGGCGGCTTCGAGCCGCGCGTTGGTCTCGATGTTGCGTTCGTACGCGACGCACAGCCGCGGTGCGATCGCGAGCGTGTTGTTGCCGTCGTCCCACTGCTCGCGCTCGGCGGTGACGGGGTCGAGGCCGGTGTCGATGACGCGCAGCGTGTCGATGCCCATGACCTTCGCGGCCGCGCGCAGGAACGGCTCGGGCGCGGCGACGCTGACCTGCCCCTCGGCGGCGGGCGTCACGACGTGCGCGACCAACGTGTCGGCGATCGCGGGGTACATGACGACGGCGTCGTGGTCGACCATCGTGCAGACGGTGTCGAGGTGCATCGTCGCCCGCTCCTGCCGGATCGGTACGACGACGACGGCGTGCGCCAGCCCGGCCGCGAACACCCGGGCCGCGAGCGTCTCCGCACCTGCGGGTGTCGTGCGCTGGCCGACGCCGATCGCGAGCACGCCGGGCGCGAGCGCGAGGACGTCGCCGCCTTCGAGCCACTCCTCGCCGGGCGAGTAGATCCGCGGTGTGCCGGCGAACCGCGGGTGGTGCGTGTAGACCGCGTCGGTCAGCCAGGTCTCGCGCCGCCGGGCTGGCATGCTCGGGCTGGTCACCGCCACCGACGACCCGACCCACACCGCGCTGTCGCGGGTGAACAGCAGGTTGGGCAGCGGCGGTACGACGAACTCGTGCGGGCTCATCAACTGGTAGACGAGGCCCGACCCGTGCCGCAGCTCCTCGTGCGCGAGCCCGCCGACGAGGACCGCGGCGAGGCCGGCGGGGTCGAGCGCGGTGAGGTACGCGCCGACCTCGCGGCGCAACGTGCGGCCGAGCCGCGGGTCGGCGAGCGTGTGCGCGATAACCGCGGCGCGGGCGTCGGCGGAGGCGAGCGTCTCGACCAGCAACTCGCCGAGATAGAGGACCTCGACGCCGTGGTCGCGCAGCGCGGCGGCGAACACGTCGTGCTCGTCCTGCGCCCGCTCGACCCACGGGATCGCGTCGAACAGCAGGTCGGCCGAGTTGCGCGGGGTAAGCCGCTTGAGCTCCGGGCCGGGCCGGTGCAGTACGACGGTCCGCAGCCGCCCGACCTCGCTGTCGACGCCGACCTCGCTGTCGACCTCGGCCCCGCTCACGGCGCGAAGCCTACGCGGCGGTGATCTCCTGCTCCGGCTGCCGGATCAGCGTCTCGGTGATGTCGTCGAGGAACTCGGCGTTGACGACGCTGCGCCACAGCGCACCGCGGACGATGCGCGCACCCCAGCCCGGCTGCTCGCGCACGGTCGGCTCGATCGCCTTCTCCAGCCAGTCCTTGCCGTGCCGCGGGTCGACCTCGGCGTGCACTTCGTAGAACGGGTACGCCGCCGCCGGTGCGCCGCAGCGGTCGAACGCCTGTAGGACGAGCCGGCAGCGCGGGCCGGCTTGCAGCTCGATCAGGCCCAGCGCGCCGAGCATCTCCGGCTGGAGCCACCGGTTGGTCGCGAGCAGGCCGCCGAACGCCGACCGGGCCAGCGCCGACACCGGCTGCTCGTCCAGCGGGACCGTCGGCATCTCGATCGCGGCGGCGAGCCGGTCGTGCAACGTCGTGTGCACGTCGTCGGGCGAGCCGTCGCCCATCTCGTCCCAGTAGTTGGTCGCGAGCTCCATCTTCGCCGACCCGGACAGGCCGATCTGGCAGGTCGCGACGAGGTCGTCGAAGCCGGCGTCCGGGCCGCCCTCGAGGGCGAGGAAGTGCACGACCTCGTCCCACGTCGCGGTGCGGGCGAGCCACTTGTAGACGATGGGCAGCCGGTCGCGCGCGGCGAGCGCGCGCATCGCGTCGACCGCGTCGGCGCCGGCGAGGTCGGCCGGCAGCTCGACCTTTTCGAGCTCGGCCAGCCACGCGCTTTCGCAGGTCTGCTTCAACGCGGCGACCGCGGGGTGGTGTTGCCAGCGCGCGGCCGGACCGACGCGGTCGAGCGGGGCGGTGTGCAGGTCGTAGATGCGCAACAAGGTCGTGTAGCGGTCGCGCTCGCCGTCGGGCTGGCGGCTCGCGAGCGCTTCCAGCGCAACGGGATCGTCGTGCTGCAGCGCGGCGCCGAGGTCGTCGGCGAGCGGCGTGGAGGTGCGGCTTGTCATGGTCGGGTACTCCCCGCGAAACGCGGCGGGTATTCGGCGCCGCGATCCCGGCTCTGCTTTCATCGCTGCATGCATCGCCGGCTGCCGGCGGCGGCCGTCGCCGGACTCGCCGTGTTCGCCGCTCTCGTCGGCTGGCTCGTCGTCGCCCGGCTCACGGCGACGCCGCCGCAGCGGCTGGTCGACCTCGACGTCTACCGCAACGCGGGTACGTCGGTGCTGCACGGCCGCGACCTGTACGGGTTCCTCAGCCACCCGCCGCAGCGGCTGCCGTTCACCTACCCGCCGTTCGCCGCGCTGCTCGCCGTACCGCTCTCCTGGCTGCCGTTCACCGCCGCCGGCATCCTCTGGACCCTCGGCGAGCTCGCCTGCACGGTCGCGCTCACCGCGATCGGCTTCCGGGCGTTGCGACCCCGCGCCGGCCGGTGGTGGCCGCTGCTGCTCGGTCTCCTCGCCGGTCTGGTCCAGCTCACCCTGCCGTTCCGCGACGAGGTGAAGTTCGGCCAGGTCGACGAGCTGCTGGCGCTGCTGGTCGCGGTCGACTGCCTGCGCGACCGGCGCCGTACCGGGGGTGTCCTGGTCGGGGTCGCGACCGCGGTCAAGCTCACCCCGGCGGTCTTCGTGGTCTACCTGTTGGTCCGCGGCCGGCGCCGGGCCGCCGCGACCGCGGCCGCCACGTTCGCCGCCTGCACGCTGCTCGCCGCGGCCGTGCTGCCGGGCGACTCGGACCGCTACTGGACGGACGTGCTGTTCCACACCGAGCGGCTGCGGTCGAACGCCGGTACGGCGAACCAGTCGCTGCGCGGCATGTGGCTGCGGGCGCTGCCCGGCCACGACCACGGCGTCACCGCCGCCTGGCTGGCGTGCGCGGCGGCCGTCGCGGCGGTCGGCCTGTGGCGGGCCCGCGCGATGTCCCGGCGCGGCGACGAGCTGGCGGCGGTCGCGCTGGTCGGGCTGGTCGCGGTGCTGGTCTCGCCGGTCTCGTGGATCCACCATCTGGTCTGGCTGCCGCTCGTCCTCGGCGTACTCGTGGGCGCCGGCCGCGACCTACGGCGAGTTGTCCTCGCGATCACCGTCTGGGTGTTTTTCGTCCTTTCTGTACCGTGGCTTGGATCTCATGCCGCGGCCTCAAGGAGTTTCGTGCCTTTGGGTCGAATAGTTCAGGATGGGTTCGGTCTGATGGCGGTAGTGCTCGTGCTTTGGCTCCCGACTTCCGTAGCGCGCCCGGTGACTCTGCGTCACAATGAGAGCGTCCACCTGGGGGGAGACCAGTGACGAAGTTGATCCTGCGCCTCGAGCGCCTTCTCGACGACGAGGCGGTCAACGACACGCTCCCCAGGTCGCGGGCCGAAGCTACGCCGCTGCACGTCGTCGACCTCGGTGACCGCGATCGCGCGCCAGCCGCCTCGACGCCGCTGGCCCGCTGGATCGCGACCGCCGCGGCCGCGCACGACCCGTGCCTCGTCCTCGACGCCGAGGGCCAGATCCTGTCGGTGTCGACCCGCGGCGCCGAGCTGCTCGGCTGTAGCGACGTCGCGGTCATCGGGCGCCGGCTGCTCGACGTGATCGACCTCGTCGACTTCGAGACCGGCGGCTCGCGGCCCGACTACGCCGTGCGGATCGCGCCGATCGCGGTGCTCTCGCCCGGCCACGGCCTGATGCGCAGCCTGCTGCGGGTGCGGCAGAGCGACGGCAGCCGGCGGACCATCGACGCGTCGGCCGCGCCGATCCACGACGCGCACGGCGAGACGGTCGGCTCGTTCACCTTCATGGGCCCGGTGGGCTAAAACCCTGCGAGCCCGCGACGCTGATCATGGCGTTCGCAGCAGATCTTGGCGTGATCATGGCGTTCGCAGCCTGCAAACGCCATGATCACGAACGGGTCGTCTGACTCGCGCGGTGCGGACCGGTGTTTCGCCGATGCCACCTAGGTCCGGGCTCACGCCCGGGCCGCGTCGACCGCGGTGACCACCGCGAACGCGAGGAACAGCGCCGCCGCGACCCGGCGGATCCACACCACCGGGATCACGCGGAGTAACGACCGGCCGCCGAGGACGCCGAGCGCGGCGACCAGCCACAGCGCCGCGGTCGCGCCGACGCCGACCGACAGCGGGTCGCGGTAGCGGGCCGCGAACGCCGCCGTGAGCACCTGGCTGAGGTCGCCCCACTCGGCCGCGAACAGCACCCCGAACGTCGTCAGCGCCGCCCGGCGGAAGCTGGGCTGCCGGGGCACGTCGCGGACCTCGTCCTCGACCTCCTTCGCCTCCTCTTCCGGCGCCTCGTCCCGCATCCGCAGCAGCACGACCGCGCCGAGCAGGAACAGCGCCGCCGTGACCGCGCGGACCGGCTGCTTCGGCAGCAGCGACACGAGCCCGCCGGCGGTCACGGCGACGATGCTCTGTACGACGAACGCGGCCGCCGCCCCGACCCACACCGGCAGCGGCGCGAACCGGGTCGACAGCACGAGCGTCGCGACGAACGTCTTGTCCGGCAGCTCCGCCGGGAAGATCGTGGCGAAGACGGTGAGCGCGACGACGAACGACATCAACCGGCACCGGGGTCATCGAGCAAGTGCGCGGCCTCCGCCGCCGCCGCGGCGAGCACCACCTTGACCGGCCGGCCGGAGGCGGCGGCCGCGGCCGCGACGTCGTCGTACTCCGGTACGGCGTTGACCACGCGGCCGTCGAGCCGGGCGACCTTCACCCGGACGTCGTGACCGCCGACGGCGACCGTGACCCAGTCGCGGTCGAGGGCCCGCTTGCCGACCCGGGTCGTCCGGACGCCGATCGTCGTGCTCTCGGTGAACAGCACCCGCGCCGCGGCGTCGGCGAGGCGCGGCGCGACCAGCACGCTGACCATGTGCGCGGCGCGACCCTTCTTCATCACGATCGGGGTCAGCCACGCGTCGCCGGCGCCGGCGTCGAGCAGCCGAGCGAGGACGGCCGGCCACAGCCGCGGATCGAGGTCGTCGACGTTCGCTTCGAGCAGCAGCCACTCGTCGCCCGAGTCGCCCGGGTCGCCCGCTGCCGCCTGGCCGACGACGAGCCGCAGCACGTTGGGCTGCTCGTCGAGGTCGCGGCCGCCGAGCCCGACACCGGTGTTGGTGACCGTCATCGCCGGCATCGGCCCGCTGCGGTCGGCCAGCTCGGCGAGGATCGCGATGCCGGTCGGCGTCGCCAGCTCGACGTCGATCGGGCCGCCGTACCCGACCAGCGAGCCGGCCGCGAGCAGTTCGAGGACGGCCGGGCCGGGCACCGGCAGCACGCCGTGCGCGGACCGGGTCCGGCCGCCGCCGAGCGCGACCGGCGAGACGACGAGCGAGTCGAGACCGAGTGCGGCGAAGCCCTGGCAGGCCCCGACGACGTCGACGATGGTGTCGACCGCACCGACCTCGTGGAACTCGACACTGTCCGGCGCGACGCCGTGCACCCGGCCTTCGGCGGCGGCCAGCCGGTGGAGCACCGCCGCCGCCCGCGGCCGGACCTCCGCGCCGACCGGCATCTGGTCGAGCAACGCCAACAGATCCGCGAGCCGCCGGTGCGGCTGATCCGGCTCGACGTTGACCGCCACTGCCACCCCGCGCAGGCCGCCGCGAGCGTCGGCCGTCGCGGTGACGTCGAAACCGAGTGTGGTGACGTCGAGAGCACCGAGGTCGGACAGCGCGCCGAGCAGCATGTCGCCGCTCACCCCCGAGGCGGCGTCGACCCAGCCGATCATCTGCGCGCGACCCGCGCCGCGAACACTCCGGCGCCGAACCCGTTGTCGATGTTGACGACCGTCACGCCGGGCGCGCAGGAGTTGAGCATCGCGAGCAGCGCCGCGAGGCCGCCGAACGAGGCGCCGTACCCGACGCTGGTCGGGACCGCGACGAGCGGAGTGCCGACGAGGCCGCCGACGACGCTCGGCAGCGCGCCCTCCATCCCGGCCACGACGACGAGGCAGTCGGCGCCGGTCAGGGCGTCGCGTTCGGCCAGCAGCCGGTGGATGCCGGCGACGCCGACGTCGCAGACCCGCCGGACGCCGGCGCCGAAGGCGCGCGCGACGAACGCCGCCTCGGCCGCGACCGGCTCGTCGCTGGTGCCGGCGGATACGACGACGACCTCGCCGCGCGCCGCCGGCAGCGCGCCCACCGCGACGCAGCGGGCGACCGGGTCGAGCAGCGCGTCCGGGAACGCGGCCTCGACCGCGCCGACCATCTCGTCGGTCAGCCGGGTCGCGACCGCCGGCCGGTCGCTCGGCTGGGCCGCGAGCGCGCCGAGCAGCGCGACGACCTGCTCGGTGGTCTTGCCGGCGGCGTACACGACCTCCGGGTCGCCGGTGCGGATCCCGCGGTGCGCGTCGAGCCGGGCGAAGCCGAGATCGGTGTAGCCCGCGAGCGGCCCGGCCTCGAGCGTCGCCGCGGCGTCGCCGACCGTCGCGTCGCCGCGGGCGACCGACTCGAGCAGCGCGCGCAGCTCGTCGGAGTCCACGCGACGACACTAGTTCGGCCTCCATTACGCTGGCGCACCGTGTTCCCGCTGCCAGCCACGACCGTCGACGAGGTCGCGCTCGGGGCGGCCGGCGGTGCTCTGCTCGCGCTCCTCCTCGGGCTGACCGCACATCTGCGGGTCTCTCGGCTGCGCCGCGGGTTCGCCACGATCGACACCCCGGACGGCCGGCACAGCGTGCTCGACGCGCTCGGCACGCAGCAGCGCGAGACCGCCGCACTGCGTTCCGAGCTCGCCGCCGCGCGCAGCGAAGTGGCGGCCACGCGTGCCGACCTGTCCGACGCGCTCCGGCACGTCTCGGTCGTCCGTTACGACGCGTTCGGCGACATGGGCGGACGGTTGTCGTTCACCGCGGCGCTGCTCGACGACGCCGGCGACGGGCTCGTCATCACTTCGATCCACGGGCGCAGCGAGGCGCGTACGTACGCGAAGGGCGTCAAGGCCGGCCGCAGCGAGCAGTCGCTGTCGCCGGAAGAGGAGCAGTCGATCGAGCTCGCGATGCGCGGGCCGGCGCGCCGTTGAAGACAGGGGGCTGACCGTGCCCGGGCTGCCGCCGGGCCGCTACGCCTACCTCGGCCCGCAGGGCACGTTCTGCGAGGCCGCGCTGCGGACGATGCCGAGCGCGGAGCGGCTCGACCACCTGCCCTGCCTGTCGGTATCCGACGCGCTCGACGCGGTCCGCGCCGGCGAGGCCGCCGGCGCCGTCGTACCGCTGGAGAACTCCGTCGAGGGGTCGGTCGCCGAGACCCTCGACGGGCTGGCGACCGGCGAGCCGCTGCACATCGTCCGCGAGGTGTTGCTCCCGGTCACCTTTTGTTTGCTGGCGCGGCCCGGGACGTCGCTCGACGACGTGACGACCGTGACGACGATGCCGCACGCCGAGGCGCAGGTACGCGGCTGGCTGCGCGCGCACCTACCGCGGGCGCGGTTCGTGCCGGCACCGAGTACGGCGGACGGCGCGCGTTCGGTGGCGGCCGGTGACTACGACGCTGCCGTGGCCGCGCCGATCGCGGGCGAGCACTACCGGCTCGCCGCGCTCGCCGAGGACATCGCCGACACCCCCGGCGCGGTGACCCGGTTCGTGCTCGTCCGGCGGCCGGCCGCGCCGCCGCCGCCGACCGGCGCGGACCGGACGACCGTGATCGCGTTCATCCGCGACGACCATCCCGGCGCGCTGCTGGAGCTGCTCACGGAGTTCGCGGTCCGCGGCGTCAACCTGACCCGGATCGAGTCACGGCCGACCGGCGTCGGCCTCGGTCGCTACTACTTCTCCATCGACGCCGAGGGGCACATCGCGACGGCGCGAGTGGCCGAGACGTTGGCCGCGCTGCGCCGCGAGTGTGCCGACGTACGGTTCCTCGGCTCGTACCCGCGCGCCGACGGCGTGGCGGCGACCGAACGAGCCGGTACGGCGGACGCCGACTTCGCCGACGCGCACGCGTGGGTCGAGGCGTTGCGGCGAGGGTCCGGAAACTGAGTGTTGGCAAGGCGAAACCCCCGCGCCGACAGGCGACGCGGGGGTTTCGACAGGTAGGTCAGACCTTTAGACCGGGGTGCACTGGTCGACGGTCTGCTCGGTGCCGTTCAGGTTCAGGTACGCGTGCACGCACACGCTGCCGTCGGCGAACGCAGCCGGGGCGACGAAACCGACGAGCGCGCCGGCGAGGGTGAGAACAGCGGCGATCCGCTTCATGGATGGAGCTCCCTTCGTGGGGGATGTACGACCCGTTCGTACTGACCCGACAACGGCGTACGTTCCGGAACCTCGCGCTCGACTTCGGAATCAATTTGCGGCGTGAGGTTTGAATGGCCGCACCGATAGCCTCGGGGCGTGATCGACCTACGGGCGCTGCGCGCGGACCCCGATGCGTTTCGGGCCAGCCAGCGGATTCGCGGTGCCGACCCGGCGGCCGTCGACGCCGTGCTGGCGGCCGACGAGCGGCGCCGGCTCGCGGTCACGGCCGCCGACACGCTGCGGGCCGAGTCCAACACCGCGAGCAAGGGCATCCAGTCGGCGAGTGCGTCCGAGCGGCCCGCGCTGATCGACAAAGCCAAGGCACTCAAGGAATCCGTGCGTGCGGCGGAGGAGGAGCAGTCGGCTGCCGACGCCGCGTTGCGGTCGGCGACCTATGCGCTGGCCAACCTCGTCGAGCCCGGCGTGCCCGAGGGCGGCGAGGCCGACTCGGTCGTCGTCGAGACGGTCGGCGAGGTGCCGTCGTACGACTTCGAGGTACGCGACCACGTCGAGCTCGGCCAGCGGCTCGGCGCCATCGACCTCGAGCGCGGCGCGAAGGTCAGCGGCGCGCGGTTCTACTTCCTCACCGGTGTGGGCGCGCTGCTCGAGCTCGCGCTGGTCAACCTCGCGATGGCGCAGGCGACGGCCGCGGGTTTCGTCCCGGTGATCGCGCCGTCGTTGGTGCGGCCGGAGGCGATGGAAGGCACAGGCTTTCTCGGCGCGCATGCGGCCGAGGTCTACCGGGTCGAGGCCGACGACCTCTACCTCGTCGGCACCAGCGAGGTCGCGCTCGCCGCGATGCACATGGACGAGATCCTCGACGCGGATCTTTTGCCGCGGCGCTACGCCGGGTTCTCGTCGTGCTTCCGGCGCGAGGCCGGGTCGTACGGGCAGGACACCCGCGGCATCATCCGGGTGCACTGGTTCGACAAGGTCGAGATGTTCTCGTTCTGCCCGCCGGACGAGGCGGCGACCGAGCATCGCCGGCTGCTCGACTGGGAGAAGCAGTTCTTGTCGTCGTTGGAGCTGCCCTTCCAGGTGCTCGACATCGCGGCCGGCGACCTGGGGTCGAGCGCGGCGCGCAAGTTCGACTGCGAAGCGTGGTTCCCGTCGCAGGGCCGCTACCGCGAGCTGACCTCTACGTCGAACTGCACGACGTTCCAGTCGCGCCGGCTCGGCGTGCGCTACCGCACGGCGGACGGGCCGGCGCCGGTCGCGACGCTGAACGGCACCTTGTGCGCGATCGCGCGGACCATCGCGTGCCTGCTCGAAGTGCACCAGCAGCCGGATGGCTCGGTGCGGGTCCCGGCGGCCTTGCAGCCGTACCTCGGCCGCGAGGTGCTCGAACCGCTGTCATGACGCGCCCGGTGCCGCCCATGTCTTCGGTGCCGCCCATGTCTTCGGTGCCGTCCGTCGTTGCGACCGATCTCGACGGCACGATCGTGCGGTCCAACGGCACGGTCTCGGCGCGTACGCGGGACGCGCTCGGGCTTGCGTCTGTGGCGGGTGCGACGGTCGTCGTCGTCACCGGACGCCCGCCGCGATGGATGCGCGACATCGCCGCGCAGACGGGGCATCACGGGCTCGCCGTCTGCGCGAACGGTGCGCTCGTCTACGACCTGCGCACCGAGGAGATCGTCGAGTCGCACCCGCTCGGCGTCGACGTCGCCCGCTCATTGGTGCAGTCGTTGCGGACCGCGATACCCGGTCTCGGGTTCGCGGTCGAGACGGTCGAGTCGGAGTTCGGGCACGAGCCGGCGTACCGTCCGCGCTGGGCGACCGACGGCGCGCTGGTCGCGGATCTCGAGACGCTGTTGTCGGCCCCGCTGGCGAAGCTGCTGGCCCGGCACGAGGGGCTCGACTCGGACGAGTTGCTCGCGCGTGCGCGTGCCGTTGTCGGCGAGTCGGTCGCGACGATGACGCACTCGTCCCGCGACGGGCTGCTGGAGATAAGCGCGGCCGGCATCAGCAAGGCGACGACGCTCGCGTCGGTCGTCGCGCGTACGGGTCACGGTGCCGCCGACGTGATCGCGTTCGGCGACATGCCGAACGACCTCGCGATGCTCGAGTGGGCGGGCCACGCGGTCGCCGTCGCGAACGCGCATCCCGACGTACTCGAGGCTGGCGACGAGGTCACCGCAAGCAACGACGACGACGGCGTAGCC
>JAVEEI010000215.1 GCA_030840525.1 Frankiaceae bacterium
AGTTCCGCCTCGAACGTCACAGTCGACGGAACGGAGGGGGTTAGTGGATGAGGACGCGGACTTGGGTGGTTGGCAGCCCGTTCACGACTCCTGACCACACTCCTAGCGCGCGCAGGCGGTCGAGCTGCGGCGCGGCGCCGTGGGTCGCGAGCGGCAGCAGCGTGCCGAGGTCGACGTACGCGGCGAACCCCACCGACGCCGGCATGCCGCGCATCGCGTCGCTGAACGTGTCGACCGTGTCGAGCGTCCCGGCCTTGGCGAGGTCGTCGGCGTAACCGTCGGTGGTCGCGACGACGAAGTCGCCGCCGGCGGTCCGCTCGGCCAGCGCGATGTCGGTGTCGACCAGCTTGTTCCGAAGCTTCGTGACCACGTCGGCCGCCGCGGTCACGTCGGCCGGCTTCGAGCGCACCCCGATCTTCGGCGTACCGTCGCCCGCGATCCCGCCGTACGCGACGACGGCGTCGCTGCCGAGCAGCGACGCCAGGTCGCCGGGCAGCTTCAGGCCGGTCGCGTCGGTGACCATCTGCAGCGGGTCCGTCGGCCCGGGCGCGGGACTCTCGGTGCACTGCGGCTGCGCGCTGCCCGGTGTCGCCACGCAGCTTCCGCTCTCGCCGCCGCCGCCGGTGAACAAGCCGAGCGGCCCCTTGATCGCCTCGGTGGCGTCGCGAACGACGCCCGCCGGGTCGGCGATGGCGGCCGCGGCGAACGTCGTCGCGGGGAGGTGACGGAACCGGTCGGTCGACGTCGACCGCTTGGACGGCGCGGACCCGCGGCTGACGACGTCGAGCTGTACGGCGCTGCTCCCGCCGTCGTCGCTCACGCGCAAGCCGGCGACGATGCGGCCGGTAGCGCTGTCGGTGAGGCCGCTGTCGGACAGGAACTGGAGGCCGCCCGCCTTGTCGGCGACGGCGTGCGCGATGGCCTTGACCGTCGCCGGCCCGTCGACCCAGGCGGTCGCGAGCGGGCTGCCGTCGAGTGCGGCCGCGTCGCCGGCGTACGTCTTGCTGCCGGCGAGCGCGGACTTGGCCGCCGCGCGCACCGCCGCGTCGGCGTTCTGCTGGCTCGGCGCGAGTACGGCGAAGCCGTGGCTGAACGCGATGCCGACGTCGGGCGCGGCGTCGTGCACCGTCTTGCGCGCGGCGGCGTCGTCGGACGACTGGACGACGAACTCGACCTGCGGCGCGCCGGAGTCGTCGGTCCAGCCGGCCACCGCGACGTGGTCGCCGAGCCACGGCTCGACGGAGGAGTAGTCCACGTGCGGGTCGCTGGTGCTCTTGAAGAACGCGCGCAGCAGCCGGTCGCGGATCGAGCCGGAGCCCTTCAGCGCGCCGGGGAAGCGGTCGACCAGATGCGCGACCGCGGCGTCCTGACCGTCCGGCAGCGAGAGGTCGAGCTCGGCGAACGCGAACGCCGACGCCGGCACCACCGCCGCCGGGTCCGCGCCGGGCGCGAAGTTGCGTACGGCGACCGTCGTCACGCCGCCGACGAGCACCAGCGACACCGCGGCCGTCATCGCCGTCGTCTGCGAGGCGCCGCGCAGCCGGCGCCAGCCGCCGCCGGACGCCGGCCGGTCAGTGCCTTCTGTCGCCGACCACGGAGACCCGTCGTCGCTGGAAATGATGTCGGTCAACGCGCTCTCTCCCGGTCTGCCCCGTTCGCCCCCGGGCATCGTGGCAGAAATGACCCGGCTCGTCGCGCCTCGTCCCGGCTAGCCTGGACCGCGACACGGTCAAGTGAGCGGAGCGCACGGTGCCCAGCGGCAAGGTGAAGTGGTTCGACGAGGGCAAGGGATTCGGGTTCCTGTCCCGCGACGACGGCGGCAGCGACGTCTACGTCCACGCCTCCGCGCTGCCCGCCGGCTCCGTCCTCAAGCCCGGCCAGCGGGTCGAGTTCGGCGTCGCCGAAGGCCGCCGCGGCGAGCAGGCGCTGTCGGTCCGCATCCTCGACCCGATCCCGTCGCTGACGCAGACGCACCGCCGCCCGGCGGACGAGCTGCACGGCGTCGTCGAAGACATGATCAAGCTGATCGAGGCCAAGGTGCAGCCCGACCTGCGCCGCGGCCGCTACCCGGACAAGAAGACCGCGCACCGGATCGCCGAGGTCGTCCGCGCGGTCGCTAACGAGCTCGAGCTCTGAGCCGCGTCAGCTTGACGCCGTAGGAGTTCGCGACCGCGGCCGCCATCACCAGTGAAGCCACCAGGAAGCCGATGATCGGCTCGGTCGGTAGCACGATGCCGACCGCACCGCCGGCCACCCAGGCGAGTTGGAGCGCGGTCTCGGACCGCGCGAACGTCGACGTGCGTACCTGGTCGTCGACGCGGTCTTGAATCGTCGCGTCGAGACCGAGCTTCGCCATCGCGACCGTCGCCGACGACACGACCGCGAGCACCGTCACCGTGACCAGGCCGAAGTCGAGTGCGGCGAACAGTGTGACCACCAGCGACGACACCAGCAGCGGCGGCGCGAGCTGCTTCGTCGGGCGGCCGGCGATCCGCGCGCCGACCGTCGTACCGAGCAGGTTGCCGACCCCGATGCCGACCGCGAGTACGGCGAGGGACAGGTTGTGCGACAGTCCGGACAGCCGGTGGTGACGCAGCACGAAAGCGCCGTACAGCAACAGAAACCCGGACAGCGAGCGCAGCGCCGCGGTCGCGCGCAACGCGACGCCGACGTCGGAGTGGACGTTGGACAGCCGCAGCAGCCCGCGGCCGGCCGCGTTCTCGGCGGCCCGCGTGACCCGGCCGCCGTCGGCGGTCCGCGGCAGCCGCGCGGACAGGACGGCGGCGGCGACGTAGAGCACTGCGGCGAACCGCAACGACACCTGGTGCCCGAACGCTTTCGTCAACCCGATCGCGATCGACCCGGCGACCGCGGGCGAGACAACGGCCGCGACGGTGAGCCGCGAGTTGGCCTGGACGAGAGTCATCCCGTCGGGCAGCAGCCGCGGCACCGCCGAGCTGCGGCAGACGCTATAGGCCTTGCCCGCGACGAGCACGCCGAGCGCGGCCGGGAACAGCGCGAGCTGGTCGATGCCGCCGCCGAGCGCGTGCCCGAGACCGATGGCGAGCACCGCGCGCGCGACCATCGTCACCGCCAGCGCGAACCGACGCCCGTGCGCGAACCGGTCGAGCAGCGGGCCGAGCAGTGGCGCGACGATCGCGAACGGCGCCATCGTGACGAGCAGGTACAGCGCGACCCGGCCGCGGGCCTGCGACGTCGTCGCGCCGAAGAAGATCGTGCCGGCGAGGGCGACCGCGACGACAGCGTCGCCCGCCGCCTGGAGCGCGTGCAACTCGACCAGGCCGGCCAGTCCCGACCGGCCGGCGCCGCCGCGGCGGTTCCACCTGCGCAGCCGCCGGACCCCGTGCGCGCAGCCGCGGAAAACGGCGACGAGCAGGTGCACGAACGCCCGCCCGACCCCGGGCTTGTCGGGCCGGTCGCGCTCGTCCGTCTCGACCGCCACCGGAACAGTCTCGCGGATGCCAGACTGTACGGCGTGACATCCGCGGTGACGGTCGACCGGGCGCTGGCCGAGAGCGTCGACCTGGCCCGCGCCGCGGCCGAGCAGGAGGCGGCCGGGCTCGTCGGCGAGCACCTCGACGTCGTCGCCGACGACGAGCTCATCGCCACCCACTTCTTCGCGACCCTCGACCCGGCCTACCGCGGCTGGCGTTGGGCGGTGACGGTCGGCCGCGCGGCCGGCACCGACGACATCGGCGTCGACGAGGTCGTGCTGCTGCCCGGCGACGACGCGCTGCTCGCGCCGCCGTGGGTCCCGTGGAGCGAGCGGCTGCGCCCCGGCGACCTCGGCGTCGGCGACCTGCTGCCGATCTCGGCGGACGACCCGCGGCTCGCGCCGACGTTCCTCACCACCGACCCCGACGACGAGCTCGCCGAGGCGTCGTACGAGCTCGGTCTCGGCCGGGTCCGCACGCTGTCTTACGACGGGCGCGTCGACGCGGCCGAGCGGTGGTACGCCGGCGAGCCCGGACCGGAGGCGCCGATCGCGCGGGCGGCGCCGGCCGCGTGCGCGACGTGCGGGTTCTTCGTCCCGCTGGCCGGCGGGCTGCGCCAGGCGTTCGGCGCGTGTGCCAACGAGTTCGCGCCGGACGACGGCCGCGTCGTCGCGGTCGACCACGGCTGCGGCGCGCACTCGGAAGCCCTCGTGCTGGCGTCGGTGCCGACGCCGTCACCGCCGCCACCGCTGCTCGACGAGTACGGCATCGACGTCGTCGGCGGGCCGCTCGGGCACGAGCCCGGGTCGGTCACCGATGGCGACACGGCCGAGCCGTTGGGGCACAGCTAGCGGCGTCTCCGGCTGACGAACCGCAGCCCGTACAGCCCGAGCGCGACGCCGATGCCGCAGCTCCACAGCCAGAACTCGGTGTGATGGTGGCGTAGATCGGATCGGAAAAACACCGCGAGTACGACGAACGCGACCACCCAGGTCACAATCCCCGCGGCGACGAACGGTCTTTCGTCGACCTCGTACGGCTCGGGCGCGGGACGCCGCGGCGGCTTCGGCATGTCACCACGATATGGCTTGCCGCACATGGAAAACTTCGCCCCGTCGATCCGGATCGGGAGGACGTGCGGGATGGCGACGACGACCGAAGGTACGCCGCAGAGCACCAACCTGTTGGACGGCTACTTCCGCCTCGGCGAACGCGGCTCGAACGTCGGCCGCGAGCTGCGCGGCGGCCTCGCCACGTTCTTCACGATGGCCTACATCATCGTGCTCAACCCGCTCATCCTGTCGAGCGGGCACGACAAGTACGGCCACACGCTGTCGTTCGCTCAGCTCTCCGCGGCGACCGCGTTCGTCGCCGCGTTGATGACCATCATCATGGGCCTCGGCGGCAACCTGCCGCTCGCGATCGCGGCCGGTCTCGGCCTCGACAGCGTCGTCGCGTTCCAGATCGCGCCGACCATGTCCTGGCCCGACGCGATGGGTCTCGTCGTCATCGAGGGCCTCGGCATCTGCTTCCTCGTCGTCACCGGTTTGCGGCAGATCATCATGGACGCGATCCCGTTGCCGCTGAAGCAGGCAATCAGTGTCGGCATCGGGCTGTTCATCGCGTTCATCGGTCTCGCCGACGCGGGCTTCGTCGGCAAGAACGTCCCCCTCGTCGGCCTCGGCTCCGCCGGCACCAACGAGCTCACCGGCTGGCCGGTGGTCGTGTTCTGCGTGGGCCTGCTGCTCACGATCACGTTGCTCACCCGGCGGGTCCCGGGCGCGATCCTCTTGTCGATCATCGTGACGACGGTGCTCGCGATGATCATCGATGCGGTCGCGACGGTGCCCGCACCGAAGGGCAACTCCGAGTGGGGCTTGCAGATCCCGACGTGGCCCGGACACGCGACGTCGACGCCCGACCTGCACTTGCTGTTCAGGTTCTCGCTCGGTGGTGGGTTCACTCACGCCGGCGTCATCACCGCGATCGTGTTCATCTTCACCCTGATCCTGAGCGACTTCTTCGACGCCATGGGCACGATCGTCGGCATCTCCAACGAGGCCGGTCTGCTCGACGAGCAGGGCCGGGTGCCCAACATCGGCCGGGTGCTGTTCATCGACGGGCTCGCCGCGGTCGCCGGCGGTGCGGCGTCGGTCTCCTCCAACACCGCGTTCATCGAGTCGGCGGCGGGCGTCGGGGAAGGCGCGCGGACGGGCATCGCGAGCATCTTCACTGGGCTGTTCTTCGTCGTCGCGCTCTTCTTCACGCCGCTCTACTCGATGGTCCCGGCCGCGGCCGCGACACCCGCGCTCGTCGCGGTCGGCTTCCTGCTGATGACGCAGGTCAAGGGCATCCCGTGGGACGACTGGGCCATCGCGATCCCGTGCTTCCTGACGATGGTGCTGATGCCGTTCACGTACTCGATCACCAACGGCATCGGCGCCGGGTTCATCTCGTACGTCGTCCTGCGGACGGTGCAGGGGCGCTGGCGCGAGCCGCACGTGCTGCTGTGGGGGATCGCCGTACTGTTCGCCGCGTACTTCGCGCTGCACCCGATCAAGCAGGCGCTCGGGGTGGCGTAAGAACCGGCTAGCGGTAGCGGGCGAACCGCGCCCGCCAGGCGCGGCGGGCGCGAAGGAACGCGACGACCAGCAGCACGAACCAGATCGCGCCGCCGACGTACACGCCGGGCAGGTAACCGGGCGCGTGCTTCTCGAACGGCCGGGTCGCGGCGGTGTCGTTGGTGATCGCCTTCCACAGTGACGGCGCGAGCAGGTCGGTGACGATGAACGCGACCGCGCCGGCGACGAACATCCGCAGCGCGCGGCGGCGGTGCCGGGACAGCGCGGCGACCGCGACGGCGATCACCGGCAGCAGCCCGACCAGCAGGCCGATGGCGAAGTCGGCGCCGCGGTTGCGACTCGTCAGGTCGCCGACCCGCTGGGCCCACCACGACCGGCTGCCGTTGCCGGCGACCAGCAGCAGCCCGATGACGAAGATGGTCCCGAACAGCCACGGCCGCCGGGACGGCCGCCGCGCCGCCTCGGCCTGCCGGCGGGCGAGCGGGCCTCCGGGCTCGAACGTCACCGGTCCATTGTGGCGGATCCGCTGCACACCAAAGGTTCGGAAATCGCCGGTATCCTCGCCGGATGCGCAACATGCCCGGTGTGATGGTGGTGGGCGTCGCCCTCGCCCTCGCGACAGCCTGCAGCGGTTCGTCCTCCCCGCACAGCTCGGCCGGTGGCCCGTCGAGCAACAGCCCCGGGGCCAACCCGAGCGCCAGCGCGTCGACGACTCCGTCCGTTGCCGGCTCCGCGTCGCCGGGTGGTACGCCGGCCCCGGGCGCCAAGGTGACGCCCGCCGCCGGGCACACCGTGAGCAGCGGGCCGGGGTCGAAGCCGCCGGGCCGCCCGACCGGCTTCACCCGCGCCGGCACCTACAACTACGACGTCAACGGCACCGCGACTACCCGGCTGGGCACGCAGAAGCTCAACAGCACCGACGCGCTGAAGGTCGACGCGCCGAAGGGCTCGCAGCAGACCACGACGCTCGAGAGCCAGCAGGGCAGCCGGAGCCAGATCCTGCGCTCCGGCCCGGCCGGCCTCACGGTCGTCGACATCAACATCCAGCAGCCCGGGTTCAAGGAAGACTTCAAGCCGGTCGGGACCGCGGTGTTCTTCCCCGGCGACTACCACGTCGGCAGTGCGTGGAACTGGAGCGCGCGCTCGACCGACGGCAAGTACCGCCTCGACGTCACCTCGAAGATCAGCGCGACCGCGAAGGTCACCATCGGCGGCACGTCGGTGCCGACGCTGGTCGTCGACAGCGTGCTGCGGTTCACCGGCAACAGCTTCGACCTCACCGACAACCAGCGCGACTGGGTGTCGACGGCGTACGCGCTGATCGTGAAGGAGCACCTCGCGACGCACGGTACGGTCGCCGGCTTCACCTACAGCTCGGACGAGACCCGCACCGTCCGCTCCACCACGCCGACCTCCGGCTGACTCGAAACGCTCCGCCGCGCTTGGGCGCGTGCGGTTCTCAGCGGCCATATCGTTCGCCTAGCTAATGAGCTAAACTAACGATGTGCCGACCTCGACCGACACCGCCTTCGCGGGTGCGCTGCGCGACGCGGTCGGCCGGCTGGGCCGGCGGATGCGGCACCAGTCGCCGCACCCCGAGCTGTCGCTCGGGCAGCTCGCCGCGCTGCGGTCGCTGGAGCGGCACGGGTCGATGACGCCCGGTGAGCTGGCCGAGCACGAGAAGGTGCAGCCGCCCTCGATGACCAAGATCCTCGCCCGGCTGGAGGCGACCGGCTACCTCGTCCGGGCGCCGCACCCGGACGACGGCCGCCAGGTCACCCTGCGCCCGTCGCCGGCCGGGCTCGCCCTGCTCGCCGACGACCGCCGCCGCCGCGACGCATGGATCGCGCAGCGGCTGCGCAGCCTGGAGCCGGCCGAGCTCGCCGCACTGCGCGCCGCCGTACCGGTGCTGGAAAAGCTCTCTCGCGCATGAGCCTGTTCTCCTCGCTGCGGGTCCGCAACTACCGGCTGTTCGCGTCCGGCCAGGTCGTGTCGCTGTCGGGCACCTGGATGCAGCGGGTCGCGCAGGACTGGCTGGTGCTCAACCTGTCGCACAACTCCGGCACCGCGATCGGCATCACGACGGGCCTGCAGTTCGCGCCGTTCCTGTTCTTCGGCCTGTACGGCGGGGTCATCGCCGACCGCTACCCGAAGCGCCGCACGCTGGTCCTGACGCAGGTCGCCATGGGCGTGCTCGCGCTGGCGCTCGGCCTGCTCGACGTCACCGGCACGGTCGCGCTGTGGCACGTCTACGGGCTCGCGTTCGCGCTCGGTATCGCGAGCGCGATCGACGCGCCGGTGCGGCAGGCGTTCGTCACCGAGCTGGTCGGGCCGTCGTTGCTGCCCAACGCGGTCGGCCTCAACTCGGCGACGTTCAACGCGGCCCGCGTGCTCGGCCCGGCGGCCGCCGGCCTGATGATCGCGTCGGTCGGGACGTCCTGGGTGTTCCTCGCCAACGCCGCGTCGTTCGTCGCCGTCATCGGCGGGCTGCTCGCGATGCGCGACAGCGAGCTCTACGTCGGCAAGCCCGCGGCCCGGCGGCCGGGCGCCGTACGGGAAGGCTTGCACTACGTGCGGGCACGGCCGGATCTCCTTGCCATCATTGGACTTGTCGGCGTCATCGGCACGCTCGGCTTCAACTTCCAGATCACGTCGGCACTGCTGACGAAGAACACCTTCCACCAAGGCGCGGAGTCTTATGGCTTGATCTCGGCGGTCTACGCGTTCGGGTCGCTGGTCGGCGCGCTCGCGTCGGCCCGGCGCGGTCGGCCGAGCCGGCGGGTGGTGTTCCTCGCGGCCGCGGCGTACGGCCTGCTCGAGATCGGGGCCGGGCTGATGCCGTCGTACTGGTCCTTCTTCGGCCTGCTGGTCCCGTTCGGGTTCGCGACCCTGACGTTCTCGACCGCGAGCAACACGACACTGCAGACCACCGTGTCCGCGGTGATGCGCGGGCGCGTGATGGCGCTGTACCTGCTCGTGTTCATGGGCGGGACGCCGATCGGCGCGCCGCTGATCGGGTGGATCGGCGAGACCGCCGGGCCGCGGTGGGCGCTCATCGTCGGCGGAATCGCGTCGTTGGTCGCCGCGATCGCGGCCGCGGCGTACCTCGCCCGGCGCGAGCAGGTCCGCGTCGAGGCGCACCTGCTGCGCCGGCGACCGCATGTGCACGTGTACGCCGCCAGCTCCGGCCGCTGACATGCGGCTGTTCGCCGCCGTCGTACCGCCGGTCGCGGCGCTGGCCGAGCTCGCCGCCGCGCTGCCGCCCACACCCGACCCGGCGTTGCGGTTCGTCCCCGAGCGGCAACGACACCTGACGGTCGCGTTCTACGGCGAGGTCCCGGACGCGGCGGTCGCGGACCTGACCGAGCGGCTACGCCGCGCGTGCACGCGAACGTCACCGATTTCGTTGCGGCTCAACGGGTTTGGCACGTTCCCGTCGAACGCGGGGCGGGCGCGGGTGCTCTGGGCCGGGGTGGCCGGCGACGTGGCCGAGCTCGCGCGGTTGGCCGAGCGCGCGGTCGCCGCGGGCCGGCGGGCCGGCATCGATGTCGAGGAGCGGAGCTACCGGCCGCACCTGACGATCGCTCGGGCGCGGCGCGGTGCGGTCGACCTGCGCGAAACAGTGGCCGGCATGCAACTCGGCGGCAGCCCGTGGACTGCCGCCGAGCTGCACCTGGTCAAGAGCACGCTCGGTGCCGAGGTGCGGCACGAACCGGTCGAGCGGTTCGCGTTCGCTGCTCCTGCTTAGTGGTTGCCCTGGTCGTGCGGGACCGTCACGGTCAGCGTCGCCATACCGCTGCTGTTCGGGTCCGGGTTCGGCGCGCTGCCGCCAACCTGCTCGCTGCACGAGACGACGATCGAGTAGACCCGGCCCGCCTTGCCGTGGCCAGAACGCTCGGCGCGGACCTGCGCGGTCGTGGTGGCCGTCTTCCCCTCGGCGCTGCTCGCGGAGTTGCCGATGCCGGCCCAGTCGAGGCCCTGCTGGTCCGTCGGCTGGCCGGATCCGTTGAGCTCGTCGGTACCGTCCGAGGCGGCCTGGTTGTCGGTGATCGACGTGACCGTGAGGGTCGTCGTGTCGTTGGTGCTCGGGCTGTCCGCCGGCGCCGTGTAGTTGATGGTGACCGTCTGCATCTTGTGGTTGGGCGGCCAGATCGACGTCGGCGACCAGGTCACCGTGCCGTCGCCACAGCTGGCGTGACCGGTGCCGCCGCTGCTCGCCGCAGCCGACGGGAATGCCATCGCGATGCCGGCGACGGCGACTGCGCTCAGGGCCAAGCCCTTGCTGACCTTCACGAACGTCCTCCTCGATGTGGGCGCATCCGAGGGGTCGCTTCGGCAGCGGGGGCTCAGTCTCCTTTTGCAGAACCGACAGGAAAACCGGACATTACAGACGTTCGGCGACCCAGTCGATGCAGGCGGTGAGTGCCTCGACGTCGGCCGGGTCGACCGCCGGGAACATCGCGATCCGGAGCTGGTTGCGGCCGAGCTTGCGGTAGGGCTCGGTGTCGACGATCCCGTTGGCCCGCAACACCTTCGCGAGCTGCGCCGCGTCGACGTCGTCGCTGAAGTCGATCGGGCCGACGACCAGCGACCGCAGCTCCGGATCCGCGACGAACGGTGACGCGTACGGCGACTTCTCCGCCCAGGTGTAGAGCCGGCCGCTGGAGTCGGCGGTTCGGCCGACGGCCCACTCCAGGCCGCCCTGCGCGTTGATCCAGTCGACCTGGTCGGCCAGCATCAGCAGGGTCGCGAGCGCGGGTGTGTTGTAGGTCTGGTCGAGCCGCGACTGCTCGATCGCGATGGCGAGGTCGAGCGACGCGGGCGTCCAGCGGCTACCGCTCTTGAGCCGCTCGGTGCGCTCGATTGCTTTGGGCGAAAGCACCGCGAGCCACAGGCCGCCGTCGCTCGCGAACGCCTTCTGCGGCGCGAAGTAGTAGGCGTCGGTCTGGGCGAGGTCGACCGGCAGGCCGCCGGCGCCGCTGGTCGCGTCGATCAGCACGAGCGCGCCGTCGTCGATCCCGTCGGGGCGGGCGACGCGGGTCATGACACCGGTCGAGGTCTCGTTGTGCGGCCAGCAGTAGGCGTCGACGCCCTCCTCGGCCCGCGCTCGGGCGGCCGACCCCGGCTCGGCCTTGATCACGGTCGGCTCGCCGAGGTGCGGCGCGGCCGCGGCGGCGGCGGCGAACTTCGCCGAGAACTCGCCGTAGCTCAGGTGCTGCGACCGCTGCTCGATCAGCGCGAACGTCGCGATGTCCCAGAACGTCGTCGCGCCACCGTTGCCGAGCACGACCTCGTAGCCGTCGCGGGCGCTCAGCAGCGTCGCGAGGCCCTCGCGGATGCGCCGTACCACCGACTTCACGGGAGCCTGGCGGTGCGACGTGCCGAGGTACGACGTACCGGTGGCGGCGAGGGCGGCGAGTTGCTCCGGCCGGACCTTCGACGGGCCGGAGCCGAAGCGCCCGTCGGCGGGCTTGAGCTCGGCCGGGATCACGAGGTCTGGGGTCAGGGCGCCGATTCTATTGGCCGCGGCTCTGCGTCGTGATAAATGCGTTTGCCCGCTGCGAACGCCATGATAAAGCCGGATACAGCCGCAAAAGCCAAGATAACGCCGGGGGTGGTGGTCGGCCAAAAGACCATCGG
>JAVEEI010000033.1 GCA_030840525.1 Frankiaceae bacterium
GCCAAGGCGGACTTCGGTGCCGGGCAGAAGAACGGCACCTATTAGTCTGCCGCCAAGGCGGACTTCGGTGCCGGGCAGAAGAGCGGCACCTATTAGCTGCGAGTGCCGGAACGGCACTTCCTAGTGGCCGGTGACCTCTGCCCGCCATTGGGTCAAGATCGCGACGAAGTCGTGGCGCGGCATCCGCTGATCATCGAATGTGTCGTACTGCGCATGGGCGACGACCTCATCGCCGTCTAGCAGCAGATCGGTCGCGTTGCCGCTGCCGATGACCTCCCCGTCATCCGCTGCGGCCAGCGCCGTAAGCGTGAGGTCGATCCAATAGGTGGACGGATTGTGGCCGTCGCTGCCGCGCGGGGCCCGCGTGGTCACAGCGTCTTGGAGCGCCTCGGTGAACCCGGACCAGGCAGGTCCGAGGTCGACGTCGATGACCCCGTCGTGACGGCGCGAGAACCGGGCTTCCACGCCGTCATCCTGCCGGATCAGACGCGCGGATAACGCCGGTTATTCGGTGGAGGCTCCCGGGGCTTTGGCGACGCCAACCGGACAGCTCATGCCGGTTCCGCCGAGACCGCAGTAGCCGTTCGGGTTCTTCGCCAAGTACTGCTGGTGCCAACGGGCGGCGTCGAATAACGGCGCTTGAGATCAGCCCTGGGGCACACCGAGGGCGAGGACGGCGATGTCGTCGCGCTGGCGCTGCATGACGGCTGCGGTGATTCTCTCGACGACTTCCTGCGGTCCGAAGCCGCGGTGATCACGGAGGATCTCTTCGAGACCTTCCTGCTCGAGCCTTCGTGGGCCACCGGAGTCGGTGACACCATCGGTGAACAAGACGAGAACGTCACCCGGCCTGAGGTGAACGCTCGAGTCCGTCAATTCAGGTTCTTCGACCACGCCGAGGAGAGAACCAGGCGCGCCCACTTGGCCGACCGATCCGTCGGAACGTAGGAGTGTTGGCAGTGGATGGCCGCCGCTGGCAAAACGGATCTCGACCCCCTCGTCGCTCGGCGACGCGTAGGCGAAGAGCGCGGTCACGAAGACTGGCTCCATCTCCTCGCGGGGGTCGGCCAGCAGGGCCCGGTTGACGGCCCGCAGCACCGCGTGGGGCTCGCCCTCGTACACCGCCGCCGTTCTCATCGAGTAGCGGGCCAAGCTGGTTCGTGACGCCGCGGCTGGACCTTTGCCTCGGACATCGCCGATGACGAAGCCCCAGGAGTCGCCGCCTGTCGGGAACACGTCGTAGAAGTCGCCGCCGACCTGGTGGACGCTGGCCGGACGGTAGATCGCAGCAATGTGGAGGAAGTCGATCTCCGGCAGAGCCGGCGGCAGCAGGCTGGACTGAAGTGCGTGCGCGAGCGCTTCGACCTGATCCAGCCTGCCTGCGGACTCCGCGAGCGCAGTTTGGGCGCTTCGTCGCAATTCCAGCTCGTCCATCACGAGCGCGGCAAGCTTCTCCAAGACGGAGATCTCCGTGCTGCTTACCGGTCGTGGCTCCTTGGCCAGGACACACAGCGTTCCCAGGTTGTACCCGTCATGGGTGGTCAGGGGCACGCCGACGTAGAAGCGAAGCCCGAACTCACCCGCGACGAGCGGGTTGGCAAGAGTTCGCGGGTCGTGCTCGGCATCCGTGACGACCCAGGGGGTCTCGTGCAGGATGGCAGACGCGCACAGCCCCGGATCGCGGTCGATCTGGCTGACTCCGTCGAGCCCGTGATGGCTCTTGAACCAAATCCTGTCAGTGTCGACGATGGACACGATGGCAATGGGCACGCCGAGAAGTTCCGCAGCAAGCTCGGCAATGCGGTCGAAAGCGCCGTCAGGCGGGGTGTCAAGGATGTCGTAGCGCCGGACCGCGCGCATGCGCTGTTCTTCGTTCGCGGGGATGATCTCCGCAGCAGCCGTCATGCCACCTCCCGGTGACGTCGATGCTAGCTCCCGGGCCTCCAAGAACGGTCGTGCGCTCCCCGATCGCGACGACTACAGCTCTGGCTGAGGCGTCGTCGGACTAGCTGAGCGCGCCTTCCACTTGCGCGGGAGCAAGGGTAGCTACGAACAGTGGCCGTCCGTCTTGAGACTGCTCCACGCCGAGGAGAAGCTGCACCGGCACCTCGTGGCCGTCACGGTGCAACGCCGCCACAACGACGGGGGACCCGATGATCCGAGATGCCCCGGTGAGTAGGAAGTTGGTGAATCCGGTGGCGTGCTGAAGGTGCAGGCGCGGCGGGATGATCGCCACGATCCGTCTGCCGATGAGAGCCGACGGCGGCCATCCCAGGAGCGCTTCGATCCCATCGCCCGCGCCGAGGATCACGTTGTCGTCGCCGGCAACGATGACCGGCCCGGAACGGTCTACCGGCGTTACCCGAGCCGACACAGACTCGCCCGGCGTCGCGTGCGGGGCCTGAGCGCCCCACGACGTGATGGGCCCGCCGCCAAGCTGGGTGACGATCTGTTCGATCAGCCAATTCCGGAAAGCGCGGATCTCTGGCAGCGCAGGTCGAGTAAGAAACGTCGCCTGCTGGGCAGCCACGTTCGCTGTCTCCAGCGTCGACCCGAGAACCCGGACGCTGTCTACGCACGCCTCAGGTAGCGACACCTGGACGGTGGCGTGTGTCAGCGATGGATCGGCTTGCACCGCGGCCTCGATCTCGTCCAGGACCGCACGCGCGATCAGGCCGTTTGCGTCCTCGGCCGCTTCCAGATCACGAGCCGGCACACCTGGCAGATGCCTGCCGGAGAGGACGAGCAGCTTGCACTCGCGCAACAGTGAGTCCCGGTGACGCTGCGCGGCGCGGAACAAGCCAATCGGTACATCGGACAGCAGCACGGGTTTGACTGCGAAACCATCCCCGGTCTCGCTGAGCAACCAGGTGTTGGTCGCGTCCGGCGGCGCCTGGATCCCAGGCCACAGCTCGAACCAGACCGTCTTACCAAAGTCGGTCAACTCCACGCCGTGGGCGGCGGCCAGGGCATGCACGAGGTGAAGTCCACGTCCCGTTGACGCGTCGCGATCGAGCTGTCGAGGGACCAACCTGGGGTCGGGGGCGGTGTCCGAAACGCGTACATGCACCCGATCGCTAGCCGCCCACAACCGAACTTCGACCTCAGACCCCGCGTGCAGCATCGCGTTGGTCACGAGCTCGGTCACCAGAAGTTGCGTCACGTCAATGGCAGTGGCATGCGCATCACCGAGTACGTCCCGCACGAATCGGCGTGCCTGTGACACCTGCGCTGGGTCGGGCGGCGACCGCCACACCGGCGCCGTTGCCGGATACGACCCCGTCACGCCCACATTGTGCCTGCCGCCACGATCCGTGACCACCGCCGCCACCCCAGCATCAGCACGTGCGACAACCGCGCGTGATAGCGCCGGCATTGCTCGTCGATCTTCGTGCGCGGCCGACCAAGCGGTCACTGCCAGCTATTCGGCGGACGCCTCCGCCGTCTTCGCGACGCCGACCGGGCAGGAGAGACCAGTGCCACCCAACCCGCAGTAGCCATTTTTTACCTTAGCTAGATACTGCTGGTGGTAGTCCTCGGCGTAGTAGAAGGCGCCCGCGTCCGCGATCTCCGTCGTGATCTCGCCGTACCCGCCGGCACTCAACACCGGCTGGAAGGCGTCGCGACTCTCGACCGCCGCCTGCTTCTGCGCGTCCGACGTCACGTACAGCGCCGACCGGTACTGCGTACCGACGTCTCCGCCCTGCCGCATCCCCTGCGTCGGGTCGTGCGACTCCCAGAAGACGCGGAGCAGCTCGCGATACGACACGACCGCGGGGTCGAAGACGACCTTCACGACCTCCGCGTGCCCGGTCCGCGCGGAGCACACTTCCTCGTACGTCGGGTTCGGCGTGTACCCGCCTTGGTAGCCCGCGGCCGTCGACACCACGCCGGGCGTCTCCCAGAACCGCCGCTCCGCACCCCAGAAGCACCCGAGACCGAAGTACGCCGTCTCCCCTGGCTCACCGTCGAGGAGCGTGCCGAGGACGTAGTGCCGCTCCGGCACCGCGAACGGCCGCTCGGGGCGACCCGGCAGCGCGCCGGACGCGGCGATCATCTCGGTCTTCTGACGGGAGAACAGCATGGTGTAACTCCTCCGGGATGGATGAACACCAACCGTAACGGGCACACCGAACCAGAGATTCCGGCCCAGCCCGGCCCCGGACAAGGCCGGCCCGTACGGAGGTTCCCGATGGCAATTGTCGCCCCGCGCCCGCGCAGCTCGTTCGCCATGACCGGTGTTGCCCGAGCGGTCGCCGCGGCCGCGCTCATCGTCGCGCTGATCATCGGCGCCGCGATCCTGCTGTACGTCTACGCGCCGCACACCACCGGCTCCGCGGTCCACTGGGTCAAGCAGGCCGGCTCCTGGCTGACCTCGCCGTTCCACAACGTCGTCAACGCCCGCGGCCTGCGGCACCTGTGGCTCAACTGGGGCATCGCCGCCGCGGTGTACCTCGTCGGTGGCCTGATCATCTCGCGCGTGATCGCCGGCCGCCGCCGCTGACCGGCACAGACTTGAGCTAGCGGGCGGCCGCCAGCCCGGCGGCCCCCGCCGGCGAGCGCCGGCCGGCATCCACCGCGAGCAGGGTCAGCGCGTACGCCGCCGGCACCGCCGCCGCGAGCAGGAACGTCGCCCGCGGCCCGAACAGCTCGACCGTGAACCCGCCGGCCGACGCGCCCAGCGACGACCCGGCCAGGAACCCGACCCCCAGCCACGCGAACGCCTCCGCCGTACCGGAGTCGGGCACGCCGTCCGCGACGAGCCCGTAGAGCCGGGCGAACGCGGGCGCAATCGCCGCACCGCCGGCGAAGAGCACGACGACGAGACCCGCCCGGCCCGGCGACGCCGCGAGCAGCCCGAGCCCGCCCGCCACCGAGAGCACCGAGAGCGCCACGCCGCGGCGGCCCGCGGCCTTGCGGGCGGCGCCGAAGAACAGGCCGCCCACCATCGACCCGACCGCCCACATCGACAGCGCGACACCGGACGCAGCGCCGGCATGCCGGCCGCTCATGAACGCGATCACGCCGATGTCGACCATGTTGAACGCCATCGAGCAGGTCATGCCGAGCCCGACCAGGACGGCGAGCCGCCGGCCCAGCACCCGGCGCCGACCGGCCGGCGACACCGGCGGGTCGGTGACGAGCGGCGACCCCACCAGCCCGGCCGTGCCGGCCAGCGCGAGCGCGCCAGTGACGAGCACCGCGACCCGCGCACTCGCGAGCCCCGCGAGGAGCGCGACGAGCGCCGGGCCGACCACGAACACCAGCTCCTGCGCCGTCGCCTCCAACCCGTAGAGGACCGGGACCTGCTCCGGCGGGAACAGCCGCGGCCACAGCCCGCGCACAATCGCGACGATCGGCGGCTGCGACACCCCGGCCGCGACCGCGCACCCGAGCACGGCGGCGTACGGCCCGTCGGCGGCGAGCGCGAGGCCGACCATCGCGGCGAAGTAACCCGCCGCCATCGTCAGCAGCACCCGGCGCAGGCCGAGCCGCGCGCCCACCCGCGTCGACAGCGGGCCGAACACGCCGATCGCCGCGACATAGACACCTACGACCACGCCCGCCTGCCCGTAGCCGTGCCGCGGCGAGACGAGCAGCAGGATCGCGAGGCTGGACATGCCGTTGGGCGCGCGGGCGACCAGCGTCAGGAGGACCAGTCGCACGATGCCCGGGGTGCGCAGCACCTCGCGGTAACGACTGAAGGCCATGACCCCACGATGCCTTACGGCACCGACAATCCGAAGCGGATTACCGCACCCGGCTCTCGTCCTGCCGGCGCTTCGCGTCCGCCGCGGCGAGGAACTCGTCGTACCGCGCGGCCGGCCAGACGACGACGCCGTCCGCGTCCGCGACGACGAGGTCTCCGTCGGATACGACGACGCCGCCGATCGTCACCCGACCGCCGACCGAGCCGGTGCCGTCCTTGCGGCTGGCGACCGGCGTGACGCCGCGGGCCCACACCGGCAGGCCGAGCCGGGCGACCGCGCGCGAGTCGCGGACGAGCCCGTCGGTGACGACCGCGGCGATGCCCGCGGCCAGCAGGTCCGCCGCGACCAGGTCGCCGAGGACCGCCGTACGGGACTCCCCCGCACCGGCGACGACGAGCACCGTGCCCGGGGCAGTGACGGCGGCGGCGACCGCGCGCATCGGCGAGTTGTCGTCGCGGGCGACGGTGACGACGAGGGCCGGTCCGGCGACGGTCGCGTCCGGCGACAGCGCGCCGATCCAGTGCGGCAGCGCCCCATTCCCGGATACGCCGTACCCGGCGGCCCCGTCGGCGGCGAGTGTGCTGGTCAGCCAGTCCGGTACGTCGGGCATCGGCCTATCCTGCCGGTCGTGGCGGTGTGCTCGGCGTGCGGTGCCTGCTGCGACCCCGTCTGGTACCCGCTCGGCCCGGCCGACATCCGCCAGTCGGCGCACACGACCGCTGCCGCCGACCTCGTCCTCGCCGCCGCGCACTGGCACCCGACCGGCGCCCAGCGCGACGGCATGCACGCGTACTCCTGCGACCGCTTCGACGACGAGACGCGACTCTGTACGGCGCACGCCGACCGGCCGCCGATCTGCCGCGCCTACCCGGTCGCGGGCAACGTGCTCCCGCTCGTCTGCTCGCTGCGCTGACCTACGTGCCGATGCAGAGCACGAGTACGCCGGACCGGTCGCGGCTCGCGTCGACCGGTCCGCCGATCGCCCGGCACGTCGCTTCGACCCCGTTGACGACGAAGTGCGCCGACACCCCGGTGACGACGTACGTGCCCCGCGGGAGCCGCGTGGTGAAGTGACCGGACTCGTCCGCGGAGGCGGAGTACGTCTTGCCGTGACCGGTGAACAGCAGGGCGCCCGGCATGACGTGGTACGGCGGGGAGTGGGGCGCGCGGACACCGCCGCTCCAGCCGAGCGTGCCGGTGACGGTGACGGTCGGGGATGGCGTCGACGTACAGCCCACTGCCAACACGGCGGCGGCCAGCGAAAGCACGAGTGTTCGCACGGCAATGCGACTCATGGCGCACCAGTTTGGTTCACGTCGCCGTACCGGCGGACCCACTCGTACATCGCGATCCCCGACGCGACGCCGGCGTTGATCGACCGGGTGGAGCCGAACTGCGGGATGTGCAGCACGCTCGCGCAGACGGCCCTCGCTGCCGCCGAGAGCCCCGGGCCCTCCTGGCCGAAGAGGAACACGCACGCGCGCGGAATCTCCGCCGCCGAGATGACGATCGAACCCGGCAGGTTGTCGACGCCGACGACAGGCAGCCGCGCGTCCTTCGCCCACCCGACGAAGTCGTCGGTGTCGTCGTGGTGCCGGACGTGCATGTAGCGGTCGGTCACCATCGCGCCCCGGCGGTTCCACCGCCGCTTGCCCACGATGTGCACCTCGGCCGCGTTGAAGGCGTTCGCGTTGCGTACGACGGTCCCGATGTTGAGGTCGTGCTGCCAGTTCTCGATGGCGACGTGGAACGGATGGCGGCGGCTGTCGAGGTCGGCGACGATCGCATCCCGGCGCCAGTAGCGGTAGTGGTCGAGCACGTTGCGCCGGTCGCCCTCGCGCAGCAGCTCCGGGTCGTACCGGTCGCCCTCGGGCCAGGGCTCCGGGTGCGGCCCCACGCCGACGTCGGTCGTCACCCGTCGAGGGTG
>JAVEEI010000036.1 GCA_030840525.1 Frankiaceae bacterium
ACGCGACGCTCGAACGCGTGCACCGCCAGCAGCTCGTCGACGTCGACGGCCAGAGCGACGTGCTCGTGCTCGGTCTGCCGTACCTCTGCCCGTACAACGTCAACAGCGTGATGAACCCGATCCTCGCGGCGTGCCTCGGGCTCGGCTACTTCTTCAACATGTACGTCGGCCAGCCGTTGGTGCGCAAGGGCGGCGCGATCATCCTCAACCACCCGGTGCCGTGGGAGTTCTCGACGCTGCACCACCCGTCGTACGTCGACTTCTTCGACGAGGTGCTGTCGGTCTCGACCGACCCCAAGGTGATCGAGCAGAAGTTCGAGCAGCAGTACGCGACCGACCCTTGGTACATCCACCTGTACCGGACGTCGTACGCGTACCACGGCGTGCACCCGTTCTATATGTGGTACTGGTGCGCGCACGCGCTCGACCACGCCGGCGACGTGATCTGGGTCGGCGGCGACCGGCGCGCGGTCGCGCGGATGGGCATGCGGTCGGCGTCGTCGTTCGCGGACGCGCTCGAGATGGCGAGCGACACGGTCGGGCGCGCGCCGTCGATCACCTACCTGCACTCGCCGCCGCACGTGCTGGCCCACGTCAAGTGAGCGGCAGCCTCGTCCGCGACGTCAAGCAGGTCGCGCGCGGCTGGCGCTGGACGCACCGGCAGCTGCCGCCGCGGTCGGCCGAGCCGCACCACGTCTTTCCGGAGGCGCGCGAGTTCCCGACCGACTGGGCCCGGTCGCGGGTCGCGGTCGCGGCGCGCGAGGCGATCCTGCGCGGCGGGCTCACCCCGCTGGTCCGGCACGAGACGACGTTGCGGATCGAAGGCCTCGACGTCCTCGACGACATCGACGGCCCGGTCATCTTCGTCGCGAACCACTCGTCGCACCTCGACACCGCGCTGCTGCTGACGACGCTGCCGCCGGAGTGGCTGCGCCGGGTCGCGGTCGGCGCGGCGGCCGACTACTTCTTCGACGCGTGGTGGCGCGCGGTCGGCTCGGCGCTGGTGTTCGCGACGTTCCCGATCGAGCGCGGCGGCGTCGGCCTGTCGGAGACACCGACGAAGCTGCTCGCGCAGGGCTGGTCGCTGGTGATGTTCCCCGAGGGCACGCGCTCCCCGGACGGGTGGACCCGCCGGTTCCGGCTCGGCGCGGCGTACCTCGCGGCGCAGAACGGCGTCCCCGTCGTCCCGGTCGCGTTGCGCGGGTCGTTCGCGGCGATGCCGCGCGGGCGCGGCTGGCCGAAGCCCGGCCGCCCGCCGGTGCACGTGCGCTACGGCCGGCCGCTGCGGCTGCAGCCCGGCGAGGAGCCGCGCGCGCTCGGCGGCCGCATCGCCGCGGCGCTCGGCACCCTGCTCGACGAGGACCGCACCGACTGGTACGCCGCGCAGCGCCGGGCCGCGAGCGGCGAGACGCCGTCGCCGAGCGGGCCCGACGTAGCGCGGTGGCGGCGGGTGTGGGACTCGAGCGCGGGCCCCGCGCCGGTACGACGCCGCCCCCGCGCCTGGCGCTGAGCGAGCCCCGGTACTACTGCTTGGCGCGACCGGTCAGCATGTCGCGGACCCGGTCGACGAGCGCGGCACCGGGCGAGAGCAACGCGTTGAACGGCGGGTGGTCCGGCGACATCGGGTGCGGGTGCGTCGGCAGGATCTTCTTCAACGCCTGCACCGTCGTGCCGAGCTTGTCGAGCTCCTCGGGAGACACCGCGTCCCGGAACTGCGGGAAGACGACGTTCTCCTCTTCGGCGACGTGGTCTTTGATCGCGGTCATGAGCTGCTGCATGAGGACGCCGAACTGCGGGTCGGTCGGGTCCATCCCGTCGAGATCGTTCATCAGCCGCTCGGCCTGCGAGTGCTCGTCGATCTCGTGCTCGATGATGCTGTCGCCGTTCTCGATGTGGGTGCGGATCAGCGGGTAGACCGCCTGCTCCTCGGCTTCGGAGTGGCGGACGAGCTCGATGATGATCCTGTCGACGATCGTCCGCTTCTCCTGCGGGTCGGTCGCCCGCTCGTACTCGGCGAACATCTCCTCGACCTCGCGGTGGTCGTGCTCTAACAATTCGATGACATCGGCCATGTACGCGCACTGCCCGCCGTACCGGCTCCGTAATCGCGGTCGTAGGTTCGACTCATGAGTGCGATCAGCGCGGAACGCGAGCGGGCCGTCCTCGACCGGGTCCCGAAGGGCGTGTTCGTCGGCGGCGAGTGGCGTAAGGCAACCGGCGGCGCGACGTTCGCGGTCGAGGACCCGGCGACCGGCGAGGCGCTGTGCGACGTTGCCGACGCGACGCCGGACGACGCGGTCGCCGCCCTCGACGCGGCGCACGACACGCAGGCGAGCTGGGCCGCTACGCCGCCGCGACAGCGCGGCGAGATCCTGCGCCGCGCGTACGAGCTGATGACCGAGCGGGCCGACGACCTCGCGCTGCTGATGACGCTGGAGATGGGCAAGCCGGTCGCCGAGTCGAAGGCGGAGGTGACGTACGCCGCCGAGTTCCTGCGCTGGTTCGCCGAGGAGGCGGTGCGCATCGCCGGCCGCTGGTCGGCCAACCCGTCCGGCGACGGGCGGCTGCTCACGATGCGGCAACCGGTCGGCCCGTGCCTGCTGATCACGCCGTGGAACTTCCCTACGGCGATGGGCACCCGCAAGATCGGCCCGGCTATCGCGGCCGGCTGCACGATGGTGGTGAAGCCGGCCCAGCTCACGCCGCTGTCGATGCTGGTGCTCGCCGACGTCCTGCGCGAGGCCGGCCTGCCCGACGGCGTGCTCAACGTCGTACCGACGTCCAAGGCGGGTGACGTCATGGGCCCGCTGTTCGACGACCCGCGGCTGCGCAAGGTGTCGTTCACCGGCTCGACACCGGTCGGCAAGAAGCTCATGGAGCAGGCGTCGCAACACCTGCTGCGCGTGTCGATGGAGCTCGGCGGCAACGCGCCGTTCCTCGTCTTCGCCGACGCCGACCTCGACCACGCGGTCGACCAGGCGGTGGTCGCGAAGATGCGCAACATGGGCGAGTCGTGCGTCGCCGCCAACCGGTTCCACGTGCACGAGAGCATCGCCGACGAGTTCGCCGCGCGGCTGGCCGAGCGGATGGGCGCGATGACGGTCGGTCGCGGCACCGAGGACGGCGTCCACGTCGGCCCGCTCATCAGCGAAGACCAGCGCGGCATCGTCCGCGACCTCGTCGACGACGCGGTCGGCAAGGGCGCGAAAGTCCTCACCGGCGGCACCGACGTCGGCGACCGCGGCTACTTCTACGCGCCGACCGTCCTCGGCTCGGTCCTGCCCGACGCCGACCTGCTGCGCAACGAGATCTTCGGCCCGGTCGCTCCGGTCGCGACGTTCGCCGACGACGACGAAGCGGTCCGGACGGCGAACGACTCCGAGTTCGGGCTGGTCGCGTACGTCTTCACCCGCGACCTGACGCGGGCACTGTCGGTCGCGGAGGCGCTCGAGGTCGGCATGCTCGGGCTCAACCGCGGCATGGTCAGCAACCCGGCCGCGCCGTTCGGCGGGGTGAAGGAGTCGGGCTTCGGCCGCGAGGGCGGCGCGGAGGGCATCGACGAGTACCTCGCGGTGAAGTACGTCGCCGTCGACGTCTGACAACCGAAAGCCGGCACAGTGCGTCGTACCGGCATGATTCGTCGATCCGACCTCGGCCTGGGCGCGGCCGCGATGGTTGGCCTGCTGCTCGTCCTCGCCGCGTGCGGCACGTCGGGAGCGAAACCCGCCGCGCGGACGCAGCCCGACCGCGTCGCGGTCACGTCGAGCCCGACGCCGACCGTCTCGGTGAGCGCGACACCGGGCTACACCGGCCCGCGCTTCGACTCGCCCGAGGCGGCGATGCGCTACCTCGCCGCGGCGTGGAACCGCCACGACGTCGCCGCGCTGAAGCACGTCACGACACCGGAGGGCCGGGCCGCGCTCACCGGCATGTACGACGAGGCGGTGAACCTGCGCCTCGACTACTGCCAGGCCCGCTCCGGCATGGGCGACTACGACTGCCACTTCATCCACGACTACCCGGCCCGGCTGCACAAGAAGGGCGAAGGTCACGCCGAGTTCATCGCCGGGCCGGCCCGCAACCCCGGCTGGTACATGACCGTCTTCGTCGGCTGCGGCTAGGCGCCGTCGCGGAGCAGGTCGGCGAACTGGGTCGCGTTGGTCTGCGCGTAGTCGCGGTAGCAGTTGTTGAACAGCACGTGCGTCTCGGCCGTCGACTCGGCGAGCGACCGCACCGAGTCCGCCCACGGCGCCAGCTCGTCCTCGCCGTAGTGGTAGCCGAACCGGTCGTAGATGTCGCGGCTGTTCCACTTGTCGCTGTGCCCGTGGAAGCGCACCACCGACAGGTCCGGCGTCGTCGCCGCGACCACCGGCGGCACCGACGACGCGTGGCCCTGCGGCATGTCGACCACGACGTACGGCAGCCCGTACGAGCGGAGGAAGTCGAGCGTCTCCGCCGCCGTCTCCTCGTCCTTGAACCAGGTCGCGGACCGGAACTCGACGCAGATCCGGTACGGCGCGGCCCGCTCCTTGCACTCCAGTAGATAGTCCTTGCTTGCCCGGCGGATGGTGAACCACTGCGGGAACTGGAACAGCAGCGCGCCGAGCCGGCCCGCCTCGGCGAGCGGCGCGAGCGCCGACAGGAAGCGCTCCCACACCTCGTCGACGACCTTCGGGTCGAGGTCCTTCGCGTAGACGTTCGCCTTCGCGGTCTCCGGCCGCAGGTCCTTGTACAGCGCCGAGACCTTCGTCGGGTGCTGGGTCAGCAGCGAGAACGCCTTGATGTTGAAGCGGAAACCCGGCGGCGTCCGCGCCGCCCACAGCTCGCTGTTGCGCTCGTTCGGCGGCGTGTAGTACGTCGAGTCGACCTCGACCAGCGGGAACCGCTCGGCGTAGAAGCGCAGCCGGTCGGCGGGGGTGGTGACGTCTGGCGGGTACCAGCCAGACTCGAGCAGGGTCTTGTCGGTCCACGACGCCGTCCCGACGAAGACCTGGCCCATGCCGGCATCCAACCAGCCCGGCCCGATTCCAAATCCCTCCCCACGTCGGTTCTCGCCGCCCGTTCGCCGCGCTAGTCTGGGGTAGCTGTCGCAAGCAGCGCCCGCAGCTCCGGCCCGTGTTGGCTGTGCTGCCTCGACATGCAAAGTGCGCCACGACGGCTGGTACGGGAAGGGCAGGATTTGAGCAGGCCAACTCAATCGGCTGCGCGGTCCAGTAAGTCTGAGTCGGGGTCGAAGGACGCCCCGGCAGCGGCCAAGAACGGTGCCGGCGACGGCGAAGTGACGAAGCCGGCGCGAACTCGCGCCGCCGTCTCCGTTGTCTCCGACGTGGACCCCTCGACCGCCGCCGCTGCCGCCGACGCCTCCGCCGCCCCGCGGAAGAAGGCGAAGGGCGGCGCGGCCGACCCGGCACCGGCCGCCGGCCCCGCCGCCGACGGCGCCGAGCCGCCCGCCGACGGCGAGGTGGAGCCGGACGCCGCCGAGCTCGTCGAGGAAGAGGACGAGGAAGAGGTCGTCGTCAGCGAAGACGACACCGCCGGCCCGTCCACCGACCTCGTCCGCGCCTACCTCAAGGAGATCGGCCGGGTCGCGCTGCTCAACGCCGAGCAGGAGGTCGAGCTCGCCAAGCGGATCGAGGCCGGACTGTTCGCCGCCGAGAAGATGCGCCAGGCCGACACCGGCGAGATCAAGCTGACCAAGGCCGTGCGCAAAGACCTCGACTGGCTGGCCGCCGACGGCCTGCGCGCCAAGGACCACCTGCTCGAAGCCAACCTGCGGCTCGTCGTGTCGGTCGCGAAGCGTTACACCGGCCGCGGCATGGCCTTCCTCGACCTCATCCAGGAAGGCAACCTCGGCCTTATCCGCGCGGTCGAGAAGTTCGACTACACCAAGGGCTACAAGTTCTCGACGTACGCCACCTGGTGGATCCGGCAGGCGATCACCCGCGCCATGGCCGACCAGGCGCGCACCATCCGCATCCCGGTGCACATGGTCGAGCAGATCAACAAGCTCACCCGCGTGCAGCGGCAGATGCTGCAAGACCTCGGCCGCGAGCCCACCGCGGACGAGCTCGCCACCGAGCTCGACATGACGCCCGACAAGGTCGTCGAGATCCAGGGGTACGCGCGCGAGCCAGTGTCGCTGGAGCAGAACGTCGGCGACGAGGGCGACAGTCAGCTCGGCGACTTCATCGAAGACGCCGACGCGCCGATCGCCGCCGAGGTCGTCTCGTTCGGGCTGCTCCAGCGCGAGCTCGACAGCGTGCTGAAGACGCTGCCCGAACGCGAGGCGGCCGTCGTCGCCATGCGGTTCGGCCTCACCGACGGCCAGCCGCGGACGCTCGACGAGATCGGCAAGGAGTTCGGCCTCACCCGCGAGCGGATCCGGCAGATCGAAGCGAAGACGCTCTCAAAACTGCGCCATCCTTCGCGGTCGCAGAAGCTGCGCGACTACTTGGAGTAAGGCGGACGCGGCCTCGCGACTTCGGCGCTCGGGCCGTCAGTCGCATTCGCTCCTTCGACGGCCCTAATGCGCTCTCCGTAGCGAGGCCACGCCCTTAGTCCACGAGCAGCTTGATTGCTACTCCTGTTCCTACGATCACTATTGCTGTGCGCAGGATGTTCGCTGGGATGCGGCGGCCTACTGACGCGCCTATTTGGCCTCCTATTGCGGAGCTTGCTCCGAGGAGGACGACTACCCACCAGTCGACGTTGGCCCAGATGACGAAGACGACTCCAGCAGTGGCGTTGACCAGTGCGGAGATCAGGTTCTTGGCGGCGTTGAGGCGGTGCAGGTCGTCGTCCAAGGTGGCGCCGAAGAGCGCCAGCATGATGACGCCTTGGGCGGCGCCGAAGTAGCCGCCGTACACCGCGGTCGCGAACAGGCCGCCGTGCAGCGTCGGGCCGGGGTGCTCGGCGACCACGCCGCGGCTGGCCCGCCAGCGCGCGAGTCGCGGCTGCACCAGCACCAGCCCGACCGCGGTGAGGATCAGCCACGGGACGATGGCGCGGAACGCACCCGGTACGGCGAGCAGCAGCGCCGCGCCGCCGGCACCACCGACCAGCGCCGCCGGCAGCAGCGCGAGGACACGCCGTCGCTGGCCGGCGAGCTCGCGCCGGTAGCCGTACGCGCCGGACAGCGAGCCGGGTACGCCGAGACCGATCGAGTTGGAGACGTTGGCGACCACGGCCGGGTAGCCGAGGGCGAGGAGCACCGGGAACGTCAGCAACGACGCGGCCCCGACGATCGTGTTGACCGCGCCGCCGACGAGCCCGACGCCGAGGATGGCGAGCGCGTGCGGCACGGTCACGACGACCGAGGCTAGCCGCCGGAGTGTGTGCGGCCGCGGCGGCCATGACGACCGTCAGCGCCCACACTTGCCGCCGCCGGATAGCGTGACCCGCCGTGAGCGACGCGTTCTTCACCCCGCTCGGCGACGACCGCTACGCGTCGACCGAGCACACCGGCGGCCCGTGGGACCCGGCGTACCAGCACGGCGGTCCCCCGGCCGCGCTGCTCGCCCGCGCGATCGAGCGCGAGCCCGCCGCGTGGCCGGCGGTCGTGCTGCGGATGAGCGTCGACATCCTCGGGCCGGTGCCGGTGGCCGAGGTCGAGGTGAGCAGCCGCGTCGTACGTCCGGGCCGCAGCGTCGAGCTGGTCGAGGCCGAGCTCAAGAGCCCGGACGGGCGGGTCGCCGTACGCGCGCACGCGTGGCGGGCGCGGGCCGCCGACCTCGACCTGCCGCCGCTGCCGGCCGCGCACGACGACCCGGACGTCGACCCGGTCCCGCCGCTGCCGGACACCGCGACCGAGCTGCCCGCGGGCTGGACCGGTGGCTACCTGCACGCGATGGAGTGGCGGCTGGTGGCCGGCGGCTGGGCCGAGCGCGGGCCGGCGACGATCTGGGGCCGGATGCGCCACCCACTCGTACCCGGCGAGGAGCCGACCGGCCTACAGCGCACGATGATCGTCGCCGACTCCGGCAACGGCGTGTCCAACGTGCTGCCGCTCGGCGACTGGCTGTTCATCAACCCCGACCTCACGGTCCACTTCGCGGCCGAGCCAGAAGGCGATTGGATCTGCATCGACGCGCGGACGCGGGTGCAGCCGCGCGGGTTCGGGCTGGCCGCGTCGCGGCTGTTCGACCGGACCAAGCTGGTCGCGCGCGGCGCGCAGGCCCTTTTCGTCGGGCCGAGGTGAGGCCCGCTGGGCCATCCGGGCGATTCACCCACACGTCCTAGTTACCGAGAACGCCAACGTGAGTTTGACTGCCGACGTCCAGCGCACCTTCCGCACCCGCGAGCTGATCGAGGATCTGCTCGACGACCCGCGCCAGCTGGGTCCCGACTACCAACCGATCCGCCGGCTCGACGACCGGTCGGTGGTCGGCTACAAGGCGACCGGCCGCGGCCGGGCCGGCACCGAGCTCGCCGACACGCTCGCGCTGCTGGAGCAGGCGCAGGCGCTCGGCCTGGTCGAGCGGCTGGACTGGGCGTTCCGCGCGCTCGCGTTCGAGGACTTCGCCGGCCGCGGCGACATCGAGCTGCACCTCACCCCCGAGCCCGAGACGTACGGCACGCTCTGCCCGCCGCGGCTCGCCGCCGCCTTCGGCCGCGCGAAGCGCGAGCTCACCGTGGCGGCCGAGCTGCACGCGGCGACGTTCCGCGACCCGGCGCTGGTCCGCCGCGGTGTCGCCGAGCTGCGCGAGTGGGGCTGGCTGCTCGTCGCGGCCGACGTCGCCGACGACACGGCCGCGCTCGACCAACTCGCCATCCTGCGGCCGGACGTCGTACAGGTCGACCTCACGCTGCCGGGACGTACGGCGGACCCCACGCACTCCGGGGTACGGCGGCTGCTCGCGGTCGCGGCGGAGTCCGGAGCGCGGCTGATGGCGCTCGGGGTCGACTCGGCCGGCGCGGTCGCGACGGCGCGCGAGCTCGGCTGCGTGGTCGGCCGGGGTGCGGCGCTGGGCGCGCCGGGACCGCTTCCGGCCGCATAAACGACCCCGCCGTTGGCTAGATGCGGCGATTTGGGGCACGATTTCGGTGTGATTCGCCTAACCAAGGTCGCCAAGAGCAACGACGTCAAGATCACGTTCGCGCTGCCCGCCGGCGAGCCACCGGGCACCGTCTCCGTGGTCGGCGACTTCAACGACTGGGTCCCGGGCACGCACGTGCTCGCGAAGCGCGCCAACGGCCAGCGCTCGGTCGCGGTGTCCGTGCCGGCCGGGGCGAAGTACCGGTTCCGCTACCTCGGCGAGAACGGCCACTGGTTCGACGACGACACGGTCGAGCGCGACGGCGACGCCGGGCTCGTCATTACCTGACGGTGCTCTACGCCGGCGCGGCGGCCTGCGCTTTCGCTTCGGCCTTCATCTGCTTCTTGAACGCGCGGACCTTCTCGAGCGACGCTTGGTCGCGGATGTCCGCGATCGACTTGTAGCTGCGGTCGACGCCGAAGTCGCCGGCGGCCTCGCGCCATCCCTTCGGGCGGACGCCGTACTGCTTGCCGAGCAGCGCGACGAAGATCTTGGCCTTCTGTACGCCGAACCCCGGCAGCGCCTGGATGCGCCTGAGCAGGTCTTTGCCGTCGGTGGCCTCGGACCAGATGCGGGTCGGGTCGCCGCCGTACTGCTCGACGATGAGCCGGCACATGTCCTGCACCCGGCCGGCCATCGAGCCGGGGAAACGGTGCAGGGCGGGCGGGGTCGAGAACGCCTTGGCGAGCGCATCCGGGTCGCGGCTCGCGAGGTCGGCAGCGTCGAGGTCACGGCCGAGCCGCTGGGTCAGCGTCAGCGGTCCGGTGAACGCCCACTCCAACGGGATCTGCTGGTCGAGGACCATGCCGATCAGCAGCGCAAGCGGGCTCTCGGACAGCAGCTTGTCGGCGTCGGGGTTCTGGGCGAGACACAATTTCTTGGGCACGACTGCAACCTAGATCGTGAACCGTGATTGCCGCCAGCGCGTACGGGCGTGGGATACGGATCACCATGGCGGAGGATGACGAGCGCCCTTCGTCGGATCTTGCCTCCCCAGATGCTGAAGCCGTCAGGCACTCTCACGATGCAGCTCATCGCGCCGAAGCCGCCGCGCATTTGCGATTGCCTTGATCGCAGGCCTGCTCTCGCGCCCGCGGCGCGCGTCGATCTTCATGATCAGCTTCGCTGCGCGCACTTGAACGGGCGTCACCACCAACGTCTTCTTGGGCACGCCTTCCGCCCTTCTAGTCGTCGTCACCGGTCGACTCCGCTCCCCCGCCATAGGCGACCTCGTCGTCCTCGCGGATCGCTGTGTCGTGATCGTATTGCGCCTCGGTCTCCTCCACCAACGACTGTGCGATCGTCTCGACGAGGTCGAGATCTTCGTCCTGGAGAAGTTCCGATTCCTGCAGCGCATCCATTGCCGCAATCCCGACGCCGGCCCGTCTCTGGTCGCGTTCCAGAGCCAGTTCCGCAGCCCAGCGCAGGAGGCGCATCGTTTCCTCGCGGCGACGCCACCGGTCGAGTTCGAGCGAGGCGCGGCGATTGCCGCGGACTCCGAGCCACGAACCCGCGAACGCGAGCACCGGAGCAGCCGCTGCGGCGACGACTGCGGCATCGGCTGGGACGGGCATGACATGACGCTAAGAACTGGTACGGGTACCTCATGGGCAGCGAAACCAAGCTGTGGATAGAGCCATGCCGTACTGGATCTCGTGGACCGTGATTGCCGCCAGCGTGTACGGACTGCCCGCCGCCTATGCCGGGTGAACCGTATGGGAGCGGCACCTCGTCTGCGCCGAACCCGCGGCGGATACTGAGTCCGTGGCGGACCAATTCCAGAATCTTGACTACTACACCTGGCAGCCGTACCCGTCGACTGTGCCTGCCGCCCGGCGGAGTCCTTGCGCCACCTGCGGCGCTCGAGCCGAAGTCGTCCGGTATCGACACGACGAGATCATCGGACCGTGCACCGCGTTTGCCTCCGTGAGTAGCACCACAACAGATCTCTTCACCCCCTTCTGCATGAAGTGCGCGCACCAGGCGGGCTACGGCACCTACCAGGACCGCGGTGTCCAGCCCCCGCACCTCAACGGCCTCCAACGGTGGCTGGCCCACATCCTCGACACCGGGGACCCCGAGCACCTCGCCTGACTGGAGGCGCGTGCGTCAGAGCGGCATTACTCGCTCGGGCGCTTCCGATCACGTAGGCGGATCAGTGATCCGATGGTGCAGCCGACACCAGGCCCGGCCAGCCCTGTCAGAGTCGCGCTGTCGGCACCCAAGCCGATCAGCAAGAACGTCAACGTCCAGACCTGAAAAATCAACATGAGCTTGATCCGGCCTTGGAGATCCTGTTGGCGGAAGGCCCCCGGCCAACGGTCGGCTGCCGCTCGTCTAACCGGGTCAGCCGATTCATCGTCCCCACAGACCGAGTGTCTCCCGGCGGGTTCCCGCCTCGCTAGGAAGGTTGCTCGCGCGACCCGTGACAGCGGCTTGCCGGGTGCGATCGCCGAACCTCGACCACCGCGGCGACGACGATCGCCACGAGGAACGTCAGCAGGAATGCCCCGATCGCCACGACGGCCACGACCGAGCCACTGGCGCCGGAGACCCAGGTCAGGAGACCAGCCAGCGCGGTCGGGAGGTACATCGTCGGGAGCATCCAGGCGAGTTGCCGGCGCGCCTTCCTCCTCTCCTCGGGCGTGAGGGGTTGATGCGGGATACCGCCGCCCCACATGGCGTTCGCGAGCGGGGTTGGAGCCGTTGGCTGCCGTCATCGCCAACTGGGTAGTTGATGCGTCAATCGTGCGCGGATGATTTCCGCCAACCAGGACAGCAGCGCAAGTATCACAGCGCCGGCGAAGATCAGCCCGCCCACGGCAACAGTGTTCCCCGATCGTCCGCGAGCGGCAGTACGGCCGGACCGAGTTGTGGGCGCAGCCGGGCCAGCTCGGCTCGCGGATCGGCAACCTCCAGGACGATCCGTCGATACTGCGCCGCACCCGGCTTCAACTGGAGGACGAGAAGTTCTTGACCTCGACGGATATCCCAGAAGTCGCGGGCATCTCCGGTGCCGAACGACCCGGCGCGAATGGTCCCGGGGATCGACGTACCGGGCAGTCGAAGACCCTCAGTCGGGATCACGTCCCGTCGGCTCACACAGACGCCGTCAACTGCCGCCACCGGAATCGTGATTCGTCTACGAAGGCAGAAGAACACATCCCACCCATGCATCCGCACAGACACGTCGTCGCCGTCGACAGTGACGGTCACCCTCGCCGGCCAACGGGTGTTGAGCAAGAGCGCGACGACGGCGATTACGGGGATCGCGCTGAACCAGATCGTCGCGGCCACGGGTTCAGCATGAAGTACGACGCGAGCGGCGCGCAACGAAGTGGAACAGCACTCCTCCGCGTCCTGCCGCCGTAACGCCAAGCCCGAATGACCAGGCGACGTCGGCTGTCAGAGGGGGTCCGGGGCGTCCGGCTGCACCGAGTCGAGCCACTTCCGTGCCTGCTGCGGCGACGACAACAGGACGACCTGCGGGCCTGGTGGGTTGGCCACCCACGCTCGGATACGGGCGCGCTTGCGCGCGAAGGAATGGAAGTGCCAGTGGATCATCGAGTCGCGGGACACTAGACGGCGCCAGGTCTCGACATTGCCACCGCAGATCGGCCGTCGGTCGATCGCTCGCAAAAGCGATCGACGTGTCACACGCCACAGGGACACCCAGCGGGGGTAGTCCAGCGCCACAATGACATCCGCCCGCGCGAGCGGAAGGTCGAGCCACTTGCTGTACGCGCTGTCGACGACCCACGCGTCCCGGGCAGTGAGCTCGTCGATGAGCGCGCGTTGTTCTTCCTCACCCACCGGCACCCAGCCGGGCAGCCAGGTGAGGTCGTCGACGAGGAAGAACGGCAGCGCGGTTCGTTCCGCCAAGCGCTTCGCCAACACTGTCTTGCCCGAGCCGGTCACTCCGTAGATCAGGTATCGGCGCGCACCGGACACGACCGCAGATTGTGCCTTACGGAGTGTCGGTCACCGGTCTTGGTGCCGCGCGAACACCCGGTCGAGGATGTAACCGCCGACGAAGAGAATTCCCAGCCAGAAAGCGGTCCGCTCGACCCACGCGTCGAGGATGAACACGGTGCGGTTGCCGTACACCGTCTCACCGTTGGGTTGTAGCAGCGCCGCGACAACGCTCACCACCAGGAACGTCGCGCCGAGGCGCAGCCACATCGCCGGCCGGTCGAACATCGCGTCCCCCTCAGTTGGCGAGCGCCGGCCCGCCGACCGCGGCACGCCGAGCAGCGAGTACCGCGACGACAAGGATCGCGAACGCGTTGGCGCCGTGCAACAAGCCGAGGTACGGCACGTCGCCTTGCGAGACGCCGAGCACGACCTGCAGCACGATCAGCCCGAGGATGTAGAGAGCCCAGCGCGTTCCGCCCGCGACCGCCGCGAAGAACGACACGACGAGCAACGCGAGCGCGAACAGCGGGATCAGCATCTCGCCGTTGATGGCATGCACCGGGAACCCGAACGAGCCGGTGAACGCCGGATGCTTGTCGATGACGTGCTTGTTGACCGTGGCGCCATCATCGATCCAGTGGTCGAGACCGGCGACCGCGGTGGCCATCACCATCGCCTGGATGACGACCTCTGCCGCGATGACGTACGCGAGAACGTGGTACGCCCGACGCATGCCCGCACCTCCTGTTGCGGGTGATGAAACCGGTTGGCCGAGACGGGGTCAAGCAACCGCGCCGCTCACGACGAACGGCCCGAGGATCAGCAACGACCGAGGATCTGCACTGCCGCGAACATCTGCGCGCTCCCTACGAGGCCGGCGAACTGCCTAGCGCTCGTCGCCGGTGTCCCGGTCGCGCGCGGCCATCTCCCGGTCTATCGCAGCCTGCATGCGGTCGTGCGCGGCAGCCTCGCGGTCGGCCGCCGTACCGGTGAAGTCGCCCTCGGCCTCGCGGCCGGCCGCCGCGACGTCGCGCGCCTCCGCGTCGTCGTCCCGCCGGCGCGCGGCCCGGTCGCGACCGCTCGCCGCGCGGTCCCGGTCGTCCGCTCGTCCCACTGCTCCATTGTGGCAACGGGTGTCGCGAGCTGTGGGCGCGTCGGCGGGATTGCACGTGCCGAATGTCCGATAGAGTGGAACACCGTTCAGCAGCGAGCGCCCCTTTTGAATCGAAAGCCCGAGCAGCTTCTCGGACCTCATGGAGCATTGCGTGGCTGAGCGAAACCAAGCCTTCCAACCCCTCCCCGCGGCCGTCGGCACCGATGACCGGATGCCGCGTTGCTGCCCCACTCACCCCGACTGGGCGACGCTGACCCAGCACCTCGTCGACGAGTTCCCCGAGATCGTGATCGGCAACATCGTGCGCGAGGTGGGGCGGGCGAAGGACGCGGCGGAGCAGGTCGGCCTCGACACCGACGACGCGCTCGTCACGGGCGAGCTGATCGCCCGCCACCAACTCTCGATGCTGGCCGGCCGGATGACCGAGGTCGCCCGGCTCGACCCGGAGCGGCACGCGCGCGCCGGCGTCCCGAGCAGCCGGGATCGCGAGTAGCTAGCCCGCCGCCGGCCGGGTCGCATGCCGCGGTACGACGGCGGCCAGGACACCGAGGGCGACGTAGACGACCCCGCTGGCGCGCCGCCCCCGCCGTACCAGCCGGTCCCGCGCGCCCGTACGGCGGCGCAACCGCTCCGCAACGGCCGCCGCGGCGAGCGCGTACGCACCGTCGCTGCACATGCCCAGCAGCAGATACGTCAGCCCGAGCACGACCACCTGGGTCGCGACCGGCCCGCGCCGCGGGTCGACGAACGGCGGCAGGAACGCCAGGAAGAACAGCGCGACCTTCGGGTTGAGCACGTTGACCACCGCGCCCTGGGCGAGCGCGCCGCGGACCGACGCCGCCCTGGCCAGCGGGTCCACGTCCGCCGGTGCCGGGGCCGGCCGGGACAGCAGCCGGTGCAGCCCGAGCCCGAGCAGGTACGCCGCCCCGACGTACTTGACGACGCCGAACGCGGCGGCGGACGAGACGAGCAGCGCGGACAAGCCCAGCGCGGCGGCCGCGACGTGGACGAGGGTCCCGAGGTGTACGCCGACGACGGAGGCGAGGCCGACCCGGCGGCCGTGCTCGACGCTGCGGGTCACGATGAACAGCACCGCCGGGCCCGGGATGACGAGCAGCGCCAGGCTGGCAAGCGCGCACAGCCCGAGCGTGGCGAGACTCGGCACGGCTTTCACCCCCTCTTCAGATCCGTGCTTCACGCTAGGCACCGTGAGCGCGACGGACAACGAGGTTTCCGACCGCCGGGGCCCGGGCAGAAACCGGACACTCGGGCACGTTCGGGCATCATTCGGGCGCCCGAGACTCGCCCTACTACCCCCGAGGTGACATCGACATCGGGATATGGCAGGATGGCGGGTCGCGCCGCGGAACATCCGCGGCGTCGCGTGCGTTGAAGCTACTGGTCGGTAAACCCGGCCGCCGCGCTTCACGTCGTAACGAGGACACCAGCGGACCGCCCACGAGAAGCCCTGGGGGGCTTGAACAGCCATGAGCACTGCCACGATCGCCCGCGTCAACGGTGACGCCGGCCTTCCCGCGCCCGTCGAGGACCTGCTCGACGCTGCCAGCGAGCAGGGGGCGCTGACGTTCACCGAGGTCCGCAAGGCCCTCGACGAGGCCGGCGTCGGCCCGGCGGAGGCCAAGCGGGTCATCCGCCTGATCACCGAGCGGGGCGTCTCCATCGGCGCCGACGCGCCCGGTGCCGCGCCTGCGGTCGAGGACGACGACCTCGTCGACGACTCCTGGGACCACGAGGTCCCGACCACCGACCTCGTCCGGGTCTACCTCACCGACATCGGCAAGGTCGCGCTGCTCAACGCCGAGCAGGAAGTCGACCTGGCCAAGCGGATCGAGGCCGGCCTGTTCGCCGCGGAGAAGATTCGCGCCGCGGACGCCAAGGAGACCCGCAAGCTCGCGGCCAAGCTTCGCCGCGACCTCGAGCTCATCGCCGCCGACGGCGTGCGTGCGCGCAACCACCTGCTCGAGGCCAACCTGCGCCTCGTCGTCTCGCTCGCCAAGCGCTACCAGGGCAAGGGCCTGACGCTGCTCGACCTCATCCAGGAAGGCAACATCGGCCTGGTCCGCGCGGTCGAGAAGTTCGACTACACCAAGGGCTACAAGTTCTCGACGTACGCGACCTGGTGGATCCGCCAGGCGCTGCAGCGCGCGATCGCCGACCAGGGCCGCACCATCCGGGTGCCGGTGCACATGGTCGAGCAGATCAACAAGGCGCTGCGGGTCAAGCGCGACCTGGCAACCGAGCTCGGCCGCGAGCCGACGTTCGACGAGCTCGGCAAGGCGCTCGACATGACCGGCGAGCGGGTCGAGGAGATCCTCGGCTACGGCCGCGAGACCCTCTCCCTCGAGACGCCCGTCGGCGACGACGGTACGGCGACCTTCGGCGAGTTCATCGAGGACGCGGACGCCCCGGTGGCGGCCGACGTGGTCGACTTCGGCCTGCTCCAGGACCGGCTCCGCTCGGTGCTCGGCACGCTTCCGGACCGCTCGGCGACCGTCATGCGGATGCGCTTCGGCCTCGACGACGGCCGGGCCCGCACGCTCGACGAGGTCGGCAAGGAGCTGGGGCTGACCCGCGAGCGGATCCGCCAGATCGAGCGCGACACGATCAAGGATCTGCGCAAGTCCGACACCGCCGCCGCCCTCAAGGCGTGGCTGTAGCACCGCTGGCGGCGTTCTCGGTCGCTTGCGGCCGTTAGGCCGCGGCGGCGGCGGGGCGAGATCCGTCACAATTCGGGGCTGTTTCTGCGCCGTACTGACGGGTAATGTGCGGCCATGAAGCCGGAGACGATGTCGCTGTTCGAGCGGGAGATGCGCGACCAGGTCGCCGCCGCCCGCGAGGCGCTCGAGCACGCCGAGCGCAAGAACGACCCGCTGCTCGTCCAGGCCGCCCAGGCCCACCTCGACGGTCTCGTCGACCTCGCCCGGCGTAACGGCGTCGACGTCTCCCAGCCCGCCGAGCTCACCGCCTGACCGATCCGGTCGCCGGACCCGATGGCGGCCTGCGCCAAGATGGGCCGATGAGCGGGCTTTGTGAGGGCCGGGTCGTCATCGTCACCGGCGCCGGGCGCGGCATCGGCCGCGAGGAAGCGCTGGAGTTCGCCCGCGAGGGCGCGCGCGTCGTCGTCAACGACGTCGGCGTCGCCCGCGACGGCACCGGCGAGGACGCCACCCCCGCGCAGGAGGTCGTCGACGAGATCAAGGCACTCGGCGGCGAGGCGGTCGCCAACTACGACGACATCTCCGACTTCGACGGCGCGAAGAGGCTGGTGAAACAGGCGATCGAGACGTTCGGCACCCTCGACGTACTCGTCAACAACGCCGGCATCCTGCGCGACCGCATGGTCGTCAACATGTCCATCGACGAGTGGGACGCCGTCATCAAGGTGCACCTGCGCGGCACGTTCTGTACGACGCACCACGCGGCCAACTACTGGCGCGACCGGTCGAAGGCCGGCGAGCCGGTCGACGCGCGCATCGTCAACACCAGCTCGTCGTCCGGCATCTACGGCAACGTCGGCCAGGCCAACTACGGCGCCGCCAAGGCCGGCATCGCCGCGTTCACCGTCATCACCGCGATGGAGCTGTCCCGGTACGGCGTCACCGTCAACGCCATCGCGCCGGCCGCGCTGACCCGGATGACCGAGGACCTGGTCCGCTGGCAGAGCGACGGGGAGGACACCCCGACCTGGGACCCGCGCGACCCCGGCAACATCGCGCCGCTGGTCGCCTGGCTCGGCAGTACGCAGTCGCGCGACGTCACCGGCCGGGTGTTCAACGTCCGCGGCGGGCTGGTGTCGGTCGCCGAGGGCTGGGTCGCTGGGCCGGCCGAGGACAAGGGCGCCCGATGGCAGCCGGGCGAGCTCGGCGAGGTCATCCCCCGCCTGGTCGCCGCCGCCCGCCCCAACTCCGACACGTCCGGCAAGCCCGCCGCGATCTAGCGCGAGCGCTAGAAGGAATTCGCGGCCTCCGCGGCGTACTTCTTGCAGGTGACGCGCAAACTTCTCGCCGCAACCCTCGCCCTCGCGACCGGCATCGCCACGCCGGTCCTCGCCGCCGCCAGCAACGGCCACGACGGCAACGGCCACGGCAACAACGCCGACCATGGCCACCACTGGGTCGCGCCGGCACCCGACCACTGGGCAGGCCACAGCGGCGACCTCACCAACGCCACCGGCTGCGACCCGCTCGACGGTGCGCAGTGCCTGCTGCCGTTCCCGAACGACTGGTTCACCAAGGACGACCCGTCCAGCGCGACCGGCCGGCGGGTCGACCTGACGCTGCCGATGATGCCGCGCAACGCCGAGGGCAAGCCGATCGAGCCGCAGGAGTGGAACCGTGGCGACGGCTTCAGCGCCGGCGCGCAGATCCTCACCCTCGTCCCGGGCATGACCAAGAACGCCGACCTCGTCCCGTCCGGGCTGCCGCCGGTCACCGACCTCGGCATGAACGACAGCAGCGACAACCTCGGCGTCGTACTGCTCGACGAGGAGACCGGCAAGCGCTGGCCGGTGTGGGCCGAGCTCGACCAGTACGTCGACGAGTCCGGCTTACTAGCCGCGGGCACCGTCGGCAGCATCCAGCACGACCTGATGATCCACCCGGCGGTGAACCTCGCCGACGGTCATCGGTACGTCGTCGCGCTGCGCCACCTCGTCACCGACGACGGCACGGTCGCGCAGCCGAGTGCGGCGTTCAAGGCGTACCGCGACGGCACCGCGCCGGCCACCGACCCGCGCCGCGCGCACATGGAGAACCTGTTCACGACGCTGGCGAAGGCCGGCGTCGGCCGCAAGGACCTCTACCTCGCCTGGGACTTCACCACCGCGAGCACCAAGAACGTCACCGGCCGGCTGCTCGCGATGCGCGACGACGCGTTCGCGCAGCTCGGCGACACCAACCTCGCCGACGGCGCCGTCCAGGGCAGCGCGCCCGCGTTCACCGTCGACTCGGTGTCGAGCTTCACCGCGAGCCAGGACAGCAAGGTCGCCCGCAGGGTGACCGGCCACTTCACCGTGCCCTGCTACTTGTTCCCGACGTGTGAGCCGCCGACGAAGTGCACGCAGGTGACGCAAGGTCTGTTCGACGACTGCCCGACGCAGAGCCAGTTCCTGCTCGACCCGACCAACCCCGACGCCGTCCCGGCGCAGACGCCCGGCCAGACGTACCAGGCCAACTTCATCTGCAACGTCGGGCGCAAGGCCTTCGCCGACGAGACGACGTACGCCGGCAAGATGCGGCCGGTCGAGTACGGGCACGGCCTGTTCGGCGGCGCCGGCGAGGTCAACTCCGACCCGCAGCAGACGATGGCCAACGACCACGCGATGGTCTACTGCGCCACCGACTGGACCGGCATGGCGAGCGCCGACGTACCGAACGCGGCCATCGCGCTCAACGACCTGTCGCGGTTCCCGCTGCTCACCGACCGCGTGCAGCAGGGCGAGCTCGATTTCCTTTACCTCGCAAGGCTTATGGTGCACCCGCACGGCTTCACCGCGAACGCGGCGTTCCAGTGGCCGGACGGCAAGCCGTTCCTCGACACCCGCCAGGCCTTCTACGACGGCAACAGCCAGGGCGGCATCTACGGCGGCACCGTCTGCGCGGTGTCGGTCGACGTCCAGCACTGCGCGCTCGGCGTGCCCGGCATGGACTACTCGATCCTGCTTCCCCGGTCGAGCGACTACGTCGCGACGAAGCCGCTCTCGGCGTACGACCCGACCGCCTTCGACCCCAACGACCCGGCGGCGCAGGTCGGCTACTCGTCGCTGCTCGACAACGCCTACCCGGACCAGTCGCAGCGCATGCTCGTCTTCGACCTGATCCAGATGCTGTGGGACCGCTCCGACCCCAACGGGTATGCGTCGCACATGACCGGCGGGCTGCCGAATACGCCCACGCACCAGGTGCTGCTGCAGGTCGCGTACGGCGACCACCAGGTCGCGAACATCACCGCGGAGACCGAGGCGCGCACCATCGGTGCGCACGGCGCCGAGCCGCCGCTGGTCGCCGCGCGTTACGGCTCGTACGCCGACCCGTTCTGGGGCATCCCGGCGCTCGACCCGGCGGCGCCGTGGGCGGGCTCGGGGATCACGTTGTTCGACAGCGGGCCGGCGGGCTACACCCGCAGCGTGCCGGCCGCGGACGGCGGCGGCACCCACTCCGGCACCGAGCCGCCGCCGACCGCCGACGTACCCAACCGCTCCGGCGAAGACCCGCACGAGGCGCCGCGGCGCGCGGCGTGCGGGCAGCAGCAGAAGGACGCGTTCCTCGCCGTCGGCGGCGTCGTGACGCTGCCGTGCGGCGGGTCGCCGTACTTCTCCTGGGGGTGGGACGGCGTCACCGGGCTGTAAGGGACACTCGGACCCGTGACCCGGTCAACAGTCCTGCGGTGGGCGGTGCAGTCGCTCGCGCCCACGATGATGCTGCGCCGCTCGGCCCGCGCCGGCGAGCTCGGGCCGCGGCTCGCGACCGACCGCTCGCTGTGGGACGACCCGTTCCCGTCGTACGACGAGATGCGCGCGCAGGGCGACCTGGTCAGAGGCCGGGTCGTCTACGCGACGGCGTCGCATGCGGTTGCGAGCGAGGTGCTGCGCAGCCCGGTGTTCCGCGTCGGTGTCAACGCCGCGTCGCTGCCACCGCTGGCCCGCCGGATGATGGCGGTTGCCGTCGACCCGGAGCACCCGGGGCCAGCCGAGCCGCCGTCGATGCTCGCGGTCGACCCGCCGCAGCACACGAAGTACCGGCGGCTGGTGTCGAAGGTGTTCACCGCGCGCGCGGTCGCCGCGATGGAGCCGCGGATCACCGAGATCGCGGACGAGCTGCTCGACAAGATGTCGCGGGAGAAGTCGGTCGACCTCGTCGAGCACTTCGCCGGGCCGCTGCCGGTGCGCATCATCGCCGAGATCCTCGGCGTGCCGCCGTCGATGCACGCGCAGATGCTCGAGTGGGGCAACGCCGCGGCGGTCACGCTCGACCCGATGCTGTCGTACCGGTCGTTCCGCAACGCGGCGGTCGCGTTGCGCGAGATGCACGGCTGGCTCGACGCGCACTTGCAGGCGCTGCGCCGCAACCCCGGCGACGACCTGCTGTCCAAGCTCGCGACGCTCGAAGACGAGGGCGAGCACCTCGACGACGTCGAGCTGCGGATGACCGCGCTGCTGGTCACCGGCGCCGGCTTCGAGACGACCGTCAACCTGATCGGCAACGGCGTCGCGGCGCTGCTCGCCAACCCGTCGCAGCTCGACGTCCTGCGCGCGGAGCCGGCGTACTGGGAGAACGCCGCCGACGAGGTGCTGCGCTACGACTCTCCCGTGCAGGTCACCGTCCGGCATGCGGCCGAAGACACCGTCGTCGCCGGGCACGAGGTGTCGCGCGGGCGGTTCGTGACGTTGATGCTCGGCGGCGCCAACCGCGACCCCGCGGTGTTCGCCGACCCGCACCGCTTCGACGTACGGCGCGAAAACGCCCGCGACCACTTGGGTTTCTCCGCCGGCATCCACTTCTGCCTCGGTGCGTCGCTCGCGCGGCTCGAAGGCGCGACCGCGCTGCGGATGCTGTTCGACCGCTTCCCGGGTCTCGCGCTCGACGGCACGCCGGTGCGGCGGCAGCTGCGGGTGCTGCGCGGGTTCGAGCGGATGCCGGTGACACCCGGGCGCACCGTCAGCGCGACCGCTATCCCGCGCTGACCGCGACCCCAGGGGAACCGGCGAAGATCGTTGCGCCCTCAGCCAGCCGAATCCGGCCGTGGCGGCTGGCTGAGCGCGCGACGATCTTGACCCGCCGGGGGGTGAGCGCCGCCGACCGTGTCAGGAGAGCTTCGTCCTGAGGAACGACGTCGCGCGGTCCCACGCGGTGGCGGCGGCCTGCTCGTCGTGGGTGCCGAGCGCGTTCTCCTCGTTGCCGAACGCGTGCCCGGTGTTCGGGTACACGATGAACTCGACGTCCTTGCCCATGTCGCGTAGCTGCTGCTCGAGGTCCTTGACCGGGCCCGGCGGGAAGAAGTCGTCGTTCTCGGCGAAGTGACCCTGCACCGGCGCGGACAGCGTCGACCAGTCCGGCGCCATGTCGCCGAGCGGTGCGCCGTAGAACGGCGTCGCGGCACCGACCTTGTCGCCCTGCAGCGCGGCGATCAAGAGCGTGAGCATGCCGCCCATGCAGAAACCGATGACGCCGACCTGCTCACCGCGGACCGCGTCGTGCCCGCGCAGGTAGTCGATAGCCCCGGCCATGTCGCGCGCGGCGCGGTCCGGCGGCAACGACTGCATCAGCTCGTTGGCCTTGTCCATCTCGGTGTGCTCGGCGTAGTCGCCGTGGTAGAGGTCCGGCGCGAGCGCGACGAAGCCCTCGGCGGCGAGCCGGTCGCAGGTGCGCTTGATCTGCGGCACCAGACCCCACCACTCCTGCACGACGAGCAGGCCGGGGCCGCTGCCGGACTCGGGCACCGCGAGGTAGCCGGACGCGGAGTCGCCGTTGCTGGCGAATGAGACGGTGTCACCCATGGCGTGCACGCTACCGTCAGGAGAGTGACCGCCGACACACCTGACCGCGCCCGTACCGTCCTGACCGCGATCAGCCCGCGCGCGTACGAGCATCCGGCCGACCGCGCCGCGCTGACCGCGCTGCGCAAGGTACGCGGCTTCGACCAGATGCTGCGTTGGCTGTCCGGGCTGTTCGCCGGCCGCAGCCCGCGGCTGCTCGCGCTCGCGTCGACGGTGCGTGTGAGCGAGCGGCAGTTCCCCGACATCCACCGGCTGGTGCAAGACGGTGCGCGCATCCTCGACCTCGACGACGTACCCGAGGTGTTCGTCACGTGCGACCCGCGGCCGCGAGCGATGACGATCGGCCTCGACAAGCCGTTCCTGATGCTGACGAGCGGTCTCGTCGAGCTGCTCGACGAGGAGGAGCTGCGCTTCGTCGTCGGGCACGAGCTGGGTCACGTGCTGTCCGGGCACGCGGTCTACCGGTCGATGCTCGACTCGCTGCTCGGCTTGTCCCGCCGGATCTTCTTCCTGCCGATGGGCTACCTCGGGCTGCGCGCGCTGGTGACCGCGCTCGAGGAGTGGTACCGCAAGTCCGAGCTGTCGTGCGACCGCGCCGGGCTGCTCGCGGGGCAGGACCCGGCGGCCGCACTGCGCGCGCAGATGAAGATTGCCGGCGGGTCGCGGCTCGCCGAGATGGACGTCACCGAGTTCCTCGAGCAGGCGCGCGAGTACGACGCGCAAGGCGACCTGCGCAACGGCGTACTCAAGCTGCTCTCGCTGCAAGGTCAGACGCACCCGTTCGCGGTGTTGCGCGCGGCCGAGCTACGGCGCTGGGTCGACGCGGGTGACTACCAGCGCATCCTCGGGGGCGACTACCCGCGGCGCGGCGACGAGGACGAGCCGCCGATCGCCGACGAGGCGCGCGAGGCGGCGCGGTCGTACAAGGAGACGATGGAAGAGTCCGCGGACGCGTTGATGCGGCTGGTGCGTGCGGTCAGCGACGAGGCGGTGTCGGCCGGCCAGCGGGTCGCCGACCGGTTCCGCGACCGCGACGACGACGCCGGCGGGCCCTAGCCGAACCGGCGCTAGGTCGGGATCGTCTCGAGGTCGCCGAGGAGCAGCTTGCGGTCGCCGTCCTCGGCCACCTCGGCCGCGGCGTTGCGTGCTTTTTCGAGCCACCGCAACGCGTCCTCGCGGTCACCGGCGACCGCGTGCGCGCGGGCCATCGCCTCGTACGCGAACCCGAGGTCCCAGTCGCCGATGCCTTCGCGCTCGCAGAAGTCGAGACAGCGGCGCGCGTGCCAGAGCGCGGGCTCCCCGCGGCCGAGGACGGCGTAGACGCGGGAGCACTGCCACTCGCTGCGCGCCCGGTTGACGGCGGTGCCGACCTGCATCCAGTGGTACGCCGACGCGTGCGCGGAGTGGACCATCTCGCTGGTCTGCTCGTCGGTGCGGCTGTCGAGTCCGAGCAGCGTCCACGTGTGGTTGAACAGCGCGACGGCCACCTCGCGGTGCGTGCTCGCGTCGAGGCCGGGGTCGTTCTTCGGTGCCATCGCTCAACCTTACGTTTGCGCGTCAGACGTCCGGCGGCGCCGCCAAAGTAGCCAACCGCCGAGCACCCCTACGGCGACCGCGCCGGCGCCGGTGCCCACCAGCTCGCCGGTGCTCGCGTCCTTGCGCCGCGTCGGCGCGAGCTCGTACGTCGTCGGCTCCGCCGTGACAAGCGTCGCGACGCCCTTGTCGATCGAGAACGTGCGCGGTGTCGCCGTACAGAGGCCGCCGGACAGCGTCGTGACGTTCCAGGGGTCGTTCGCCGAGCCGCTGCCTTCGACCAGCACGGGTATCTGGTCGCAGCTCGAGTCGCTCAGCCCGAGGTCGGTCCGAACCGCGTCGACCGGCCGGTCGTCGGAGCCTTTCGCGGTCGCCGTCGCCCACGTCAGCACCGCGGGCTTCGCGCCGCTCGCCGTAGCCGCGGTAGTCGCCGTAGCCGCTGTACCGCTGCCCGAGTCCTTGCCGAGGTCGATGCCGAACGCGCCGAGGTAGACCATCGTGCCGACCGCGGTGAGCGCGGCACCCACGAACATCCTCGGCCGCGCCTGGTCGAACGCGTCCCGCACCTTCACGTAGCTCGCCTGCTGAAGCAGCCGGGCGAACCGCAGGTTGATGGCCTCGACCTGCGCGCGTGCCGCGGCGAGCGCTCGCGGCAGCGTGGCGCGGGCAATCGGGTCGGCGAGCGACTCGGGCAGCGGCCCGCTGTACGAAGGGTTCTTGTCGATCGCTTCGGCCTGCGGGGCCAGCACGGAAAGCTGCGTGTACGTCGTGCGCCACCGGTTCGCTTCCTGCACCAGACCGTCGATCGTGGTGTCTCCGCCGAGGTAGAGCTGGCGCCCGCCCGGCAGGTCTTCGATGTGCCGGCGCAGCTCGCCGAGGCAGCCGGTGGTGGCCGATGCCAGCTCGACCACGTCCGGTGTCTGCGGCAACATGACGCTGCTCGCGTACTGGATGACGTAGCCGATCCCGAACAGCGCGACCAACGCGCCGAGCGCGGCGAACAGCCACGCGGGGAAGGTCGGCAGGTTGCTGAACTTGACCAGCAGCGGCCCCGCCCCGACGAGCAGCGTGCCGAGCGCGACGAACGCCTTCGTGATCGTCGCGCTCGTACTGCGCACCTGCTCGGTGGCCGCCTGCCAGTCGGTCCCTCGCGGGGTGTCCGCCGGTGCGGGCGCGGGCGCGGGCGGTGGCGCGGGCGGTGGCGCGGGCGTTGTCGTGACGACCACGTTCGGCAGCCTCATCGACGCCGGGCGCTGCTCTTCTTGGCCGCGCGTTTCGCCGCGACCTTCTTGGTTGCGGCTTTCTTCACCGCGACCTTCTTGGTTGCGGTCTTCTTCGCCGCGACCTTCTTGGTTGCGGTCTTGGTTGCGGTCGCCTTCTTCGTCGCGGTCGCCTTCTTCGTCGCGGTCGCCTTCTTCGCCGCAGTCGCCTTCTTCGCCGCGGTCGCCTTCTTCGCCGCGGTCGCCTTCTTCGCGGCCGTCGCCTTCGTCGCCGCAACCGTGCGGCGTAACGGACCGCGCCTGGCCGTCGCGCGCGCTATCGCCATGACCGGCCCCGGCTCGCCGATGGGCACCCACCGGTTGCCGTCCCACTGGACCCACTGCCCGTTGTGTACTTCGACGTCTCCCGGGTTTGGCGCCATGTCAGCCCCCGCAGCTCGCTCTCGGCTCCTACCTGCCGAACGCCACGAGACGGCGTCCCACGTGAGCATGGCCGCTTCCGGCAGCCGAGGCAAGACCGCTCCGGCAGACTGGCCCGCATGACCGACATGGGCGACCCGAAGACGGCGCTGCTTCGCTACCTTCGACAGTCCCGCGACGACCTCGTCTGGAAGCTCGACGGCTTGAGCGAGCGCGACGCTCGACTCCCCCGCACCGCGACGGGCAACAACCTGCTCGGCGTCGTCAAGCACTGCCTCAACGTCGAGGCCGGGTACTTCGGCCCGACGTTCGGTCGAGAGCTCCCGTACGCCGACGAGCTCGTACCGATGTCGGCGTACGACGACGACCCGCAGGCGGACTGGTACGCGCGCGAGGACGAGACGAAGGACGGGATCGTCGACCTCTACCGACGAGTCGCCGCGTTTGCCGACGAGACGATCGAGCAGCTACCGCTCGACGCCCCGGGGCGGGTGCCGTGGTGGCAGCCGGACCGCCAGACCGTCACGTTGCAGCGAATCATCGTGCACGTCATTTACGACGTCTCGCGGCACGCCGGCCACGCCGACATCATGCGCGAGCAACTCGACCGGTCGGTCGGCCTGCAGCAGGGCAACACGAACATCCCGGACGGCTACGACTGGCCCGCGTACGTCGCGAGGCTCACCGACATTGCCGACCGGTTCAGCGCGTGACGTTCCACTGACCGCGCGCGTCGGCGATGACCTGACGCAGCCGCGCCGAGTCGGGCAGCGGCGGCAGGGCCTCGTCGAGATCGCCCCACCAGTGCACGCCCGCCGCGTCCACGCGTAGCCGGTCGACGACGGTACCGAGCGGCTCACCGATGTCGAAGTCGGCGACGTCCTGGCCGAACGACCGCGGGTCGGCGACGGCGCCGGACTCGCCACCGTCATCGTCATCATCGTCGTCGTCGTCGCTGCGACGCAGCCCGAGCACGCCGTCGAAGTACGGGTACCGGTAGACGAAGCAAAGGCACTCGGCGTCGTCGACCCAGGCGGCCAGCATCTCGACCGTCTCGCCCTCGGTGCACGAGTGCGCGAGCCCGGTCACGGCCGCGTACAACGCCGCGTGCGACCACACGCCGCGGAGCCTACCGATGTGCCGACCGCGCAACGAACTCCCGCCGCCGAGCGGGCCAGGCCCCGTCGAGTGTGACGTTCCTCGTCCTTTCAGCGGCTGAGAAGACGAGTTACGTCGCACTCAACGGGAGGACCAGGCGTCGGCGTCCTGGGCCAGCGCGACCACGTCGGCGGGCAACGCGCCGGTCACGACGTCGGCGACCGTGACCCGTTCGAGCACCGCGCGAATGCTCGACCGCAACGACACCCACACGTCCTGCAGCGGCGCCGCGCTGCCGGTCAGCCGCAGCGAGTCGGGCCGCACGCCCGCGACGTTCGCGAGCGGGCCGTCGATGGCGCGGATGATGTCGGCGATGGTGACGACGTCGGCGGCCTTGGCCAGCCGGTAGCCGCCCTCCACGCCGCGGCGGCTCTCGACGATGCCCGCGTGCCGCAGCTCGTTGAGGATGCCGAGCAGGAAACGCAACGGGATCTGCTGCGCGTCCGCGACCGACTCGGCCTTGACGAGGTGACCGTCCGGCGACGCCGCGGCCATCTCGACGACGGCGCGGATTGCGTAGTCGGTCTTCGCGGAGATGCGCACGGGGACCAGTATCGAGGCCCGGTCAGCCGGCGTGGCTCGCCGCGCCCGCGATCGCCCGCAGGTAGACGATGTCGCCGGTCCGCAGCTCGAGCTCGTGCGCGTGTGCCCGCGTCAGCTGCACCGTCACGTCGGAGCCGTCCGGCAGCGCCGCCTCGATCCGGCTGTGGAACCCGAGCCCGACGACGCGCTCGATCATCGCCTGCGTCCCGCCGTCGACCGGGTCGGTGAACACCTCGATGTCGTGCGGCCGTACGGCGACGCCGCCGAGCCGTGTCGTCGCGCCGAGGAACGCCATCACGAACTCGTTGGCCGGCCGGTCGTAGAGGTCTTCCGGCGTACCGACCTGCTCGATCCGCCCTTCGTTGACGAGCACGATCTGGTCGGCGAGCTCCATCGCCTCTTCCTGGTCGTGCGTGACGAACAGCGTCGTCGCGTTGACCTGCTCGTGCAGGTGCCGCAGCCACGCGCGCAGCTCCGCGCGGACCTTGACGTCGAGCGCGCCGAAGGGCTCGACGAGCAGCAGCAGCCGCGGCTCGACCGCGAGCGCGCGGGCCAGCGCCATCCGCTGCCGCTGGCCGCCGGACAGCTCCGCCGGGTAGCGCTCGGCGAGCCCTTGCAGGTGGACGAGGTCGAGCAGCTCGTCCACGCGCCGCGCGCGCGTCGTACGGTCGACCCGCGCAACCCGCAGCCCGAACCCGACGTTGTCGCGCACCGTCATGTGCGGGAACGCCGCATAGTGCTGGAAGACGAAGCCGACGCCGCGCCGCCGCGCGGGCACGTGCGTCATGTCCTGCCCGTCGACGTAGACGCGACCGCTGTCGGGCTCCTCGAGGCCGGCGATGATCCGCAGCAGCGTCGACTTGCCGCCGCCGCTCGGCCCGAGCAGCGCGGTGAGCCGGCCGCGGCCGAAGCTCACCGACACGTCGTCGACCGCGCGGAACCCGCCGAACGCCTTGCTGACGTTGACGACGTCGATGCTCATGGGTGCTCCTTACGGCGCGACAGCAGCGTCATGGCGGCGACAACGACGAGCGAGAGTACGGCGAGCGCGCAGCCCGCGCTGTAGGCGCCGGTGCTGTCGAAGTTGCGGAACCGCTCCTCCACCAGCAATGGCAGCGTCTGCGTCCGCCCG
>JAVEEI010000072.1 GCA_030840525.1 Frankiaceae bacterium
AAAGAGGAACGCGGCGCGGGATGGGTTCGATTGTGGCGGCGGGGGTTCGTGGCCGCGGTGGTTGTCGTGATGGTCGGAACGTCAGAGGCATGGGCGGCTTCGGGTGACGGGGGGATGGCTCAGGTCAAGTCGTTCGCAGATCATCTCGCCAACTACGTCACCGCCATCGCAGCCACCGTGGCCGTGCTGTTCATCGCGATCAACGGCGTGAAATACACGACCGCCGGCGGCAACCCGAGCCGCCAACTGGAGGCGCGCAATGGTCTCATCGCGGCTGGTGCCGGTCTCGCCATTGCGTTGTCGGCCCGCGTCATCGTGGGGCTTGTCGTATCGGCACTGCATTGACCGCCAGCCGCATCCGCGTGGCCGTCCCCGCCGAGACGAACGGAGAGGACCGGCTCGTCGGCTCCCTGACATTCCGCCACGCCGCGTACCTCGCTGTCGCCGCGGCGGGTGTCGCCGTGATGTTGCTCGGCCACGCCTCGATCCCCCGCCTTGCCCTGGGCGCGGTCCTCGCGGTCACGGGAGTAGTCGGCGCGATGCTGCGCCCGTACGGCGAACCGCTCGATCGTCTCGCGGTCGCCGCGACGGCGTATCTCTTACGGCGCCGCACCAATCGCGTCGCCGGCGAATGCACCGAAGCTCCTGGACCGGTCGACGATCACTCGACGGTCGAGACCGAGGCGCCGTCGGTCGTCGAACCGGCGCCTGTCGAGGCGACGCACCCCCGAGCGCGCGTCAGTCCGGCCGGCGTCCGGCGCGTCGTTGTCGCCGTCACTGTCTGCGGTGTCGCGGCGCTGGCCGTGACGCGACTGATCGATCGCCCGACGGTGCCGCCGCCGGAACCGCGCGTCGTTGTCGTTCCCGTCCCTGCACCGGACCCTTGGCAGGAGGTCGACCGTGAACTCGAAGAGTGGCTCGACTCCCTCGGCTGACGCACTGCGCGTCATCGAGATGCCGAACCTCGACCTTCTCGACGACACCGCGCAGGAAGGCGTCCTCAACGACCTGGTCGCGATGCTCGACGACGGCGCGGCGGTGCAGGTGCGCCATGCCCGCCACACGCTGTCGGCGGACGGCCGCGGACGGGGCGCTGAGGCCGAACTCGTCCGCGAGCTCGCCGCCACGGCCGGGGTCTGGCGGACCGAACTGCACGCACAATCCGCCACCGACGAGTCGCCTGATGACATCGCGGGAGAGCACCCGTCCTTCGTCGAACTGAGCGACGGCCGGTGCGCGGCGACGTTCGCGATCACCCGTTGGCCGGCCGAGGTCCAGCTCGCGTGGACGGAGACGCTGCGTCGCGTCGCGGACGCCATCGTGCTGCACCTGCGGCCGGTACCTATCGCGGTTGCTGCGGGTCACTTCCGTCGCCGGGTCGCGACCCTCGTGGCGACCGCGGCTGTCGACGAACAGTCGGGTCGAGTCGCCGACCCGGCGACCGCCCAGGCGGTCGACGCTGCCGAGGCCTTGTGGCAAGGCGTGCAGTCCGGCGCGACGAGTGCGTGGTGGGCGCAGCTGCTCGTGACCGTGGCCGCAGATGATCCGGTGGCGCTCACCGGTGCAACCGAGGAGCTGCACCGGGTGCTCGCGCCGTGGCGGGCGGAGGCCCGCGTTGTCGCGTTCCGTCAGCGCGCGGCGTACGCGGCGACCCGAGCCGGCGGCGCACCGCTACCGCGGCCGTGGCGGCTGCTCGACGTCACCTCCGCTGCCGCCTCTATCCCCGGTCCGCTCGGCCCGAGCGAACTCACCGGCGGTGTGCTGGCCGGCGCGGACGAGGCGAGCGGCGCGCCGCTTTGCGTGGACCGGTTCGCGTTGCACAACCCGGCCCGCCTCGTCGTCGGTACCAGCGGTGCCGGCAAGTCCTACGCCACGAAGCTCGAAGTCTGCCGCTGGCGGGTGCGCGGCGCCGAAGCCGTGATCGTCGACCCCGAAGGCGAGTTCACCCGGCTCGGCGACGTCCTGAAGGGGCTTGTCCTCATGGTCGGGGAGGAGCCGGCCGGGCTTGACCCCGTCGGGCTGGCAACGCGTCCCGGGCTGGCGGCGGCCGAAGGGCTGGCGGTGCTGGCCAGCGTGGCCGCGGCGCTGCTTGGCGGTGCCCTCTCAGCCGTCGACCTGGCGCTGCTCGACCGGGCGCTGACGGTGCTGCGCTCGGATGTCGGTCACCACGCCACGATGATCGACCTGCTCGGCGTCCTGTCCGACCTCAGCGGGCACCCGCCGTTCACTGGCGCCGACCTGGCAGCGCGACTGTCCCCGGCAGCCTCCGGAAGCCTCGCCCAACTCTTCGCCGCCAACCCGGACCTTGACGACCCTCCGCCGCTGGTCGTGTTTGACCTTCGCTCTGTCCCGGCACGGGCGCGCCCGGCGGTCATGGCGTGCGTGCTCGCCTGGACCTGGCACCGCGCGACCTCGGGAGCGGTCGCGACACGGCGGCTGCTCGTCGTCGACGAAGCGCACCTGCTGCTCGACGACCCCGCGGCGGCCGACTTGCTGGCGCAGTTCGCGCGGCGGGCGCGCAAGTACCACCTCGGCGTCGACATCGTTACCCAACGCCTCGCCGACTTCCTCGCAAACCCGGCCGGCCAGGCGGTGCTCGCCAACACCGCCACGAAGCTGCTGCTCGGCTGCGAAGACCACGACCGCGCGGCGGTCGCGGAGGGGCTTCATCTCAGCGACGCGGAGGCCGACCTCCTGCGCGCCGGGCGCCGCGGTTACGGGCTGCTCCTTACGCCGACGATGCACGCGGCCGTTCGCATCGTCGCCCATCCCGCCGAGCACGAACTCGCGTCGGCCGGACCGAGGCCGCGGTGAAACGCCTACTTGTCGCGGTGATGTCGGCGGTCTTCGGGTTGCCGCTGCTCGCCTTGATGGCGATGGGCGCCACGACGTCCACGCCGACCGCTGCGGTGGCCGGCGACGACGCCGCCCAGGTCGCCGCTGCGCCAGCGTCGCTGCGACCGTTCTTCATCGAGGCGGCGCGACGGTTCGTGCTGCCACCCGCGCTGCTCGCGGCGGTCGCCGACATCGAGTCCGGCTTCAACCCCGGCGCGGTCGGCATCCCGATCCCGGGCGGTCCGGCCGAGGGAATGATGCAGTTCCTGCCGAGCTCCTGGACGCTGTTCAACGTCGTCCCCGGTGCGACACCGTACGAGCCGGGGCCTGCGGTGCTCGCCGCCGCGAACCATCTGCTCCACAGCGGTCGTCTGGATGGCGGCGGGTGGGACGCGGCGCAGGCGTTGTACGCCTACGGTGGCCGGTCCTGGGATTACGTCCGAACGGTGCTCGCGAAAGCGGCGACGTACGGCTACCGCTACGACCCGAACGCGCCGCCGCTAGATGCGACCCGCTACACGTTCCCGATGACACCGCCCGGCGACTACACCGACGGCCACCACGACTATCCCGCCTCGGACATCTTCACGTCGATCGGAACGCCGGTCGTCGCCTGCGTCCGCGCTGAAGTCCTGCGCACCTCACCCACCGACACCGGCCTCGGCGGAATCGCGGTGACCCTGCGTGGTGAGGACGGGTGGCGCTATTACTACGCCCACCTGTCGACGCTCGCCCCCACGACCAAGCCGGGCGTCGTCATCGAAGCCGGCACGGAGCTCGGTCTGTCCGGCAACACCGGCGACGCGCGGCGAACCGCTCCACATCTGCACTTCGGCATCAGCAAGACCGGCTCCGCCGCCGGGCAGATCGACCCCTACCCTTACCTGCGCCTATGGCAAGGCAGCCATGCGACGCACACCTGAGCCGCGCAGTTGGCTGCACGTTGTCGTCCCGCGCGACAATCGCTCCGCGCCGTTCACCGCCGAGCAGCTCTACGCGGCAATCCACGCCGCCACCTTTCGTGGTCAATGGACCGAGGTCGCGCTCGTCGGCGCGCCACGACACGTCGGCATCTACCTGCGGCCCGAGCGATCACGGCTGGCGCCGCTGCGCGCTCTCGTCCGATCGACCTACCCGGACGTCGAAGTCGTGCAGGCGGCCCCGCCGCTGCCGACCCAACCCGCAGCGGTTGTCGGCGCGCGCTGGCGGTTGCGTGAGCACGCCGCCTACCCGATCAAGACGGTGCGCGAGTTCGAGAACAGCGAACCGATGGCGATGACCCTCGGCGCTCTCGCTGAAGCAGTAGAGGACGGCGAGCTAGGTGTCGTGCACCTCGCGCTCGCGCCCGCACCGACCCGGTTCCATCGCGACGCGAAGGCGCTCGCGCTCGTCTTGGCCCGGGGCGAGACGCCGCAGCCACTCTGGGCGCGCATCCTCAACGTGCCGCTCGACCTCGTCGAAGGCGCAGTGACGTCGCTGCTGTCACCACAACCCGGCGAACCAGCACCGCAGGCCACGGTTGTTCATGCCGACCTCGACGCGCAACTCAAATGGGTGAACGGCAAGGCCGCGCAAGCTGCGTTCCGCGTCACGCTCCGCACAGCCTGGACCGCCCGCGACATCGACCGCGCCCGCGAAGGACACGCGGCCCTCGCCGCTGCGCTCGGTCAGTTCGCCGTACCGGGCCAGAACGCACTCACCCCTCGCGACGCCTTCGCCATCGAAGGATGGGAGGCGCTGCTTGCCGGCCAGGTGCTCCGTCGCGAACGGTGTGTCCTCGGCACCGCAGAACTTGCCGGCCTGTGCCATCTGCCGGGACCGGACCTTGTCGTGCCACACCTCGCGCGTACCGGCGCCCGTCGACGCGAACAACGACTGCCGACCGCATCCGACGCTCTTGTGCTCGCCGAGACCACGCACCGCGACCGCGCCGAACCAGTCGGCGTCCGAGTGCACGACCTGATGACCCACGCCTACGTCGTCGGCCCGTCCGGCACCGGAAAGACCAGCATGCTCGCACGACTCGTCCTCGAACTCACCGCACAGCAGACCGCTGCCGTCGTCCTCGACCCGCACGGCGACCTCGTCCGGCAAGTGCTCACCACCATCCCCGACAGCGCGGCCGACCGGCTCCGGCTGCTCGACATCACCGACCCGGCGGCGCTGCCAACGATCAACCCGCTGTGGCTGCCACCACAACCCGATGAGAACGTCGCGGCCGTCGCTCGCGCGGTCCGCAGCGCCGCCGTCACCGCAGTCTTCGCCGACCTGTGGCGCCTCGACCGCGCATTGGCGCCGAACCTCATGCACTTCCTCGAAGCCGCGCTCGCCGCACTCGTCGCCGTCGGCGACGGCTGCCTCGCCGACCTGCCGCGGTTCCTCACCGACGGACCGTTCCGCGCCGACGTCGTACGACGCGCCGACGAGCCGCGGATCGCCGCGCGCTGGCGGGAGTTCGCTGCGCTCGGACCGGATGACCGGTCGCGCACTGTCCGGGCGATCCTCAACAAGGCCGCCGACTTCGACCGCAACCCGATCCTCGCCACGATCTTCGGTGACCCCGGACCGGGGCTGCGGCTCGATGACGTGATGGACAACGGCGATCTGCTGCTGGTGAACCTGCCCCGCGGTCTCGTCCCCGAAGGCACCGTCGAACTGGTGGGCTCGCTCCTCGTCACGCAGCTCTACCAAGCCGCACTGGCCCGCGAAGCTCGCGCGCCAGGCGAACGCCCGCCGGTCGTCGCGGTCATCGACGAGTTCCAGGAATTCGCCCTCTCGACCTTCGCGAAGATCGTCACGGCCACCCGCAAGTACGGGCTCGGCCTGGTCGTCGCGAACCAGAACCTGTCGCGCCTACACGCTGTCGGCCCGGATGTGCTGTCGACACTGCTCGCGAACGTCGGAACACTCGTCGCCTTCCGCACCGGCACCGCCGACGCCGAATACCTCGCACCCATGTTCGACCCATTCGAGGCCGCCGATCTGCGCGGCCAAGCGGCCTACGAGGGCTACTGGCGCCTCACCACCAACAACACCCCGCAGCCCGTGACCTCGGCGCGCTCTCTGCCACCGCCCAACGCGCTCCGTGACGGCGACGCCCTCCACCGCTTCGCGGAAGCCGCGCGCCTACCCGGCCGACCACTTCACCTCGGAGCAGCATCGGCCCGCGAGGACGTATTCGGATGAGCCGCAGCTACATCACCTTGCGACCACGCGACCACGAACTTGTGCGCGCGGCGTGGTCCCTCGGTTGGGTCACCTGCCGCGTGCTAACCGACGTCATCTCACCAATGACGTCGCCCAGGACCCTCGCTGGCCGGCTCGCCCAACTCGCGGACGCGCGGTTCCTGCGCCGACGACGCATTGTCGGCGGACCCGGCGGACACCTTTGGCTCTACGGCGCAGGACCCAAAGCTTCCGCGATCGACCCCGCGTACGCCAACGCATGGCGGCCACCCGACTTCCATCTCGCCCACACCATTGAAGTCGGCGACACCATCGCCGCCTTGCTAACACCCGGACGGCTCGGCGCGATCTCGGTGAATGAGTGGAAGGGACAAGCAGAACTTCGGACCTGGCACAAGCCCGGAGCCGCCATGCCTGACCTCTCCGTGCGTTGGACGTCCGGGGAATGCGCCGGCGCATGGCTCGTCGAAGTCGACCGCGGCACCGAATCCCGGCATGCCTTGCGTAGCAAGTTTCTGCGGTACCTCCATACGCCGGCCTGTGAAGTACTCATCGTGACCACAAGCGACGAGCGTGCGCGGAACATCGCCATACTCGCTCGCGAACTCGGTGCCGCCGTGCTCACGACGGACCGACGAGCACTCCGCGCCGCTGACGTGCCCCAGGTGTACGACGCGCGCTCCGGGCGGCGTCGACTTGCGGACGAGATCGCCTGATTGATCCGCTTCGCTAGGCAGCGGGCGATCGCGCGAGCTGTGCCTTGCATTATTGATACATGCCTGCGCAGTCCCGAGCGGCAACGACGGCCGTAACGTTCGCGCGACTCGTATTGCCATTAGCAAGGAAGTCCCTGGGACCGCTTGAGGTTCAGGCCGCGGCGAAAGTCTGCGAGGACGCCCTAGCCTGGGCTGTGAAGACGGTCCTCTTGGACTACGGCAACGACATCGCTGACCACGAGCGCGATCACTTGATCGCTTGGCTCGGCCAGATGCTCGGGGTCATTTCGGAGCCAGTCAGCGTCTTGTTGGTCACGGAGGACCCCGCGCTGCTTGTCGAGCGCAAGGAACAACTGATCCGCGAGCTGAGCCGAGATTCGAGGTTCGATCGGGCCACATTCGGTGTCACTATCGGCGATGAGTTCGTCCGCATTGACGAGAGCGAAATCATCCGACTTTTTGTCGACGAGGTGCCTGGCAGGCTCCGCGATGCAGGGCGTCGAGCGGATAGCCCGCTACATGAATTCGTGACCATAGAGCTTCTCGATGATGTCCGACGGCAACTCGTCGACATTCGCGAGATTCTTGATTCGTCCCACCACAAGACAATCTCGCCTCAGGATGCGTTGTCACAAGCGCACGTTGTCACTCGGTCGACGACTCTCCGGCTTCTGAGCAACGAACAGGTACGCCGCGAAGCCCTCGGTATCCCCGCGATTGACATGGCGTCCAACGTCGAACCGGCTGCGGCTCGCGAGTGGGCACGATTCAAGGACGACGCCGATTGGCGCGAGCGCGTTGCGGAGACACTTGAAGCCCTGCGCGAGGGGTTCAAACAGCTCGGTGTCGATTCCGACGACGTGTCTAGGTTGCTGTCAGAAATTGACCCCAGTCTGCCGTACTCGGTGGTGCATGGCGCGCTCGCCGCCATCGAGTTCAACACGGTGCACAGGCTGCTCAACTCGAGGCTGCGCGAGCAGACTGGCTCCTCCTTATCAGGCCGGTCGCTCTCCGCGATGGGTCGTCGGCTCCGAGACCAACTAGCCTGGCTGGAGCGGCAGCGTGACATTCCGTTGTTTCATGCAACGTTTGCGCTGGTCGGCGGAATCGGGTCAGGCAAGACTCACATCCTCACTGCCATAGCCTGCAGGTCGCGGGATGCCGGCGATTTCGTGCTCGCGCTTAACCCCTATAACGGCGAGAGTCTGGAAGCAGCCCTGATCCGTCAATCACAGGACGTGTTCGGTGTTGCGTTCGAAGACTTGGCTGTGTTGGCCAGATTCCTCTTGGACCATGCGCCGACCTCCAGATTGATCGTGCTGCTTGATGATGTCGACGATCTCTTTGCTTCGTCGAGCAGGTCAGCGTCCGAGCTACGAGAGTTTCTCGACGCCTGCAGCGTCGGTCACGCAATCACGGTTGCGCTTACAGCTAGCGACACCCGCGTAGAACGCCTAGTTGAGCCTGAGGACCCACGCTTCTGGGTGCGATACGGCGCCATCGACAGCAGGCATCCACCCTCGACTTCGACTGGATGGCTCGACCTAGATGAGCTGAACTTCGAACAGAGGCTTGGCTTAGAGATTCTTCATCGCCTCGCGCCTCATGAGGCCGAAGACATAGACGCTGTGGCGACCGATCCCTTGACCTTCATGGCTGAGTCGAAGGTGCTGTCGAACCCTCTCGCGGCGCTTCTTCGCGCGTCCAGATCCATCGGCGCAGCAGCCGACGGGCGCACACCGATCACTGACATCAACGAGGCCACGTTCGCGCGGTCATACGGCGACGCGGCGCTTCGACGCGTTTGCCGGGACACCCACGATCGACAACGCGCGGAGCGCGCGGTAACCGCATGTGCCCGCGCGTGGGCTAGCGGCGGTCCTCACCAGCTTCCGATCGCTGCTGTTACCGGCGACTCGGGAGCGGACCTCGATCGGCGCGACGTGATCATGCTTCAGAGCGCCAGTCTTCTAGAAAAGACATGGCTCGGCGATCCAGAACTGGATGTCGACGAAGCAGAGGTTGTGTCCGCTCGAATGACGCCTTACTGGGGGTATCGCATTGCACGACCACTCGTTGCCGACAACCTTGAAACCGCAGCCCTGTTTCGCGCATCGAAGGTCTGGCGCGGTAGCTATGTGCAGGAGGAAGACGCTCTCGGCGAGGCGATCTGTCAGTTCCTACTCCTCCTTTCCGACGACGGGACGGAGAATGTGCACACCGGTCTGTGGGCGTCCTGGCTCGCCGGACACAGACAGCTCAGCAGTCCGCTACTGCTCGCGGCGGCGGCGGCATCGCCTGTAGCTCAGTCACTCGTGGCAAACGCGCTGCCAGATCTTCGCGGCTACGCGACGAAACGGCGCCTCTTTCTCCTCACCCGCTTTGTGTCACGGGCGAATCTCCAGCACTGGGGAGCGGACGAGCGAATTGGCGCCCTTCACGCGTATTTCCCCGGTCTGGGAAGTGCCGGCCTTTCGATGTATGTCCGTTCCGCACTTCGGACGATCCTCGAGCAACCGTCTCTCTTGCACTCGGATAATTACGTGGCGACGCTGAACAAGCTCGTCGATAGCGAGTACGCCGATGCGCATTTGGTCGCAGCTACCTATGCGGTCCGCGCGGGTCGCGCTGCATTCGGCGGTGATGTTGACGCGTGGCTGACAAGCATCTTCCGCTTCTTCCAGCGGACAGCGCCGCCGCCTGCCGCACGCCGTAATGCACGAGCAAGCACAACTCGGAAAGCGGCAGCCGCAAGGCGAGTGGAGATTGGCGGGACATTCCTCGCCGCGCTCACCCACGAGGCTATCGTTCAGGTCCGGGACTCCGAGGAGATGAACGGCTACCGGCGCCTTGTCGACTCGAGCTGGCATGCAGCGACACGGCGGCGAATTCATCGTGATCTTGCGAAGTTCATGCGCGACGACTTGAACGCGACCTTCGGCGCCGGCTACCAACGAGGGCGCGACAGCTTCAGACGACAGTATCTGGACTTCGTGAGCGATCTTGCCCGAGGAACCGCGACGAATCATCCGCAACTGGAGCAGCGCGAGATGGCGCTGTTTCTCGTCCGCCACTCCGTACCAACGCGGGGTGAACGCGCGATCAAGGTCGAGGAAGCTTTCCTGCCAACGCTGCGTCTGCTGGCCTCAGACGAAGATTTGTTGAGGAACGCGGACCCCTACGCAGCACCGCTCATGCAAGCGAATGGCATCCCGCTCCCTGGAGCCGCTGGCTCGAGAGGCAGGTCTCCTCGCACTCATTGACGACTACCGGGGGCATGTAGCGGAGTCCTGTGCACGACAGCGGTGACGCTGTCGACCGCGACCCAGAAAGACAACCGGATCGGTCATGTGACCCTGTGGCACGGGACGAGGCGTCCATACATGGAGCTCGGTTCATACAGATTTGGTCTGCGATAACGAGTCGGTAAGGGCGAGTTAGGAAGCAAAAGAGGAACGCGGGCTGCGGCGCGCGTTGTCGACAGCCTCGTGCCGTAGTTGGAGTATCCACAGGCGCCCGCGCGCCACTTGCACGGCGATCGCTTGCCGAGGTCGACTCTAACTATGGTTAGAGACGGTCATTCGAACTCGTCGAGTCGCGCGACGAGCTGGCTCGGCTTCACGCCCAGCGCGCGAGCGAGCCCGACCACGACGGCGAGGGTCGGGTTTCGCTGACCCGTCTCGATCTGCGACAAGTACGTCGCGGTGATGCCGACGCGGTTGGCTACGTCGGTCTGCGTGAGTTTCCGTCGCCTGCGGAGCTGACGCACCCCTGTGCCGAACACAAGGCACTGCCTCGCCTCAGCTTCTTTGTCCGGCACGGCCGGATCGTACGGAGGTCGCCGATGGTGACGTCCGCCCTGTATCAGTTTTCGAACGTCCGGGAGGACGCATGACCGACATCAGTCTTGGCGAAAACGGCGACCGGTTCCTCGTGCTGAGGGTTGCCACGGGCGCAGACAGGTCCGACGGCACAGTGGCCGGGGAGCGGTGGTGTGCCCACATCTGCGATCTGACGAGCCCGCTGGCAGGCCTGCACGCCTTCGGCGCCTCCCTGGATGAGGCTTGCAACGCGGTTGCGGTTCTTGCGTGGGAGGCGGTGACGAAGGGCGAGTTGGAGCCGTTCGGATACACAGCTCTCAACCTCGCCGGCCTCCACATCGCGCCGGCGAGCACCAGGACGTACGACGCCGGATGGCTCACCGCCGCCGTCGACGACCGGGCCGCGTAGGGGGCGCTCCGTGACCATTGCTGCGGAACAACCTCTGGAACAGGTCGATGAGTTGTCGGCGCGCCCTCGCGTGGCGGCGGTGCGGTCATCGGCTCGAGTTGGCGTATGGGCGAAGTGGGCGGACTGTATCGACCGGCCGGCGCCGTTCGACGACCTTCAACGCACGGGCCAAGCCATGCGCATCTGCGCGACGTGTCCGGTGCTGCGCGCGTGCCGGGATTGGGCCCTGCGCAACGCCGTGTATGGCGTCGCCGGCGGCATGACGCCAGCCGCGCGGTCACGATGGCGTGCCACGCACGGGATTCCGGAGCCGGTAGTGACGATCGCGGACTTCCTGCCGGAGTGGGTGGTCGCGAGCGACGAGGGAACTCCGTGGGTCGGCGGCGACGTTCCCTTCCCTGCTGTCCCCGAGCCGTCGACGGACGACGAAGTGTGGTCGGGGGCTGTTCGCCTAGGCCGGTAATGGCACGGCACGACCTCGGCTAGGCCCCCGGGAGGTCGCGTCCCACCGCGCCCGGGCGAACCTCGCGTGCGCGAAGCCGTTCCGCGTGGCACCCTGTGGACAAAGCGGGGCGAATCGAGCGACGCCCGGCCACTCTGCCCCGCCCGGCGAGGTGTGCTGTGCGCGTGCTGGTGGTCGACGACGAAGCGTCGGTCCTGAGCTTCCTCGGACCGCTCCTCGAACGTGAAGGCTTCACGACGACGCTTGCCCCAACCGGCACGGCCGCCGTCGCGAGCGTCGTCGACAGCCGGCCCGACCTTGTCCTGCTCGATGTCAATCTCCCCGACCTGTCCGGGCTGGATGTGTGCCGCGCCATCCGCCGGCAACCGGGCCACATCCCGGTCATCCTGCTGACCGGCCGCGACTCCCGAGAGGACCAAGTCGCGGGGTTCGAGGCGCTGGCCGACGACTACGTGACCAAGCCGTTCGTCCCGGAACTGCTCGTCGCGCGGGTCCGGTCGTGGCTGCGCGCGTATGGCAACGGCCAGCGCCGGGTGGTCCAACTCGGCGACGTCGAGGTAGACCTGCTGGCGCGGGAAGCGCGCCGCAACGGTGAGCCGCTGCCGCTGGCCCCGAAGGAGTTCGACCTGCTGGCGTTCCTGGTCGAGCACCCGAACCAGGTATTCGGGCGGATGCAGCTGCTGAGCAATGTGTGGGGTGTCGACTTCGCCGGTGACTCGCACACTGTGGCAGTGCGCATCTCGAACCTTCGCGCGCACGTGGAAGCGAACCCGAATCGGCCGGAGTACCTGCGGACCCGAAATGGGGTCGGCTACTACCTGCGTCTCGCGGAGAGCACGTCATGACGTGGCGTGTGCTTCTTGGCGTTCTGTGGGTCGCGAGCCTCGCCGCTCTCGCTGGCTGGTGGCTGTTGACCCGGCGACGCATCGACACATGGCGGCTGCTGCCGGTGCCCGCTGCCCTGCTCGACTCGGGCGGCGCCGTGAGGTCACGCACCGGTCCACTTGGAGGCCCGGACCTCGCCGCGACGACCGGTGTGCCGGCGCCCGGGCAGGTCGTACGCGGCGCGACTGCGGACGGAACACCGCTCGCTGTCGCCGGCTTCCGCGGCGGCGCGCTCGCCGTCGCGTTGCCACGCGACCCGGTCGCGGACCGGCGTGACGCGATGCTCGCGGAGCTCGCGCCACGGCTCGCGCACGATGTCTACACGCCCCTGTCGGCGATGGTCGGCCATCTCGACCTCATCGCCCATGAGCCGATCAGCGACACCGCAAGACAGTCCGTCCGCGTCTGCCAGCAGGAACTCGACCGCATCGCCACGATGAGCCGCGACTTGCTCGCGCTGACCGCGATCCGCGGCGGCACCGCAACCCGCACGACCGCGTACGCCGGAGCTCTCGCGGAGGAGGCTGTCGCCGGCATCCTGCCCGAGGCGGACACGCTCGGGGCCCAGGTCACGTTCGAGGCACCAGCCGAAGCCGCCCTCGTCGAGGTGTCCGAAGGCGACGTGATCCGCGCGTTGCGCAACCTTCTGATGAATGCGCTGCGCCATGGTCTTGGAGAAGCGCGGCGCGTCACGTTACGGGTCACCGGCACGGACGACGCGGTCACATTCGCCGTCGTTGACTCCGGCCCGGGCGTCGCTCCCGAGGACGTCGAGGCGTTGTGTCAGCCGATGGTGCGCGGCGAGGGCGTCACCGGGTCCGGCAGCGGTCTCGGGCTAGCGATCGTCGCCGAGGTGTTGCGTGCGCACGGCAGCCGGCTCCAGGCCTCGTCCAATAGTCACGGTGCGACATTCGCGTTCACGTTGCCGAGGGTGGCGGCGCGATGAGGCCCGCACCGCGCCCGGTCGCACCTCCGACACGAATGCTCAGCGTGGTCGCCGGCGCAGTCGCGATCAGCGGCGCCGCACTTGTTGGGGTCCCCGACGCCGCTCGACCAAGCGGCCTCACCGCGCAGACCGTTGCGCGTTCGCTCGCTGATGCGGTGCCTCCGAACGTGCATGACGTTCGCGTGAACGGCGTCTACGGATCGGCACACAAGGGCACTTGGCAGTTCGTCGCACACATGACATGGCGAGGTGCCGACGGCGCTGTTCGCGGCGGCTCGACCGAGCTGCCGCAGAACGGCGGCCAGAAATTGGTGCCAACCGAACTCACGCAAAGCCAGCTAGACAGTGAGGAACAGATGGGTTGGACGATCGATCAGCTTCAACACGCGTTGCAGCAGGTCGATGTGGACGGCGCGGCGTTGGCGATGGTCGACCTCGAGATCACGGCCGCGCACGGGCCGACGCTTGTCGCCTGCTCGGCTCCTGCCGTCGAAGTGACTGCTCGTTGCGCCCAGTACGACGCAAGCGGCGACGTCACACGGCACTTCGCGGATCGGCTGACGGATGAACCAGCACTCAATGGCATCAGCGTGCAGCGCGTTTCCGCTCCGGTGACGACGCCATGAGCGGCACCGGCGAAGTAAGTGTCGAGTCGATGTCCGACGTCGACAACGCCCCCAACCGTCTAGCTCCCGTCGAGCCGACTAACCAAGACGACAGTCGTCATGGCTACCGGTGGCTCGTCGTCGTAGCCGTAGTGCTAGCTGTCATCGCCGGCGCCGTGTCGATTGCCTTCGTCATGCGTCCATCGCCTAAATTGAACCCACTGACGGCGACAACGCGCCCGATCGCCGATGCGCATGCCCAGTTCCCGTACCAGACCGCATCCGACGTGGTCTCGTACGCAGATCACGTCGCCATCGTGACCGCGGTCTCGCAACGCGAGGCGCCGCGGAACGAGCAGCCGGAAGCCGGCGCCCCTAGGGACAGCATCTCTCGACTCGTGACCTTCCGTATTGATGACGTCCTGTGGAGCCGAGCGGGAGCGCGAGGCGCACCGACCAAGTTCACCGCGCTTTGGTGGGGCTGGCTGGCAAAGGGACATCAGCAATTCGTCATGGACGGAACACCGTGGGTCTTCGTCGGCGGTCACTACGTCGTACCAATCGCATACGACGGCAAAGAGTTCTCGCTGATCCAGCCGTACGCCGTCTTCCGCTTCGATCGTGGTGCAGTGACTTTGGAAGAACAGCACACTGCGCTGGCGCGAAGCCTCGACGGTGCCTCACGCCGCGCCGCGGCGAAGGTGTTCCAGGACGCGACGCCTGACCCGCTGGCGGTGCGCTACGCCGACCTATTGCCGCGCGACCGTCTGAATGCCGTTATCGCAGCCCGCAAGTCGTGAACTCGTAGCCGCCGCGATGTCATGACCGCCTAAGGCGCGATCTTTGGAGAAACCGACTGGCGTAATCGGGCTCATGGTTGGAGCGGCGCGGGCCGCGCGATTTTGCGGGGCCGCCCCTCCAGCGTCAA
>JAVEEI010000217.1 GCA_030840525.1 Frankiaceae bacterium
GATCCGTCAAACTTTGCGGCGAGGCGTCGGTTGCCGAGCCGTTGTCGGGGATGGCTCTATTCCAGTCTGATCTCGTGGTATTCCTCCGCCGCCACCGCGTCGCAGTGCTCGCGATAGGCGGGATAACCGCCGCTGTAGCGCATGATCTTGCGGGTGTCCTTGCCGTCGACGTTGCGGTTGATGCCGGTCATCCATGAGTCCACATCGTTGGCCAACAACCCCACGCCCGTGGACTTGACGTGCTCGGTCCACCTTTCGGTGCCCGCATGAGTGGCCTCGATTCGCGTTATGCCATGGGTGCGCGCGTGGCGGATCAGGCCGGTTGCCCATTCCACGCTGTATTCGGCGGCGCGGGGAAAGTTACCCAGCCCGGCGTGCGGTCCCATCACCATCAGCATGTTGGGAAAGCCTTCAACCAGCACGCCGAGATAGGTCTGCGGTCCGTTTTTCCATTCATCCTTCAGGCGGCGCCCGTTGACACCTCGGATGTCGATCCGGTCGAACGCGCCGGTAATCGCATCGAAACCGGTGGCATAGATGATCAGGTCGAACTCATACTCGGTGTCGCTGGTCTTGATGCCGGCTGGCGTGATGCGCTCGATCGGCGTCTCGTTGATGTCGACCAGTTCCACGTTGGGCTGGTTGTAGACTTCGTAGTAGTGGGTTTCCAGCGGCACGCGGCGGCCACCAAAGCCGTGGTTCTTCGGGATCAACCGCTCGGCCACCACCGGGTTCTTGACCCGTTCGCGGATCTTGCGGGCAATGAAGTCCGAGATTAGCGCGTTGGCCTCGGGGTCGATCAGGATGTCGCGGAAGTTGCCCTGCCAGATGCCAAAGCCAGGTTCGGCGTAAAGTTTCTCCCAGAAAGCCTCGCGTTCCTCGGGTGTTACTTCCAGCGCCGAGCGCGGATCGGGGCTGTGGACGAAGCAGCCTGGGGTCTCGTAGCAGCGCGCGAAGATCTCGGGATAACGGGCTCGGATTCCCTGCATTTCCTCCTCGCCGATCCTGGCGTTGTGGAGCGGGGCGCACCATTGCGCGGTGCGCTGGAACACGGTCAGGCTGCCGACGTCCTTGGCGATGGTCTGGATTGTCTGCACGGCGGTGGCGCCGGTGCCGATCACCGCGACCCGCTTGCCTTCGAAGGTGACCGGTTCCTTGGGCCAGTGTGCGGTGTGGCAGGACTGGCCCCTGAACGTCTCGACGCCGGGTATGCGCGGCATGGTCGGCGCCGAGAGCACGCCGATGGCGGTGATCAGCAGGCGTGCGCTGTAATGCCGGCCGTCATCAAGTGTAATGTCCCAGCTGCGGGTGTCCTCGCGGTACTGGGCGCTGCTGACACGGCTGCGCAACTGGATATCTCGACGCAGGTCGAACTTGTCGGCGACGTAGTTCAGGTAGCGCTCGGTCTCGGGCTGCGCAGAGAAGTGTTCGTCCCAGTGCCATTCATCGAGCAACTCCTTGGAAAAGGAATAGCCATAGGTCCAGCTTTCGGAATCGAAGCGTGCGCCGGGATAGCGGTTCCAGTACCAGGTGCCGCCGACATTGGTGCCGGTTTCGAACACCCGCGCCTTCATGCCGAGTTCGCGCAGCTTATAAAGCTGGTAGAGTCCGGAGACTCCCGCGCCGATGATGACTGCGTCAAAAACCTCGGTCTCATCGGTCTCGGCTTCGCGTGTAAGCACCTGTGAGGTCGCCATGCTTTCCTCCCCCTGAACGGTCATCGACCCAGTGGCAGACAATCGCTGGGGATTTTCCAGCCGTTCGGTGATTTCCGCAATAGGCACTGGCCTCTTCACATCGTCGGCAGTGGGTTCGGATGGCTTCCAGCGCGATGTGAGTCCCGTCACGATCCGGATCCGGGGACGCCGGTCGCCAGACGCCGTGACGGTTGGCCACCTGGTTTCGAAAGATACTTCTAACAAATGATTGGCCGCCGGCGCGTAAGGTCGGGGTAACTTTACCCTGCGGCGGATGAAAATCTTTCCTTTAAAGCCGATAGCAGCTCATCGATCGGCTGGTCCCAGGCACCGGATTTCCGCTGGCGAAACAACCGCACGGACGGATACCACGGGCTGTCGTCGCGGTCGAGCATCCAGCGCCAGTCGGCGGCCTTCGGCAGCAGAATCCAGGTCGGCTTGCCCAACGCGCCGGCCAGGTGGCCCACCGCCGTATCCACCGTCACGACCAGGTCGAGGTTCTCGATTACCGCGGCGGTTTCGCCGAAATCCGTCAGCAGCGCCGAAAGGTCGGTCATGCCCGGCAGTTTGGGCAGCGTTTCCAGGTCGCGCGCCGGCATCGGCATCTGCAGCGAGAGGAAAGTGGTCGAACCCGCATCCGCCAGGGGGGCGAGTCGGGCAAGATCGATTGACCTGCGGCGGTCATTCGGATGAGTCGGCCGGCCGCTCCAGGCCAGCCCGATGCGCTTGGCGCCGGCCGGAAGCGTTGCGAGCAGGTGTTGCTTCCAGTGCGCTAACCGGGCGGGATCGGCCTGTAGGTAGGGCACCCGCACCGGTATGGTATCCAACCTGGTCTCGAACAGGTAGGGCAGGCTGGACATGCGGCAATGTGCCGCATGGCCGGGGACATCGGCCCAGCGATGGCAATACAGCGACACGCCGGGCAGATTCGCCAGCAGCGGGCGCATTTCCGGGCTGCAACCGACAATCACTTCCTGACAGCGTTCGGCGGCCATCGAAATATACCGTGCGAACTGGATGGTGTCGCCATAACCTTGATCGCCGACCAGCAGCAACCGCCCGGCGGGCAGTTTCATCCCGTTCCACGGCGCCGAGGTCATCGCGGGCATTGTCGCCTTGCCCGCCTCGGTCAGGTTGCGCCACTCATATTCGCGCCAGCCTGCCGCGAACTGACCGGTTGCCAGCAGGTTTTGCGCCATCGCGAGATGCGCGTCGGCGTGCTCATGGTTCAGTCCGAGGGCGCGGAGCAGGCAGGCGATGGCGCGGTCTCGGTCGTCAACGTCGGCGAAGATCAGCGACATGCTGACCAGATGGTCCGGATTGTTGGCA